>NZ_NTTM01000058.1:0-44439 GCF_002560985.1 Bacillus sp. AFS018417
TTACCATTTTCACTTCGCTCTTTCCGCCCAAGTCGAATAACTTTTGCATTTCCTCTGTTAACGCCTCAACATTATGCTGCACTTGTTCTAATGTTTGAAGTTGTCTTTCTGTTTGACGTCCACTTGGATCACCGATTGTTCCCGTTGCTCCTCCAATTAAAATAACTGGATGATGCCCAGTTAACTGGAAACGTTTCATCATCATAAACGGAATTAAGTGTCCAATATGCATGCTGTCACCTGTTGGATCGACCCCACAGTACAAAGAGATTTTTTTCTCTTCTACTAATTCACGTAGCCCTTCTGCGTCCGTTTGTTGGTTAATAGCATTACGCCATTCTAATTCGTCAATGATGTTCATGCTTTTCTAGCTCCTTTAATTTTTAAGAATTTACTCTTTTAGTTTGTCTAAAAACAAAAGTCCCTATGTCTAAAAAATACATAAGGACCATTCTTAATCGTATTACCACCCAGATTGTACCATTACTATTGCTCTCAGCAATAGTATCGATAGCTACTGTGCTTCCTCAACGTATATCGTATACTGCATCTTAAACAGATGTCTCATCATTACTTTTCTTTTCCACATTGTAAATGATTTCAAGCTTTTCTTGAATTGCGCTTTCAATCTTACTAGCGTATTCATCGAATACATCTTTATCATGAGCGTACGGAGATAATGCACAAGCTCGTAGTATTGTTACTTTTCTTTCCTTATCCCATTCTCCTTCACTAAATCCAAGACTTTTCACATATGGAAGTGGGCTGTTTCCATAGTCAGGGATAGCAAAATCTGTATGAGAAGTGATAAATTCATTGTGATATATATTCCCTTTAACGTAAGAAGCTTCACCAAAGAAATCATGATTTAATTTGTTCATTTTTGCTAAATCTGTGTTTCCTTCTTCATTAAACACATAGTCAACCATATTAAAGTCAGGTTTTGTTAATGGATAAACTTTAATCGTTTTATCCCCAACTTTAAATTGTTTATCCTGTAAAAAATGATAAAAACGGTAAGCTCCTTCAATACTTGCACCAAGTAATTTTCCATAACCAGTCACGTTTAATGGTAATACTTTATGGGCTGTCCAAACTGAGGCTGCAGTTGCCCCCGCTTTAGAACCTTCAAGCATATATGCACCAAGTAATGCAGGAATATCGGCTCCTTTTTCAAACACATATGTTGCAAAGTAAGAAATGACATCACGCATTCTAATATCTTTTACTACAATCCCACCAGCTGAGTAAGGGATATATCCCATTTTATGTGGATCAATCGTAATCGTTTCAGCGTGCATCATTGCTTTGAAAGAATGGTAAATATCTTCAGTCAGCCATTTATTTTTCTCATTGAAAATACCATATTTTTCATACACTTCATCAATTTTGTTATAATCAATAAATTCATTGTTTTCATCTAAGAAAATAGATCGAGCATACCCACCATAAGCAGCATCTATATGAATGTAAAAATAAATACCCTCTTTTGCTAATTTTTCACGTAGCTCAACAATTTTATCAATACGATCTACTTGTCCCTCCTCTGTTGTACCAATAACGCCTACCACACCAAGAATAGGTATTTTTTCTGCAGCCAATTCTCGGATTTTTTCTTCGAGTTTGCCAATGTCCATTCGATAGTTATGATCAACATCAATTGCTTCCACATTATCTAGGCCAATACCAATAATATCCGCTGATTTTAGCCAAGAATAGTGTTTGGTTTGTGGAATCAACCATTTACCTAGCTCTCGTAGATGTTGACCACTACGCGCAGAATGTGCTTTTATGTCATCAATTTTTTCAGGAATTTTTTCCATAATATCTAATATCTCTTCTGTAGTCATGTTTAATAATTCCCAATCTGATTTATTTTCCACTAATTGAGGAGCTACGTCTTTAACCGCTAAAGGAAGAGATTTCATGTTTCTTGCATACCAAAGGCCTTCTAGATTAGCAATCGAACCATCCGCACAAATATGCCCCCAACTCTCACCTTTTTTATAGCTCATAAGAGCAGCAAATTCATGTCCTACTTCTTCTTCCATTTGAGAAGTGGCAGGGGAAGATTCATATGCCACGTTATTCCCATTCCATAACATTGCAGCTGTATACCCAATAATAGCTGGCATTAATGTTTCGGAATTCATATGTCCCCAAAACCGCCCCGCCGAATGCCATGGTAATGAATTGGTACGAAGTTTTGATGATAATAAATCCATTACACTACGGATATGATCTGCAGTTTCTTCAAAACTTTGTGAACTTTTATCTTGCGGAGTAATTACTGGTAAATCTTGTGGTTGGTAATTTTGACGCCAACCTACATGTTCATCTACCATTTTGATTAACAGCTCTTTAAATAAGTCGGCATTTTCACCTTTATCACCTAAGAATAGTGCTTTTAAATTAATATCCGGAATTTTATAGTTCATTTTTCATTTCCTCCAAATTATCTCACATATTTTCCTAAGCAACTTCGATACAAAATACGTTATTATTTTTAGGTTTTACCGCACAAAAATTCACACATAAATTAATATTTGTCATCAAAAACAGGGTATAAAACAGGGTATAAAACATTGTTAGTCAAATAAGCTAACTCAAATTTAAGGAATACGTACCAAATATTTATGGGCTCTTTAGCTTGATTTCTTTAAATCCCCCGGTGGGTCGTTATCTTTTTTCCACTCTGGTTTTTTAAATTTGTTGATGATAAGTGCTATACCAATCATTACTACTGTAGCGGCCACTTGATAAATAACATATCCAGTATATTGACTTGGCTTTAAAATAGATGGCGGAATAATACTTACAATAATTGTAAAAACAATACTTATCATTGAAAGAATAGAGACCGTCCACATTAATCCATTCCCTTTACTTCCTAATCTAAATGGTCTATCAAGATCTGCCATCTTATAGCGCAAACGAACGGCTGAAATAGCGATTAAAACATACACAACACAATATAAAATCGTTGTTGTAATTGTTATAATTAAGAAGGCACTGTTAACATCTGGAACTACTATATATAAGATAGATACTAACGAAATTACAATTGCTTGAATCATCACAAAAGTAATTGGAATATCTTTCTCTGTTCTCTTTTGGAAGAACTTCGGCAAATTCCCTTCCTCTGCCACTTTAATCATAGATTTACTTGGTCCAAGTACCCATGCACTTAGCTGCACTAATACACCAATTAAAATCATTAAAGAAATGATGTTAACAACGATAGATGGAATACCTAAATCGTTACAGAAAATCATATATGGCTGTGTAATATTGGCAAGCTCCAATTTACCTTTTGGTACCGCATTTGCAACTGTTAAACCAGCAATGATATTAAAAATTGCTAATAAAATAACAGAAGTGATAACAGCAATTGGATAGTTCCGTTTTGGATCGTCAATATTATTCGCATGTACAGATGAAATTTCTACTCCTGCAAAAATAAAGATAATTCCTGATAAATAAGTTAAACTTCCTAAGTCCTTAAAATTAGGAATAAGGTCACTCGGCTTAAAACCCCCTAAATAACTATTAGCTTGAATCCCGTTTTTAATCATATAAATGACACCTATAATAACAAGAATGACAAACGGAATGTACACACCAATAACAGCGCCCCAGTTACCCGCAACTTTTACCATATCAAACTTAAGGTTTAATAAAGTCACACTCCAGTATGAAATTAAGATTACGGCAAAAATAAAGTAGTTGTTTGAAGATAATGCTGGTTTATTAATAACGTAACCGAATAGAACACCAACAGTTGACGCAACCATTACCATCCCGAAAAACATTTGAACCCATAATAACCATGAGGTAACAAATCCCCATTTCTCACTTAAACCATTTTTCACCCAGACTTGAGGTCCGCCTTCCTCAGGGAAAGCCGTTGAAAGCTCAGCTGACATTAATGCAATAGGGAGAGCAAATGCAAACGCAGCTATCACCATATAGAAGATTTGGGTCCAACCAGTAATTGCAAGAGTCGGCACACTTCGTACCGTTCCAAAAAAAGCCATTGTAATACCAATCAACCCAAAAAGTGTTAATTTTTTTGTGTTAGCCATAAAAATTTCCTTCTTTCCCATATTCAATGTAATAATCTATAAAAGACATAGAATTCATCCTTTTTAAAATAGCCATATCACTTGATGGTTATGTAAGATAAGGATTTGGTGAATTTTAGTACAGAAAAAACGCTCGAGGATTTGCATAGAATTAAAATATGGAAATACAAAAAACTATTTAACCATTTTTAAGGGACGTTCTTATTTCAGAAAAATATTATTATATAGGCACACTCAAAAATCCGTTAAAGAAATAAATTTGAAAAGAGAGCTTTAAAATATTTTTTATTGTTTTCAGACTTGGCTGTTCATTCTTTAAATCATTACCATAGCTCGTAATCATCATTGTTATCAATGGACACTAAAAAAGATGGCCCCTGTACTATAACCGAGGCCATCTCTTAAGTATTTAGGTATTAAAAGACGTTTACTAAACTGTTCGTTTTAGTTTCTTGTTCTTTTTCGCTGTTTAGATAGTCTAAAAATTAAAGTCAAGTAGACTATAACTATGTACAGAGAATATTCATCATGCGATTTGCTTCACCTCTTCTTTTTTCTTTATTGTAGAAAAAACGAAGCATGTGGTAAAAAATATAAAAAGATATTTTTGCATAAGAAAAAATCATCTTTATCTCGATAAAACTTCAAAAAAGAAATCCTGCATGATACAAACATGCAGGATTTCACCATTTTAATCATTTTTTACAAAATAAGAAACGAAGCGTAAAATTTCTAGGTATAACCAAACTAATGTCATCATTAATCCTAATGCGCCGTACCACTCCATATACTTCGGAGCACCGCCGCGCGCACCGCCTTCAATGAAATCAAAGTCTAGCATTAAGTTTAACGCGGCAACAACAATCACAACTGCACTAACGATCATGCCAATTGTTCCACCTTGATGTAAGAATGGTACTGCCACGCCAAATAATTGTAGAACTAAAACGATTAAATACATAATCATAATCCCAAGCGTTGCTGCCATAACACCTGTACGGAACTTATCCGTTACTTTCACAGCACGCGTTGCATATAACACTAACATTGCTAGTAAAATAGAAATGGTTAGTAACACTGCATGTAAAATGATATAATCACCAAAACGTATTGTATACATAGCAGAAATACTTCCTAATACAATCCCTTCCACAGCTGCATAAATCGGTGCTGTAATTGGTGAAATACGCGGTACGAATGCCGAAGCAAGCGCTACAATCGCCGCTATAATTAAAGCACCAATTAATACTGGTGGTTGCATCTTATTTTCTATCATCTGCATGTATGCGTACACAGACGTTCCTAATAACAATATGAGCATAATAAACGTTTTACCAACTGTACCACCGATTGTCATCGCTGAAGTACTTACGCCCTCTTTCCGAAACGCCTCTTTCTTTAACATTGGATTAGATGTTCGCATGATTTCCCTCCTAAAATATTTTCTACCAATAGTGTAAATATTTTCCCTTTATTTTTCAACATATGCAGCTTGTTCTTATTTTAACCCTTCTACAATGTCAGATAGTTCACTCCAGCGCTCCATTGTTTGCTCTAATTCTTCTTCTGTTTGTTGCTGCTCTTCAGAAAGCTGCTGTGCTTTCGTATAATCAGCGCCAACTTTCTCTAATTCTGCTGCAATACTTTCAATTTTCGCTTCTAACTCTGCAATCTTATCTTCAATTGTTTCCCATTCACGCTGTTCATTATAGGAAAGTTTACGTTTCCTTTGCTGTTTTGGAGCCTCTTCTACTTTCTTTTCTTTCTGCACTTCTGCTTTTAACAGTGCTTCTTGTTCTTTTTTCTCATCTAAATAATCGCTATAACTACCAAAGAAGACCCGAACGTGACCGTTACCTTCAAAAACAAAAAGTTCTTCTGCGATTTTATCAAGGAAGTATCGATCGTGCGATACGGTAATCACAACACCAGGAAACTCTTCTAAATAATCTTCAAGCACTGTTAATGTTTGCGTATCTAAATCGTTTGTCGGCTCATCTAGAAGCAGAACGTTCGGCTCTCCCATTAAAATGCGCAGTAAATACAGTCTTCTTCTTTCACCGCCTGACAATTTATTAAGCGGTGTACCATGTGTGTGCGGCTCAAACAAGAAGCGCTCTAGCATTTGCGAAGCACCAATTGTTTTTCCATCTGTCGTATGAATGACTTCAGCTGCTTCTTTAATATATTCAATCATACGCTGATTTAAGTTCATATCTTCATTTTCTTGCGTATAGTATGCGATTTTTACTGTTTGTCCTACTTCAATCTCACCACTGTCTGGTGTGATTTTCCCAGCTAGCATATTTAATAGAGAAGATTTCCCGCTACCATTTGCACCGATAATACCGATACGATCCCCTGGTTTCACAATATATTGGAAATCATGAAGAACAGTTTTATTCCCGAATGTTTTTGTCACATCTTTTAATTCAAGTACTTTCTTTCCTAATCTACTACCGCCAAGTGCAATATCAACGTTTTGTTTTGCTGTTGGTCCTTCTTTCTTTTGCAGATCTTCAAAACGCTGAATACGTGCTTTTTGCTTCGTAGAACGAGCTTTTGCACCGCGGCGAATCCACGCAAGTTCACGGCGATATAAGTTTTGACGCTTTGCTTCCTGTGCAATTTCTTGTTCTTCTCGAAGTGCTTTCGCTTCTAAAAAGGCACCGTAATTTCCTTCATAGCTATATAACTTACCATTGTCTAATTCAAAAATACGGTTCGTTACACGATTTAAGAAATAACGATCATGCGTAACAAGTAAAACGGAACCTGTGTAACGTGATAAATATTCTTCTAGCCACTCTACTGTTTCATGATCCAGATGGTTCGTCGGCTCATCCAAAATTAATAAATCTGGTGTTTGAATAAAACATTGCGCCATCGCAACACGCTTTTTCTGTCCGCCTGATAAATTTCCTACTGCCGCAGAAAAATCAGTAATCCCAAGCTTTGTTAACAACGATTTTGCATTTGCATTTGCTTCCCAAGCATTCATTGCATCCATACGCTGCTGCACTGCAAATAATGCTTCCTGCGCTTTTTCATTTGTTGGATTTTTTTCTAAGTTTAATAATGTCTGCTCATACTCACGAAGAAGACGAATTAACGGTGTATCGCCATGGAACACTTGCTCAAGTACAGTTAAGTTTTCTTTAAAATCCGGTTGCTGTGATAAATAACTAATCGTATAACCACGCGTATGTGTCATTTCTCCCGTATCTGGAATTTCTACACCTGCAATAATTTTTAATAATGTTGATTTACCAGTTCCATTTACACCGATGATACCAGCACGCTGCCCTTCAGCAATACTAAAAGATAGACCATTAAATAACGGTTTCTCCCCATATGATTTGGATATATTTTCGACTGTTAACATTCTCATATTTGTGCATTCCACTCTTTCATAAATTGGTCAATAAATTGCTCCATATAGCGATGACGTTCTTCCGCCTCTTCTTTCGCTGCAGCTGTATTCATTAAATCTTTCAACTTTAACAGTTTTTCATAAAAATGATTTAACGATGGTTCATCACTTTTTCGATATTCTTCCTTCGTCATCACTTCACGCGGTGGAATTTTTGGATCATATATTAAACGTCCCTTTGCCCCTCCATAAGCAAATGTCCGGGCAATTCCAATTGCCCCAAGTGCATCAAGGCGATCAGCGTCTTGTACAATTTTTCCTTCTAACGTTGCCACCGTTCCACCGTGTCCACCTTTATAAGACATATTGGCAATAATATGAACAATATGATCTACATCCTCTTGTATAATCTCTAATTGTTCAAGCCAATCTGTTACTTTCCTCATACCAGCTTCTTCACTGTCATTTAACTTCTCATCTGCGACGTCGTGAAGCAAAGCTGCCATTTCAATAACAAAGCGCTGCCCGCCTTCCTTTTCAGATAATGCAATCGCTAATTTATGCACACGCTCAATATGGTACCAGTCATGTCCGCTTGCATCTTTTTCTAGTATGTCTTTTACAAATGTAATCGTTTTTTCAATTTGTTCTTGTTTTTTCATAATATCTTCACCCAATTTATTATTGTAACACGCCCTCTTTTTTTCATCACATATTTTCTCGTCCGCCCATACTATATGTTGTAACTAGTATCATGGAGGAGGAAAAAAAATGTTCTATAACCCGCAACAGCCCTATCCACAGCAACCATACTATCAATCTAACTATGAGCAACAACCACACCAACAGTATTATTATGATTCACGTGTCCCTCAGCCCAGCCCTACAACGCCAACAGAGCCAACACAACAACAAATCCAACAATATGTTTCACAATTTCAACACTTAAAACAACCTGTATTAAGCCTCGTAAAACCTTGGGTAGACTACGGTGTAAATGAAGCAAAACATACTTCCATAGCACACGCTATGACTGAAATTGCGGCGATCACGTACTTAATTGGCCGCGGTGTAAACCCGACAGTTGCTCATTATATCGTTGAATCTTGGGAAAAAAATGAACAGTTTTAAAACTATTCATTTTGTAAAACATACAAACGATGAAAGTGCCAAGTAACCTTGTTTTACAGGGATTTTGGTGCTTTTTGTTTTTCTATAATCTATTTTATCACAAAAATCTTTTTCACATTTTTTGCATCTTTTTTATATTGTTCATGAGCAAAATTTGATCCCAGAACCTTAAGAAAAAACCTTTATGCTAGACTTTTTCATGGTGATTCCTCCGCAAAAATATTTTATTTAATAAATGCTTTTATAGAACTGTTTTAATCCTTTTTATATTTCTGCGTAACATAGTACTAACAGATATAACAAAAACCCGATGCCTTTTTCAGGCACCGGGTTTTTTCATGATTCTTTATTCTTTCTTATCATCTTTAATCGCTGTTTTGATTGTTCCTGATTTCACTTTAGTCGCCGCATCTGAGAAACGTAACAAGTCACCTTGAATAATACTATCGGACATTTTCAATTCTGTCTGTGCCCGATTAATAAGTGCTTTTGCCTCTTGTTCTGGTACTTGAGCGACCTGACCAGTTAGACGATCGTAGAATGTGTTATTGTAATAAATATATTTGTCTGTAATAAAGCTTCCATCACGTTCTACAACGAACGGTTCTCGCTCTGGTGAAAATAAATCATGACCAAACTCAATATCATTAGAAGTATCAACTCCTAATAAGTGAAGAATCGTCGGTTTCACGTCTACTTCACCAGCAGGAGCAGTCATTGTTTTTCCTTCTGTTTGACCTGGAACATGAACAAATAATGGTGTACGTTGTAGCTGCATGTGATCATATGGAGTAATTTCATTTTTCCCTAAGTATTGTGCCATCGCACGATTATGGTTGTCTGAAATACCATAGTGATCACCGTAGAAAACGATAACTGAGTTGTCATATATTCCAGTGTCTTTTAAACGTTGAATAAATTCTTTTAAAGCTTCATCTTCATAGCGCGCTGTAACAAAATAGTTATCTAATGTTTCGTCGCCTGAATTAAATGGTTCAATCATTTTTATACTGTCATCATACGTAAATGGAAAATGGTTCGTTAATGTAAGAAAACGAGCATAGAACGGCTGATCAATCTTTTGTAACTTATCCACTGATTGATCAAAGAATTCTTTATCCTTCAATCCCCATCCTATTTTATTCTCTGGTGTAACGTTATAATCCAATTCATTGTAGAAACGATCATATCCTAAGGATGGATACATCACATTACGATTCCAGAACGAAGCATTATTCGCATGGAATACAGCTGTATAATAGCCTTGTTCATGTAAAATTTCTGGAGTTGCCATATACTCATTACTAGCATTCGTAAAGAATACTGAACCACGATCTAACGGATATAATGAGTTATCAATCATAAACTCTGCATCCGATGTTTTCCCTTGTCCTGTCTGATGATAAAAGTTTTCGAAATAATAACTTTCTTTTTTAAATTGATTTAAGAAAGGTGTAACTTCTTGCCCATTTACTTTAGAATCAATTAAAAAGGACTGCGTTGATTCTAAAGAAACAACAATAACGTTCTTTCCTTTTGCCATACCATACATATTTGGATCAGGTTTTGTTTCCACTGTTTTCATATAATTCTCTGCTTCTTGAATTTTACTTCCATCAGCAAATACTTTTTGTGAGCTTGTCTTTACTTGCAATGCAAAATCATACATTTGATGGAAATATATCCCAAGGTTTTTCACAATCATAACGCGGTCAAATGAACGAGTTAATAATTCAGGACGTTCTTTTTCTGCTAAACCAAGGTTTACCATAAAAATAGCAATACTGATTAAAAAGTATAGTGACTTCATAGAGCCAGAAATACGCTCTGTTTTTGCAAATTTAGGTTTCTTTTTAGCAAGGTAAAATAAAAAGATAATATCTGCAAACATTAATAAAAACTTAATGTCTAACAAAGCTTTTATACTAGATCCTAATCCGTCCATATTCGACGTTTGCGTTAACACTGGAAGTGTAACAAAATCATTATAAAAACCATAAAACATTACATTACCAATGAGGATAATGGTCATAATAATGTCGATAATGATAGCTATATAATTCCTTTTTGGTCCCTTCGCAAATAATGCAAGCCCAATTAACACCAAAGAAGATGCTAACGGACTAATAAAAAGAATAAATTCCTGCATAGCAGAATCTATCTTCAAATCAAAACTAAATCGCGTAACAATATATGTTTTTAACCATATCAAAATAACGGTTAACAAAATAAAGCGCATATTTTGAAATTGTTTGTTTAACGCTTCCTTCATCTCTCTCTCCCTTTCTGACTAGAACATTTGTTGAATGAACACATAGAATATCTCTTCATGTATTTATGGCTTTTTTCTCACCGAGACATTGTATCGAATACTTTTGTATTTCGTGTGAACTTTTTCTTTTTTTTTATTAAATTAATATACAAAAAAGAAGCTCTTCTATTAGAGCCTCTATTTTACCATAATTCCTTCAATTTTCCCTTCTAACTGTTAACATCCTTATGGAAAATCGCTATGAACATTTAAAACGAACGGTTTATCATTTAATTTATTCTTTGTTTCTTGCGCCTTCGGTGTTTCTGCATGTTAGTTTTTCTTTGCTTCTATTTTTTCCGTTGCTTTTTCGGCTTTATCTAAAGATTCTCCAATCTCCTTCTGCTTTTCTCTTACTTGATCAACACTATCTACCGCATTAATGGCTTTATCAATACCTTTCTCATCTATTTCCTTTCTCTTTTCATCTCTCGCTTTTTCTTTTTTCTCTATATCTTTTGCCTTCTGCAACATTTCTTCAGCATTTGATTTTACAGCTTTTTCAAGTGTAGCATCTTTTTTCATATATATTACTTGATTCGCATTTTCAATTGTTTGTTTATAATCTCCATCTTTTAATGCAGTGGCACCCTGTTCCATCCATTTTGCAACTTTCATATAAGTTTTTGTTTCAGCTGTAGACTTTTCTTGATTGGCTTTTTCAAACCACATAATTGCATCACTATACTTCTCATCTTTTAATACTTTCATGCCTGCTTCAACGTGTGCATCATAATTACTCGTACTGCAACCAGCTAACATCATAAATAAACATCCTATACTAAAAATAAATTTTCTCAAACTATTTCCCCCTACATCCTTATACTACTATATTATTTTCGAATGCTTCTATTATCAATGAAAATTCTTCTCTGTTATCTATGTTTTAAAAGGTAGCTAACAAAAAAAGAGGCTCTTCTATATCGGCCTCTTTTCTCTATATTTCCTTTTCAATCTCCATTTCTAGCTGTTCTGGTTTCGTCTTAGGTGCAAAACGCTTCACTACCTCGCCGTCACGCCCCACTAAAAATTTCGTAAAATTCCACTTTACCGCTTTCATCCCTAATAGCCCTGGCGCTTGCTCTGTTAAATAGTGAAATAACGGATGCGTGTTATTCCCTTTTACATCTATTTTTGCGAACATCGGAAACGTCACACCATAATTTAGTTCACAAAAACTCGTAATTTCATCTTCTGTTCCTGGCTCTTGACCTCCAAATTGATTGCATGGAAATCCGAGTATTTCAAAACCTTGTTCCTTATATTTTTCATACAAAGCTTGCAAGCCTTTATATTGTGGTGTAAAACCACATTTACTGGCAACATTCACAATTAATACTACTTTTCCTTCATAATCACGTAATGACTTTTCTTCTCCTGTTATTGTTTTTGCAGAAAAATCATAAATTGTCATGTCCTTTTCACTCCTATCATGTAACTCTTGCTTTCATCATAAGACGCTTTTTCTTTATTGTCTAATGTGAACGCTTTATTTTTGTTCAAAAATTTGTCACAACTAACTAGACATTTCGCTTGGAAAGTTTTACAATAAAAATGTGAACAAAATGTGACATTTTATCTTCTAAATTGTGACATTTTCAATTCCATTATTACAAGTAAGGATGGTGTTGATAATGAAAACTGCACAAGGTGAAAAGCTTTCTAATCGCGAATTTTATTTCGTACTATACATGATGATGTTATTTGTCTTAGGATGGTTTATGGATGTTAACGGTATTTTCTTAAGCAAATACTTTACACTAGCAGGAATGATTACTGTTCCAGCAATTGGTGGCCTTGTCGGATACTTTATTATGTCTCTCAGTAAACAACAAAATAACTAAACATATTACATAAAGGCAGAAAACGATGTTTCGTTTTCTGCCTATTCTTTTATAATAAAAGAATAGTAGATTACAAGGAGTGATAAGTTTGAAAAAAGTAGAGAAAATATCTTCACAGTTATATATCATCGACGATCACGACTTACAACATGAACAACGTACAGGTACATATGTCTTACTTGGTGATGAAATTACTATAATTGAAACGTGCGCCGCACCTTCTCTTCCTTATCTTTTAGATGGATTAAAACAATTAAATATACAGCTTGTTGATATTAAAAATATTATTGTCACACATGTTCATCTTGACCATGCTGGTGCTGCTGGCTTAATGATGGAGAAATGCCCCAACGCAACGTTATTCGTTCATTCTCGAGGCGCTCGTCACATGGTTGATCCGACTAAACTCATTCAAGGTGCAAAAGCTGTTTACGGAGATTCATTTGATAAACTTTTTCACCCCATTTTGCCTATTCCAGAAGAACGCGTTCACATCGTACAAGATGGTGAAACACTGCAAATCGCAGAAAATCGAACGCTTACATTCTATGATACACCTGGCCATGCAAAGCATCATATTAGCATTCATGATTCCTTAACAAATGGTATATTTACAGGTGATACGATTGGTATTTATTACCGTCAATTGGCTGAACCTGGTGTTGAACTTTATTTACCAACAACATCTCCTACGCAGTTTCAACCTGAAGCTATGTTAGCTTCAAAAGATCTCATTCGAAATATGAATGTTGATTACATTTATTTCGGTCATTATGGCGCCTCTTCCCATGTTTCTGAAATCTGCACTCAGCTAGAACATTGGCTCCATATATTTGTTGAAGCCGGCAAGCAAATATTTGAAAAAGAACAAGACTTTGAAAAAGCAAGCCATCAACTGTCCAATCTCTTGCTGGAAAAAGTGTCATCGCACCTTACAAAAAAAGGCGTCCCAGCAACACATTCTATTTATGATCTGTTGAAACTTGATATGGAAATTAGTGCGATGGGAATTATTGATTATTTTACAAAGTTGGAACAAACAAAGAAAACTATAAAGTGAAACTTCCATCAGTGGGGGTTTTCTTCATCCCCCACTGATGGTTAGTTGAACCAATTGGGCTTTTACGGGCAGTTATTCCCCACCTACCTTCTTCGCTTTTCTCTCAATCTTGAGATGGGAGTCTTACTGCCCGTGAATAGCGGGATAAAGTAAACATCTCATCAATGTTTTTTATTCCCACTGACCTGATCGTTACAACCTGTTTGACTCTTTCAAATTTTACTACCTTGAAGGAACAGTCTTACTGCTCACAAGAAAATATTTGTCGCTATAACACAAAAGAGTCCGTTTCTTAACATGGACTCTTTTTCTATAGGAAATTTATTAATAGCACCTGTTTCATAATGCTTCCTTATAATTCTTGATAATTATTATATAATTTTCCAATTTATAATGGCCGTTTAAAATAAACTATAGAATCTATTGTAGGAGGACATATCATGAAAGCCATTGTTGTAACTGCATTTGGGAGTCCTGAAGTAATGGAGTATACAGACATACCTATACCGTCTATCAACGCCAAGCAAGTTTTAATTCGCGTTGTTGCAGCGAGTGTTAATTTTGCTGACATTAAATCTCGATATGGAAAAAAAGAGACAGGAAATCTTCCTTTTGTACCTGGTATAGATGCTGCTGGAATTGTGGAACAAGTTGGTTCTAACGTAACAAATATTAAAGTGGGACAGCGCGTTATTGCTTTTCCACTTAACGGGTCTTATGCTGAATATGTTGCAGCAGATGAAGAGCTTACTTTTGTATTACCAGATGAAATTGATTTTGAAACTGCTGCAGCCTGTCCGATTGTTTCCTTTACAAGCTATAAACTTCTAGCAGATGTTGCAAGATTACAACAAGGCGAAACAGTTCTTATTCATGCAGCTGCAGGAGGAATTGGCACGACTGCCATTCAACTTGCTAAAATTTTTGGTGCTGGAAAAGTCATTGGAACAGTTGGAAATGAAGCGAAAAAGAAAATTGCCTTAGAAGCCGGGGCAGATCATGTTATTTGTTATAAGGAAGAAGATTTTGTACATAAAGTAAACGAACTCACAAATGGAGAAGGTGCAGACGTTATATTAGATTCTATTTCTGGTACTGTATCCGAGAGAAGCTTACAATGTCTTGCGTTCTATGGGCGCCTTGTCCATTTTGGAAATGCAAGCGATGATATCGGAGCATTTCAAACAAAAGATTTACATACAAGCTGCCGATCTATTCTCGGATTTAGCTTTGGAACAACTCGAAAAAAACATCCCCATTTACTTCAGCATACTGCCAAGCAAGTATTTCGCTATTTAAGTAACGGTAACTTACAAATAAAAGTAGGAAAACATTTTTCTCTTCAAGATGCAGGAAAAGCACATGAATGGGTTGAAAGTAGACAAAGTACAGGAAAGATTATATTAGATGTTCGGCTAACACCATACAATCTTCGTTAGAGGTGTTTTATATGGGCTCAAGAATTATGCATGTAATTCTTGCGAATTGTATTGCAGAGAAATTGGCTATTCAGGACAAAACTTCCTTCCTCCTCGGAGGAGTTGCTGCAGATGCAGTTCATTCAAAAAACGAAAAAGAAATATCACACTTTTATACAGGTACAGTAAAGAACTACACAAGAAGGATTGATTATGAAGCATTTCTTCATAAATATAAAGCTTATAAAAATTCCCCTTTCATATTAGGGTACTATACACATCTCATTGCTGATGAAATGTGGCTACAAGGATTTTATCTTCCATGGCTCAAAAATCGAATAGATTACGATCCAAATCTCCTTTCTCTGTATCATCGCGACTTTAAGCTTTTAAACGGAAAATTGCTACATTATTATGATAGAGATCAGAACTTATTTCATATTTTGAATAAGAAATCGAATTTGGTGGATATAGAAGAAGTACTAGAGGAAAACATCTATTCTTTTAAAGCATTAGTTTTTGACGATATGCTATATTCACAGCAAGACTTATCTACAAACCTACAAGTATTTACACTGAATCAAATCATTGGATATATAGAAACTTCTATTCAGAAAGGTGTGTTCTCCTTAGAAAAGCTAACCACTAATCAGTCTACGCCTAAATGATAATAAAAAAGACGCGACTACGTAATATTCGTAGCCACGTCTTTTTTATTTATCTAGGCTTCTTCTTCCCATTAAATGCAGGTTTCTTTTTCTTTGGAGCTTTCGGTTTCGATTCAACAAACGATCCTTTAAACATTTCTTGTTTATTGAACTGAATACCTAACTTCTTCGCAAATTGAAGTAACTTCTTCTCTTCTTGCGGTGTTACAAGGGAAACGACTGTCCCTTCTTTACCCATACGTCCTGTACGTCCTGAACGATGAATATATTGATCAAGCGTATCTGGTAATTCTAAATGAATAACATGTGTTAAATCATCAATATCTAATCCTCGTGCTGCAATATCTGTCGCTAATAAAATTTCCACTTTTCCTTGACGGAATGCGCGCATCGTTGCTTCACGTTCTTGTTTATTTGCTTCTGCATGAAGAGCTGCTGCTTTCATCTTACGGAATTTCAATTTTTCAGCAATTTCATCTAACCGAAATGGATCATTTAAGAAGGCAACTGCTTTTACATCACCAGTATGCATAATTTTACGGATAAAATCATTTTTTTCACGACGTTCACAAACGATATACGTATGCTCAACAAGACTCTTCGTTTCCGTACGTTTTACGCGAATCAATTGCGGTTCAACTGCAAAATCACGTGCTACTTCTTCTGCATCTTTTGTCATTGTTGCAGAGAAGAATACGACTTGACGATCACGCATTGTCGATTTAATTACATCGGACACAGCATCTATCATCTTTTGTTTTACGATTTGATCAAACTCATCAAATACAATTGTTTTCACTTCATGCATTTTCAATTTCTTCATGCGGATTAGTTCTAAAATACGTCCAGGTGATCCAACGATCACTCGCGGATGTTTCTTTAATTTCTCTACTTGACGCTTAATATCCGCACCACCTATTAAAGAAGCACCTGAAATTTCAGTACCTGCGGTAAACTTTTGCACTTCTTCATGAATTTGCATTACAAGTTCACGCGTCGGTGCTAAAATTACTACTTGAGGTTGTTTCACTTCAGGATTAATTTTATGTAAAAGTGGCAATAAATACGCTAATGTTTTACCTGTCCCAGTTGGAGATTCAGCAATAACATCTTGTCCTTCTAGAATAGTTGGAACAGCTTGCTTTTGGATTTCAGTAAACTCTTTAAAACCAGCCTTCTCCCAAGCTTGTTGCAAAAATGGTTGCATATCTTTTATCATTTCTTTTTCTCCTTTATCTCTTTTTTTGAAGAAATTGTTGTATTATTCGCATCGTTTCTATCATATGAGAAATAACAGCTATTAAATCATCAACATGGTCTTCTGTAATCGCTTTTTGAAATAAAATTTCTACCTTATTATGATATGAAATCGCTTGCTTATTATATTCGTATGAAATTTTCTGCGTAATCATTCGTTCTTTTCCCCATATGGATTGTAGCAACGCTTCAATTTCTTGACAATCTTTTTCTGGATGCTTCAAAGAAAATGCAAAGAAAAGCTTCATTTCACAGCCAGGCACAAAATACGGTACCTCTAATATCTCACCTGATAAATTTTCTGCATTAACTGATAATAAAAATGTTGCTTCTACTAGTGACTCTATATATTCTTTCAGTTGAAACGAAATGGTATATGTACGACTAAACGACGCTAGATCCATTATATCTTTTCGGTCAGTTACAATGATGTCACCATGCAAATCAAAATCATATACAGCTCCTTCAACAATAACTTTTAAATTTTCAAAAGCAGTTGGATCAAACATATATTCCTCCAAAAAACAAGCGCCTTTCCATCGAAAGGCGCCACGTGATGTACGTATAGTTTACCGATAAAAGAGAAGAAATACAACCTTTTAGAATAAACCTACTGCTTTTCCATCTTCATTTACGTCCATTTGAAGAGCAGCTGGTTTCTTTGGAAGTCCTGGCATTGTTAGCATTGTTCCTGTTAACGCTACGATAAATCCAGCACCAATAGATGGTTTTAACTCACGAATTGTTACAACAAAATCAGATGGACGTCCTAATTTTGTCGCATCGTCAGAAAGAGAGTACTGTGTTTTTGCCATACAAATTGGCAAGTTGCCCCATCCTTCTCCCGCAAATTGCGTTAATTGCTTGCGAGCTTTTGGTGCAAATTCAATATCTTTTGCGCCGTATACTTTTTGAGCAATTGTACGAATTTTTTCTTCTAATGGAAGTTCTAAATCATATAAAGGTGCGTATTTGTTTTCACCTTTTTCAATTACTTTTAATACCTTCTCTGCTAGGTCAACACCGCCTTGGCCACCTTTTTCCCATACTTCTGTTAATGATACTTCGTAACCGCGCTCACCGCACCAATTTTGTAAGTACTCTACTTCAGCAACTGTATCTGTAATAAATTTGTTGATTGCAATAACAAACGGAACACCAAATTCTTGAATGGTTTCAACGTGTTTTTGTAAGTTTTCCATACCTTTTGCTAACGCATCAACATTTTCTTCTTTTAACTCGTCTTTCGCTACGCCGCCATGCATTTTAAGGGCACGAATTGTCGCAACAATGACAACTGCTTCTGGTTTAATACCTGCTGCACGCGCTTTAATGTCTAAAAATTTTTCAGCACCTAAATCTGCACCAAAACCAGATTCCGTAATCACATAATCACCAAGTTTAGCTGCCATTGTCGTTGCGATTACACTGTTACAACCGTGTGCGATGTTGGCAAATGGTCCACCATGAATAATTGCTGGTGTATTTTCTAACGTTTGTACTAAGTTTGGCTTTAATGCATCTTTTAATAAAAGTGTTAATGCACCTTCTACACCTAAATCTTTTACTGTTACAGGCTCATTATCCATATTGTAGGCTACAACAATACGAGCTAAACGTACTTTTAAGTCTTGTACATCTGTCGCTAGACAGAATACAGCCATAATTTCAGATGCAACTGTAATATCAAAACCATCTTCACGCGGTACACCTTGTACTGGTCCACCTAGACCAATTACAACATTGCGAAGCGCACGGTCATTTAAATCTACACAGCGCTTCCATACAATTTTACGTGTATCGATGCGAAGGTCATTTCCTTGTTGAATATGATTATCGATAAATGCTGCAAGTGCATTATTTGCAGTTGTAATCGCATGAATATCCCCTGTAAAGTGAAGGTTAATGTCTTCCATTGGTACGACTTGCGAGTAACCACCGCCCGCTGCACCACCTTTTAATCCCATAGTTGGTCCAAGAGATGGTTCACGAAGCGCAATAACTGCTTTTTTACCAATTTTATTGAAAGCTTGCCCTAAACCAACTGTTACAGTTGATTTCCCTTCCCCTGCTGGAGTAGGGTTAATCGCTGTAACTAAAACAATTTTTCCATCTTCTTTTCCTTGTAAGCGCTTAAAAATATCAAGAGATAACTTCCCTTTATAATGACCGTACGGCTCTAATTCTTCTTCTAAAATGTTTAATTCTGATGCAATCTCTTGGATTCTCTTCATGCTTGCTTCTTGTGCAATTTCAATATCAGATTTTACTGTAGTAGTTGCTGTCATATTCCCTAGTCCCCCTTTAATTGTTTCTGAAAATATTGTATCAGTTTTTTGTATTTTCTGCACTTATAATCCTCCTATAAGTTACTTCTTTTGAAGCATAAATACCCACATAAATGTTAAAGCTTGCTGCAATTCAAGCGGAAGTTGTCCAATCATCTTTTCGTTTACACCACGCTTATATACGCCCATTCCATCTATCAAATTGAATCCTTGTTCCTGTGCAAGCTTTTGAAATTCCCACGGCATCATCGTATTACAAATGACATCTTTTCCATATAGACGTGGATAGCTATTTTCACGTGGTTTTGCTGTTGGTCCTAAAATGGCAATACATGCAAAACCTTCTGGTGCTAATACTCGCTTTATTTCTTGCAGGGCTTGAAGTGGCGCTTCCGTCCATTCTAATGAATTTACTGCTAAAACTGATGCAAACTCCTCATCTTGAAACGGTAATGAAGTAAGATCTCCTACTATAAACGATAAATTAGGACTCTCACCGCGCTCTTTTCCTTTTTCAATCATTTGCTCTGATAAATCAATACCACATGCTTTGTAACCTGCTTTATTTAATTTGTATGTTCCATATCCATCTCCGCACCCTACATCAAGAACAGTTGCCCCGTTTCGTATATATTTTTGGAAAAATGGAATAATTGCACTACGGCTGCCACTATCCCACCTTTCTTGACTATTTTGATTCCAAAAATCAGCATTATTATCCCATTTCTGCTGCGCTGCTTCATGCCAATTAAATTTTGTCATTATTGTCCCACCTTTACATTTTTCATCTATCTAAAAGTCATTCTACATCATTTTACATTATTCCTGTTTATTCTTAAGGAGAGATGGATAACATAGCAACGGGCAATCACTTTCTCCATTTTTATTTGTTTGGATATAAATAACAGACATGTTTTTTTTCTTTATAAAAAATACTAAACATACCCTAAATCGAAAGAGAGGGCTATTCATTGCCAAAAAAACGAACGCATCATTTAAAAAGCGGAGAAAAACAAGAAGAATATGCGGTAGAAATTACCCCTCAGCGTCTTCCAATTAGGCGTCGTCGTAAAGAAATCCATAAAGAAGAAGACAGAACAGACATTGGTACAATTGTTGGGTACATCGCATTATTTATCTCTTTATTTTCAATTGCTTTCTATCCTATTACATTTGGATCTCTTTCCATCTTAATTGGGCTTCTCGCTGTTCGTTATGAAGCAAAAACACTTGGATATACAGCTATTGGCTTTGGAGGATTTTCTCTGCTTTTCAGTTTATTATATCCTCTCTTCTTATCAGCCTTTTAAAAGGCGCTTTCTTATAAAGTGAAAATTCCATCAGTGGAAGACTTCATCCCCCACTGATGGTTAGTTAAACCAATCAGGCGCATACCAACAGTTATTCCCGACCTATCTTCTTCGTTTTTGGGTGAGGGGTCTTACTGCCCAAAAGTAGCGGAATAAAGAACTAAAATGCAAAATGCATCCATTCAACAATGGATGCATTTGTTGTATCCCTTTGCTTATTAACGAAATAACATCACATAACCGCAACCACTGCAATGATAAGCAGTAATTTCTTGAAACACAGGATAGTTCTCCTCATCTCGCTGTTCAATAAATACTTTTTCAAAGCGATACATATTCGGCGCATACGCCCAGTCTTGTTTTGTACGTGCATATAAGGTGGAAGAAAAAAATTCTTCTCCTCCGCAAACCATACAAGTCTTTTTCAAAATAATCTCCTCCCCAAGCCTGTCTTACCATAACTATATGAGAGAGAATATAAAAAAAAGACCTTCTAAACATTAGAAAGTCTTTTCAGAGGAAAAGAGGAACATCCCCAATATTCCAATGGCACTATACGTCTTCTTTTTTCCTGTTTCTGTTTGAAAGGTTTGTTCTATTTTCATAAAGAATACGCCGTTTCGAACATCACTACCAACAAACTCCAGTTTCTCTTCTTTATTATCTTTTTGCTGTGTACAACTAAAACTCACTTCATTACACACAATTGAATATTCATCTGCTAAATGTTTTTGAAAGTCCGCTTCCTTCGGACAAGTTAATAATAAAATTGCTACAAATATAATACTACTAATGCTTATTATTGTGAAAGTCTTCCCCATTTTATCTCCTTTCCAAAAAGAAAGAAAACTTGACTTCTATCGTCAAGTTCCCTTAGTCCATTATCCACTGCCACTCTTGTTCTTTCTTATCAAAGATAAGCCATCCTGTTTCAGAAGCTTCGCTTTTCAAATCTTCTAAACTGTCTAAAACTTCATTTGTACTTTCATACGAACCGATAACATAAACAGGAATCTCTAAGCCACGTCTTGATTCTAATTTTCCTGCTAAGTCCAAATATAAGCCATCTTCCATAAATGGCAGAAGTTTGAGAATGACCTCTTTTGAAATCGCTGGATAAATTTTTGATTTTTGAAAGAATGTGAATCGTTTTTTTCCAAATGAGCCAAGCTTATAAGGAATCACCTTACTAAGCATTCCGACAAAGTCCGGCATTCTTCGGTAATATACCTTATTGTACCAGCCATCATCATGAGAAAGATAAACGAATCTATTTTTCAAAAGTGGGAAAAAAGCCTTCCCGAGCGGTTCCTTTTTGTGTGCCAAATAGAGTAATTCTGCAATTTCTTTTGGCTCCAATTCATCCAAGTCATTCACATCATCAAAATCAACCCAGCAAAATTCTTCAAACTCATCCACATCTGCCGCAATTAATTTATGTATGTTCTCTTCTTCTGCATATTCAAATAAAGTATGATAATGAAGATCAGTCCATTCAAAACTATGCTTTAAAAGCAGGACTTGATGAAGCGGCGAAGGAATATTGCTTGCAAATTCCTCAAACGTAATTCCAGATGTGATAAAACAATGATTGCGACGATTACCATTAATATAAATCATATTCTTGATTTGGTCAGATCCTCCAGACAAAGCACCTAGCCACCTTCGTTTTATATGTTTCAATACTATAGGATATTTTATCACGAAAATTTTTAGAAACATAGAAAAAACTATAAAAACTATTTACATTTTTATGAGTTTTATTACATCACTATTACAAGAAAAAATGCCTGCTTATAAACAGGCATTTTTCATGCAATTTCATCTGGATTTTGTGGATAATGAGAGCTATCCTGTTTTTTATTATTTTGAAAGATCGACTGAATCTTATCAATTGTTTGCGGCGCAAGTTCGATTACCTTCTCTGCCAAGTGCGTTGCATTTTGCAAATGAAGAATATTTACACCATCCTTATTCACAACAAGAAAGGCCACCGGTGTAATAGAAACTCCCCCCGCACTACCACCACCAAATGCGGGATGACTTTGTGACTTTTGCACGTCATTTGTGGAAAAATCTGATCCACCTGCACCAAAACCAAATGCTACTTTTGAAACAGTTAAAACAACACCGCCATCTGCTGTTTGAACAGGTTCACCAACAATTGTATTCACGTCAACCATTTCTTTTAAATTTTCCATAGCTGCTTTCATCAGCCCTTGAATTGGATGATCCACCGTTCATAACCTCCTTTTTCATATCCTTCCTAGTTTTTCCTAAACATTGTGAACTAAACATAAAATTTTTTATTGATTTCCAAAATTATAAGTACTAATATTTAGAAAATACAAATAAAAGGAGTTTCAGCAAAAATGATTCGAAAACTAACCGAACAAGACCATGAACAAGTACTTTCTTTTTTAAAGAAAGAAGCTGCATTCAACCTATTCTTAATTGGTGATATTGAGGCATTTGGATATGATCAAGATTTTCAAGAACTATGGGGACAGTTTACGATAGAAAATGAATTACAAGCTGTTCTATTGAGATTCCATGATTCCTTTATTGCCTATGCTGAGGCTTCATTCCAGCCAGAAGCATTTATTGATCAATTTACTAACCATGACTACATTAAACTCTCTGGAAAATCAGAGGTCGTAGAACAGTTTGAAAATCTCGATAACCTAAACCTTGGTAAAAAACTGCAGACATACTTTTGTGAATGTACAACCGAGAAACAGTTAGTAAAAGATATAAACAAAGAAAATATAAAAATGGCAACGGTTAAAGATGTGGATCGTATTATACATTTACGAAAACAAATTACAGAATTTAAGATAGCAGACAGCGCAGGTAAACTCCTTCGCCAAGCAATTGAAACAAACACCGGACGGACATATTATATAGAAGAAAACGGAAAAATTATCGCGTGCGCGTCCACATCTGCAGAAAATTCATTATCTGCTATGGTTGTAGGTGTATGTACACACTCAAATCACCGCGGAAAAGGGTATGCTTCTCAAATCATAAGTAAAATGATTCAAGATTTTATCGCCGAAGGAAGAACACTTTGTTTATTTTACAGTAACCCTGCTGCTGGACGGATTTATAAACGATTAGGCTTTAAGGATATTGGAACTTGGACAATGTATCGCTAAAAAGAAGTTGCCATCAGCATAGGATATCTTCATTCCCTATTGATGGCAACTTCTTTTTATTGAGGTTAAACCCTATCTCATTCTATATACTGAAAATGCTCTACAATCGGAAAGGGTTCATAAAAATGATGCAATCTCTTTTTCCATTCTTCATACTCACTTGATTTTCGAAATCCTTCCGTATGATCTTCTAACGTCTCCCAGTTAACTAATAGAAGATATTTCCCTTCAGTTTCTATACATTTATGAAGCGTATGACCTTGGTAACCTTTCATAGAAGAAATAATGCTAGAAGCCTCTTGGAAAGCATTTTCAAATTCATTTTCCATTCCAAGCTTCACTCGGAGCATTGCTGCCTCTAATATCATCATCTCATCTCCTAACTTATTATTACATCTCGACCCCATTCTTCTCGTAACAAGCCCATTATCACTGTATCGTAGTATTTTCCATTTACATATACATCTTCACGGAGAACACCCTCCACTTGAAACCCGCACTTTTCATATGAACGAATTGCCCTTTCATTTCCACTCCATGTATCCAGTTGAATTTTTCTCATATTTAAGTTTAAAAATAAATATTTTACAAGTGTTTGTATAGCGTCTGTTCCAAACCCTTTTCCCCAATATTCTTTATCCCCTATCGTTAAGCCAATTACCGCCTTATGTGTCACCGCATCTACATCTCTATAGTCTGCTATTCCGATATATTTTCCCTCTAACGTGTAAACAGCAAACACACATTCATCCTTTTTATTTAAATTCCATACTTGTTCAAAAAAATGGTCTAACTGTTCCATTGAAACATTTGTATAAAATGGTGAATTTCCTGTCGCCCAGTAACTTACTTCATCATCATTGCGCCATTTATAAAGAGAGTTCATATTTTCCTTTGTAATAGCTCGTAATTCTACTAAATTCCCCTTCAATACATATATCCTCCTCAAATATAATCCTTTATCCCCATTCAAATGCTTTCCTATCATTATTTTTAGATTTAAAAGTGTGATTCCATATTTCTTTCAAAATTACATACCCTCACGTTTTAAACTCATAACACTTTGCCTCTCAACGAATCCCATTTCTTTATACAACTCTTTCACAAAATTCCCTGCAAATACGTTCAAACGAATTTCTGAGTAGCCTAGCTTATAGAGTTCATCAACTGCTGCTCTCATAAGCTGGCGCGAAAGACCTTGTCCACGATAGGAAGGAAGCACATACAATTCATAAATAAAACCTAGTTCTTCTCCAGAAAAATAGTCCTTATTGCTTCCAATCAATATCCATCCATTCAATATATCATCATGTTTTATAACAAGATAGAATGCTCCTTTTTTTAAAAGAGGGACTGTAAGCTCTAGTACTTTCTCTTGGCTAAATTGACTCGTTTTCATAGTCCCTTCATATAAAGACTCGGCCGCATGAGCTAAAATTTTTTCCGTATCTCTTTCAGTTGCTCTTTGGATCATAAGAACCTCTTTCCCCCTCCTATTAAACATGTAATACCATTCTTAATGTTTTCAGCATATATCCATCAAAGTCTTCTTCAAACGCATCTACCACTGCAAATCCTTTTGCAGTATAAAATGCTTTTCCTGTTTTATTCTCTGATTCTACGTTAATATATATCTTCTTGACACCTTCTAATGTTGTAATTCCTTTATGTAATAACGCTGTTCCCATACCACTTCCTTGGTATTCAGGCAATAAGTAAATCGCCCCTAACTCCGTTTCACATTGATACTTTATCGGTGAAAAATTTGCAAATCCAACAACTTTCCCGTCTACTTCTCCTACAAATAAGTGTGAATGTTGTAAGCGGTGGCTCATCATGTCATGAGAATAAGCATGCTGTAAAAACTTCTCTTGTGCCGGTATTGGAATAATGTCTTTATATGTATCGTTCCAAGAAATCTTGGCCACATGTTGTACGGCTGGAATATCTTCTTCTTTCATTTCACGGATGACAAAATTCATAAAGACTCCCCCAATCTATAATCTGCTAATGTGTTACACTTCACACACATTCCACCTTCATATACAACTTGGATTAACTTGATACGATTTATTACCGCTCGCATCACTTCAAAGCTCTCACATACATGTTGAAAAGCTTGTCCTAACTGTATTTCGGTTAGTCTACTTGCCACTGTACAATGCGGAACCCATTTATCTGGTACATAATAGGAATCTGTATTATCTTGAAAAAAACTAAAATATTTATGATAGTTTGTATGAAACTGTTTTAGATTTTCTGTTATCGTCGGGGCATAAAAGACCGTTCCATTTACAGGGAAACTTCCTATATGAGAAAATTCACTTTCAATAGTATTCGTACGCTTTGAAAACTGATGCAGCTCTTGCTTGAATATTTCGATATCAAGCTGTTTATAATCTGCTAATGTAATATGTGGTTCCATTCCTTCAATGTTGTTTATATAAGATGACAAATCACTTAATTCATCCCACTTCTTTTTTATATATGTTGCAAATAGTTCATCAAACGTTACAATAACTGCGTACAAGCTGCTCATCTCCTCGCTATTTTCATTTCTTCCCATTCCTCACGGATCATCCCCATCCGAATCGAATCGTAATATTCTCCGTTATAATAACGGCATTTTCTCATTCTTCCTTCTAATTGCATGCCAAGCTTCTCAGCAACTTTCATCATGCGGCTATTTCCTGACCATGTTGTCAAACCGACCCTTCCAATCGTCATATGTTGGAATAGAAAGTCAATGTACATACGTAAAGCTTCTGTACCATAACCTCCATTCCAATATGTTGGATTGTAAATGGTAATTCCAATCTCTAACCAACGTGAAGGCTCATGCTCCCAGTAATACGTTACGATTCCTATGATTTCACCATCTTTTTCAATAAGAAACCTTGAATATGGATCTTTCATTAATTTAGAACATAGACCTTCTTGAAAAGAAGTAAACTCTTGTCTAACAAATGGAAAATACGGTGCATCCCATTTTTTCCACTCTGGATTCTCTTCTTTATAAACTTCTTGCCATAGCGGATACAAATCCGCTTTTTCTATCGTTCGAATAACTACTTTTTCACCTTTTAAATAAGTTTGTTCCATAGAATCCTCCTATATATGCTTTCTCATCTTTCAATTACTATGTATCAATACACTATAAGTTTTACTAGCAAAGATAGTACGAAATCACTCTTCTCTATTTCTAAATGAACTAGAGAAACATTATATTTATTTACTAGTTTTATTTATTATAATGTTTTTTCTGAAAAATCAAAACAAACAATCGATTATTTTGTATAATATTGTAAAAATATGTTTTTTTAGGGTAATTTTATGCTAAGGAAGATATCTCACATTCTCTTTCAATTACTAGCTATTTTTATAGCTATACTCTGTTTAATCAATGCTCCGTTTTTATTCATCAATATGAAAGAAAACAGCATTTCATTTGAACCATTTCAATTTATAAATCATGTAGGCGGCACATTAAAGGAACTATCCTTATTACAATCTCTTTCATTCGAACAAATATCTCTGAGCGGTACAAGAACACTCCCTTTATTTCCAACTGTATTTGAACCGTATACATACTCATTTGCTATTTTATTTGCAGCTTTCTTTCTCGCCTTATTTATTGCAACAGTTATTTTGTACGTATATTTCTTATCTTCGAAACAACTAAAAGATAAGATTGAAGTTGGTTTTTAAAAAATGTTGAACCGACTGATGGACAACACTTTTACACTTTAATTTATACAAAAAATAATGTCCCTATAGGAGAAATTAGCTTTGATAGATATGACATAAATACAAAAACTACAGAATTTAATATCAAAATTGAATACAAACATCGTGGAAATGGATATACAAAAGAAGCAATGTGTTTATTGTTAGAATATTACTTTGAGGATTTTAACGGAGAAATTATGATAGATTGAATTGCAAAAACCAACATTTCTGGCCAAAGAGTTTTACAAAATTTGGATCCCTTCACATAGCAACGACAGATGATGCTTACGTAGTACAAATGAAAAAAGAAGACTTTAAAATCATAAAACCAACTCTTTGTATAAAGTGAAACTTCAATCAGTGGGGGTTTTCTTCATCCTCCACTAATCGAGCTTTTACGAGCAGTTATCCCCATCTATCTTCTTCGCCTCTCTCTCAATCTTGAGGTGGGGTCTTACTGCCCGTTAATGTGGGATAAAGTAAAGCAGAAGACTATCCTCTGCTTTATTTTATTTCCTTATGAAATGAATAACTCACCTTTTCATACCCTTCGCGTTCATAAAAACGATGCGCATCTTTTCTTGGAAACGCCGAAGTTAATACGACACAAGTACAATTATTTTCTTTGCCCCACCCCTCAATATACGACAGCAGTGTCTCTCCATATCCTTTTGAACGATGTGCCTCTGCTGTAACAAGATCATATATAAAGACATGTTTCTTATTATAAAAATTTGTACAAATTGCTGTTCCTGCTAAACTCACTACTTCTCCTTCACTATTATACAAAGCAAATAGGCGATAATTTTCTTGTTTCATTCTTTCCAAAAGAGACTGTGCTTCTTCTTGAGAAAGTGTAGGCCGCAACTGCTGTAATACTGGTAACACCTTACAAAATTCTTGCTTTGTTTTTACCTCTTGCACACATGTATTCATATTCTTTCCCTCCAATTATTTATAAAAAATTCAAAATGTTTTATGATTGTTATTATAAAAAGCACATGCCCCTTTTGTAAGTGGCAGTTTTATTCTTTTTTATAGGGACAGTTTGAAAGGAAGATGACAATGGAACTTATCATCCCATTAGATTCAGAAAGTAAGATACCGCTTTACATACAAATTTATAACTATATAAAACAAGAAATCTTACAAGGAAGTATTGAGGTTGGTAGTCGTCTGCCATCTCACCGCAATTTATCTTTGCAGCTTGGTGTAAGCCGTAATACAGTTGAATGTGCATATCAGCAATTAATCGCTGAAGGATATGTAGAAAGTAAACAAAAAAGAGGTTTATTTGTTGCTGATGCAGATTACGATATGATCCAAACAACAAACAATAAAAATATTGCATATAAAGAGAAACCTGTTCAGGAAAATTTACGTTATGATTTCAGTCATGGGAGCATTGATATAGACTCCTTCCCGTTGTCTACTTGGAAAAAGATAACGAGTAATTGTCTCCTAGAATATGAGAATGACTTATTTACAAAAGAAGACTCACAAGGTGAATGGCAGCTTCGCTATGAAATCTCTCGCTATCTCTATCAAGCACGTGGTGTGCATTCTACCCCAGAACAAATTATCATCGGGGCCGGTACACAACCTCTTCTTTGGCTGCTTTTACAATTGCTTGGTAATAAATACAAGTATGCAATGGAAAATCCGGGTTTTCACCGAGTAAGAGCTATAATACAAAGCTGCGGATTACATATACAGCCCATTTCTCTAGATGAAAAAGGGATTCATATTTCCTCTTTACATAAAAGTGGTGCTAATATTGTATACATAACACCTTCTCATCAATTTCCATACGGAATGATTATGCCGCTTTCTCGCCGAATGGAGCTGCTAAAATGGGCTAGTGAAAATGACAGCTATATTATAGAAGATGATTATGATGGTGAATTTCGTTATACTGGAAAGCCCATCCCTTCCTTACAAGGGTTAGATACAAATGGACGTGTCATTTATATGGGAACATTTTCTAAGTCATTTTTACCTTCACTCCGAATGAGTTATATGGTTCTTCCACAAACTTTGCTAAAAACTTATCAACATGATGGTATCATCTTCAAGCAAACCGTCTCAAAAATACAACAGCTCACATTTGCAACATTTATGAGAGAAGGTTATTGGAATCGACACTTGAATCGAATTCGCACTATATACAAAAAGAAACATCATTTACTAGTACATACAATTCAACAAGAAATGGGCCCTCTCGTCGATATCATAGGTTCCCAGTCTGGACTTCATATTGTATTACATGTTCATAACGGAATGAATGAATATGAGCTTATCGATAAGGCAGCTGAAAATGGTGTCAAAGTATATCCTCTTTCTCTATATGATGCAGAAAATGCTTTACAGAAGGAATCTTACGTATTGATGGGGTTTGGAGGGTTATCAGCAAACGACATTCTCTGTGCTATACAATTATTAAAGAAAGCTTGGTTTTAGGTAACATAAGCAACAAAAAAAGTGCTGTAAACGATATATTTTATCTGTTTATAGCACTTTTTCATTTCTTATTATCTTAAAATAAGGGCTTTATTGTCCTACAGGATAAAAGGGCCTTGTTTTCTTGCATATCCTGACATATCTTTTTTAATAATCTAATGCATTCACTGGTTGAGATTGATGAGAAAGTTGGGTACATTCATGAAAAGCAAAATGTTTACAACCTATACATTTTTGTGTATCCAAATGTTCTAAAGCATAAGTGATAGCTTCCCCTGTATGTTCAAAAAAGTTCTTTTCTCCAATTTCAGCATACAATCCGTTTTTATCTAAAGTTGCTTTTAACTCAGCTTGGATTCCTGAAACAAGAAGTACTCCACCTTGTTTTTTAAAGTGATGAACAATATTCCTAAAATAGGATTCTCCTGTTGTATCAATAAAAGGAACTTTTCCCATACGTAAAATTAAAACTTTTGGTTTATAATGAATAGTTGCTAAAATGTTTTGTTCAAACGTTTGAGCAGCTCCAAAGAATAACGGACCTTCTATTGTATAAATACTAATTTGCGGACAGTCATGCGTTTTATTCACCACATGTGGCAGCAATTTTTCGTTCTTTCTTGTATGATCAGGAAGCACTTTAGATATAACAAGCATGTTACTCATACGTTTTGTAAATAAAATAATAGCTAGAATAAGACCGATTTCTACAGCTGTTGTCAAACTAGTAAATACAGTAAACAAAAATGTTACAAGTAATACAAGAGAATCTCCTGTTTTCATTTTAAGGATGTGAGCAAAATGTTTTTGTTCACTCATATTCCAAGCTACTACCATTAAAACGGGGGCCATACTAGCAAGCGGAATATGTGAAGCAGATGGAGCTAACAGTAGAAGCGTTAATAAGACAAGCACCCCATGAATAATACCTGACATCGGAGAAGTAGCTCCACTCCTAATATTAGTTGCTGTCCGGGCAATCGCTCCAGTTGCCGGAATTCCTCCGAATAAGGGTGTAACAATATTAGCAATTCCTTGACCGATAAGCTCTTTGTTACTGTTGTGCTTACTATTTGTCATACCATCTGCCACGACAGCCGATAAAAGAGATTCAATACTACCCAACATGGCAATAACAAATGCAGGACCAATTAACTGTTTTATACGCTCCAATGTGATTTCTGGAATATGGAACTGAGGAAGTGTACTCGGAATCGCACCATATGCTGTACCGATCGTAGGTACATGACCCGAGAAAAATACCGTTGCAATTACAGTTGAAATAACAATACCTACTAATGAACCAGGAACTTTTGGTAAAATTTTTGGTGTTATCAATATAACAAAAAGGCAAATCAAAGCAGTTATAATACTATAAAAATTGATGGTATCAATATGGATAAAGATTTCCTTCAAATTTGCTATAAATTCCTCATGCTTTTTTATACCTGTCAGCCCCAAAAAGCCAGCAATTTGTCCCGTAAAAATAGTAACAGCAATACCTGATGTAAAACCAACTGTTACAGGACGTGGAATAAACTTAATTAAAGATCCCAGTTTAAAAATCCCCATAAGGCATAAGAGAATTCCAGCTAATAAACCAGCCAGTAGTAAATTTTCATATCCATAAGTAATTACAATGCCTAAAAGAATCGGAACAAAAGCACCTGTCGGTCCTCCAATTTGATACTTCGAACCACCAAATAGCGAAGTGAGGATCCCAGCAATACACGTTGTATAAATCCCATACTCTGGTTTAACCCCAGAAGCGATAGCAAAAGACATGGCAAGTGGAATCGCAACAACTGCGACAATTGTTCCTGAAAGAAGATCCTTTTGAAACTGTCTCAATGAGTATCCTTCAAATCTTCCTGTAAATAATCCTTTCATATAAACCCTTCTTTTCTATTCTTAATAAATCTTGCTTTTTCTGAAAGAATAACTTTTTTAATAAATTCAAATTGCAAATTTTATCTTTTTCTAAAGAGAACGTGAACCTAATATTTACTATACGTTTTGTTCAAATGACGTTCTAATTTACCTATATCTCCACCTTCTTGTACGTAGGTTTTCAACCTTTCTGCTAGAAGTTCTCCACTGCGACTATCTAGCTTCTGCGTATCTATAAGTGATGTAATCGATACCTTCTTTGGCGTACTGTCTCTACGAAACATCTGACCCGGAATTTCGCTCCAAAAACGATTCCATTCATCCCGTAATCCTATTTGATCAAATAAAAAACTTTGAATCCCACACAACCAAGCTGTACAGGCTGTATTCCTTTCTTGACATCCAACTCCATCTTGTAAATGTTGGCATGAAAAACAACAGGAATTCCCACTTTTAATACAAACATTGCATACGTGATGAGCTCCTATTGAGCGAAGTATTTCAATTCCATGTTGGATAATAGCTTCTTTCTTAATTTCAATACTCAATCTGTTCCTCCTTGGCTACCGTTTCACCGTCTGTTTCGTCTAGTTCTTCTAACATTGAAATCGTATCAATCAAATGGTTATTAAAAATTTTCCGTGCAACTTCCAATAAATTCATAATCATAGGATCTCGAAGAGAATATAAAACTCGTTTTCCATCTTTGGTACCAACAACAATATTTTTTGCACGTAACACACTTAACTGTTGAGAAACCGCGGAGCCTTCCTTATTAAGAATGCTTTGAATTTCATTTACACTTTTTTCCCCCTCTGACAGCAATTCGAGAATACGAATTCGCAAGGGATGTGATAAAGCTTTAAAGAAATCAGCCTTAAATTGTTGCATTTCCCCTCCCATTAAAACACCTCCATTACTTATTGTTGATTTTAAATAACCTAGAAGTATCATATACATCTTCAAATGTTTGAATATGTATATGATACTTCTAGAACTTTCAATTATCAATACAAATTTCAAAACGTTAACAAAAAATCAAAAAAGTGCTGTAAANNTTTACAGCACTTTTTTGATTCTGTTGCCGTCACTTATCCACCTAAAATGTCCCTATTTTACACATAGAAGAATTACATCCTGGCTACGAAGACCATGCAAGTAATGTATGGTTAGTAAAAACAAAAGATGAAGAAGTCATTGTTCGCTCTTCTAAATTAGAGGAAGAACCAAATAATGATTTTTGGTGGGGATGTAACCAACTATTAGGAATTGATCCACGATCTGTTCATAATCTAGAAATGGTCAATCATACACTCAGGCATTATACAACTCTCCCTATTCCTAAAGTGTTACGCAAGTATGTTCTAGATCGAGAGTACATTGTCGTTGAAAAACTAGAAGGAAAAATGCTGCAATCCTTCTTCAATCAGCCTGACTCTTTACTACATAACTTTGGAAAAGGATTAGCTGAAATTCATCAATACAAAACAAACTATGTCGGTAATCCATCTAGAACACATCAAATTCCATTACATAGCTTTCATCAACATGTGATACAAACTAGCACAGAACTTATAGAGCGATTTCACTCACATAATCAAAAAATTCGTAACAGGTTTAAAAAATTTATTTCTCAAACTGCATCTCTTCCTTCCCCAGAAGAAGCATCATTCGTTCTTATCGACATGGACCCAACACAATTTTTAACAGATGGTCAAAAAATTACCGGACTTGTAGATACAGAAGCTTACGCTATTGCACCGCGAGAATTCGATTTCATTGGATTAGAATATTTATTTACAGAAACTGAAGCTACAGCATTTCGAAAAGGCTATGAGACTATCTCCCCTCTTCCAAGCTTGACACAATGCAGAGAACCATATCGATATTTATATCGTTTACTGTCTGTTCAAGGAAGTGTGGACCTAGACGAGTGGATGAAACACCCATCTTTCTTTTAATTATCAAATAACACAATATAAGGGGGAGAATACACTATGCAAATTCAAAACGAATGGAGTCAAGAGGACAGCGATTATATTAGAAAACAATTAATCGCATTCAATCATTCGCAAGTTTCAGGTAGTGAGAAATCACTTGTTAAAGATATCTGTTTAACACTAAAAAATGATAATGAAGAAATAGTAGCTGGCTTAACAGGGGTCATATTTTGGCAATGCTTACACGTCAATATTTTATGGGTCAGTGATAGTCTGCACCATAAAGGCTATGGCAGTAAACTCCTATTAGAAGCCGAACGAATAGCGAAAGAAAACGATTGTAATCTTATTAAACTTGATACATTTAGCTTTCAAGCACCGGAATTTTATAAAAAACATGGCTATGAAGTATATGGTGTTATAGAAGATTTCCCGAAAGGACATACACACTATTACTTACAGAAAAGATTAATAGTATCAAATGGAGAGTGATTCTTTGACGATTAAAAAAAAGAATATATTAACCTCAGAAGACATACAACAAATCATCGATTTTACAACATACTGTGAACGTAATGATGGACTGGAGTATAAACCTTCTTTATATGTAGATGTACTCCAAACAAGAAATGAAGCTCAGGTGAATGATTTTCTTTATTACCAAGACGACAAATTAGTTGGTTTTGTAAGTATGTACGAATTTGAAAGACCTACTAAACTTGAATTAATAGGAATGGTTCATCCTTCATTTCGAAGGCAAAAAATATGTAGTAACCTTCTAGATGCAGCTTTTGACGAAATAAAAAATCGTAACATCAATGACCTATTATTCATCGTAAATGCTACTTCTACAAGTGGAAACGCCTTTGCTAAATCTTTTGGATTACAAATTTTGTTTAGTGAATACTCTATGCGATTTAAACGAGATTCAACATCTTTTATAAATATAAAAAATACAATTCACCTTGTACCAGCTACTACTGAGGAATTGCCGAATATCGCTAAAATTGCAAGTAAAGCATTTAACGATTCCTTACAAGATAATATAACATGGTTACATAAGACAATATCAGCACCTAACCGTCAGCTTTATATGGCTCTTTTCAATCAGGAAGTAGTAGGAACGATAACCGTTTCTCATGAAGAAGAGGTCACATCTATCTCTGGCTTTGCTGTAAATCCTTCTTATCAAGGAAGAGGAATTGGAACAAACATGTTACAAACTACTGTACAGCGATTATTAAAAGAAGGAAAAAGAAACATTACACTAGAGGTAGAGACAAAAAATGAGAATGCTTTGCAACTTTATAAGCACTGTGGTTTTGAAATTACTGCGAGCTATCATTACTATGATTTAATTAACAAATAGTCCGGAAGTAACCGTTTTCATTTACATAAAAAAGAAGAATGCATAACATTCTTCTTTTTTACTTTCTTCTTAATGGATTTACAATACCAACGATTTTACCATCTTCTTTGTATACACGTGGAATTCTTCGATCTAACATGCACGTTACTTCATAGTTAATTGTCCCTAACGTATCAGCAATCTCTTCTACTGTAATCTCTTCATTACCTTGCTTACCATAGAAGACAACCTCATCTCCAACATGTACAGGCATCGCTTTTGTTACATCAAGCATAAGTTGATCCATACAAACACGACCGATAATAGGTACTCTCACGCCATTGATTAACGCATAGCCTTTACTTGATAATTGACGGCTAAACCCATCTGCATACCCGATTGGAATCGTAGCAATCCACTCATCACCTGTTGCAACATACGTATTTCCGTAACTTACGCCTCTTCCTTTTTTCGCGTGTTTCACATGAGCTACTTTTGACTTTAACGTTAAAATTGATTGAAGTGAAACTGCTTTATGGTCCACTTCTTTTGAAGGATACATTCCATATACCCCTATCCCGACACGAACCATGTTTTGAAATTCGTTATCTAACTCCATTGTTCCTGCGCTATTGGAACTATGAATAAGAGGCAAATGAATCCCCATACTTTTTGCAGTATTTACAGCCTTCCCAAATAAATCTTTTTGCATCAACGTATATGTTTTATCTACTTCATCAGCAGTCGAGTAATGTGTAAACATTCCTTCTACTTTCACATGTTTCATTTCTTTCAATTTCTGTAGAAATGGTACCACTTCTTCTTCTTGTAAGCCAATTCTACTCATACCTGTATCAATTTTAATTTGAATACGTGCCTTCTTTTGAACACGTTCCGCTATGCGGTCAATATTTATTAAATCTTCAGTCCGATATACCGTAATCATAATATCGTATTCAATTGCATCTGCTACAGCTTCTTCCGGCGTATAACCTAAAATTAAAATTGGTGCAGTAATTCCTGCTTCACGGAGCTCAATTCCCTCATCTATAAAAGCAACTGCAAAATGACTTACTCCAGCTTCAATCGCTGCTTTTGCAATTTCAATCGCACCATGCCCGTATCCATTTGCCTTTACTGCTGCCATCATTGCAATATTTTCATCGTTTACACGTTTTTTAAATTCTCTTACATTATGTTTTACAGCATCTAAATTAATTTCAACAATTGTATTTCTTCCATATCTTGAAATCATTATTCTAACTCCTAACTCAATAATTCCATTCTATTTATCGTTCAATAGGACCTTTAACAATATAATACTTTTCATTTTTTTCGTCAAACTACAAGAATCTTCAGAATTTTGAATATGATAAAATACTCTTAAGACACTATTATAAACGGATGTGAGGAGAAATACAATGTTTGTTCAAGCCACGCTACACCAACTAAAATTTGGGATTGATTCTACAATACAGATGTTAGAACAATTTACTTACGATGAATTACAACATCGCCCTATCAAAAACAAGCGATCCCTCTTTGAAATTTATACACATTTATCTCTTATTTGTTATGCCGATCTTCTTATTTTAAATGAAGCATCAAAAGAAGAACTAAATAAATTTTACTCACAACATACACCTCATACACTTGCAGAAGTTCAACAGACAATGAAAGAAGGTTTTCAACTTCTTGCTAAAACATTTCAAGCATACTCCATAGCAGAGCTTGAAGAAATCACACATTCCTACTGGGGCGTTTCTTATTCTCGTTTTGAATGGTTACTTGAAATTGTTGCTCATTTTTATCATCATCGCGGACAGCTACATACTTTATTGACAGAACATGTGAAAGACCCATTAATTCCTTTATTCGAATGAAAACAAACTGCATTTGCATTTCAACAAAAAACAGCAGCCAATCATGTTCATACAAGTAGCTGCTGTTGATAAAGTGAAACTTCCATCAGTGTTTTTTTCATCCCCCACCTATCTTCTTCGCTTCTCTCTCAATCTTGAGCTCGTTAATGCGGGATAAAGTACAACTATCATTTGTCTTCAGGAAATAGAAAAGGAACGGTTTTCCGTCCCTTTCTATTGCTCTTATTTCTCATTAATAATTCACTTTCTCCGCATCCCAATAATACCTGCTAAACGCTTCTGCTAGTACATCAATAGAGTTATACAATTCTTCTAGCGTATTATCAACACCACCAACTTCTACAAGTAGAGCATTGGAAGATAAATCTTGATTATATGTACCATCTCCTTTACTTTTGTCCTTTTTGAAAATTCCTCGGCTGAGTCCATAATAATGTTTATCCAAATATGAATTAATTTCGTTTGCGATTTTCATATTTTCTTCTCGTCCTTCATTTTCCATCCCGATAATGAAATAAAGTCTTGCGTATGACTTTCCATTAATCACTTTTGTTGTAACATTCTTACGCTGATCATCTCGGTGAATATCAATCGGAAATACAATTTGCTTATTTTGAGCTAACGCTTCTTTTACATATCCATGCGATGCTTTATAAGCCTGATACCACTTCATCTTTTTCTGCGCTAATAAGTCTCCCATATTTGTCTTGTCATGTACAGCCGGAATTCCTTGTCCTTCTAATTGCTGTTTTAATCTCGTACCAAGGAGTGAAACATTTACATCTGGACTTGATGCTTCATCTGGAATTTTTGCTCCAGGTAATAACGGTAAAAACGATTCCCAACTATGCGTATGATAAATAAATACGGCATTTTTTCCCTCTATAGCATTTCCTTTCTTTTGAACAGGATTATTCTTTTCTGCTTCCTGAACTTTTTCTTTAGCCACTTCACGCTCTTTCGTAATTTCTTCTATCGGTACACTTGATTCATTTGGTATATTTGTATAATCGGTTCCTTCTCCAGCTACAAGAATGTCAGAATAATAATTTGCCATTCCTGGGATTTCTTTTCCCATAAATGTTCGAATATCTTGCAAACGCATATCTGTTGTTAATGAAAATAATAACGCTCCTACTGATTCTCGTTTCTTTGTTTGAAAATATTCAAAAGAAAAGTAATGATTTTCCATTTCAACCATTTGCATAAATCCTTGTATGGAAATTTTTCCAAACCATTGACTCACATAATATGATTTCATTGTATGTAACATCGTTGTGACCAAAGATGCAGCAACTAAAATAAAAAATGCATAAGAACACAGCAAAATAATAATCTTCTTCCCATGCGACTGAGAATGTATAAAATACTTTTTCATGGTACCACCCTTTCTATACATGGGTATGTACAAGCTTTATACAATATACATTCTGATTACACTACTATGTCCTGCACGTTTTGAAGCTTGAATATATACACCTACTATTTAATTCGTATATATATTTTCAGCTTCATTTTATATATCTACTCCTCACATCTTCAACTTCAAATATATCTTCAAAAAAAAAGAGAAATGGCAACCATTTCTCTTCCTCGTTTCTATTGTTCTTTTTTCGTATCTATAGAAGGCAGCTGTTTCTCTTTAAACAGCTCTCCAATTGCTCCTAAGCTTCCTAATGTTTCAACGGCATTTGATGGAAGGAACACTTTGTTTGCTGGTCCTTTTGCAATCTCAGTTAATGATTCAAATGACTGGTATGCAAGAACACGCTCATCAAGTCCTGCTTGACGCAGCATTTGAATACGTTTTTGTTCTGCTTTCGCAATTTCTTCAATTGCTTTTGCTTCCCCTTGCGCTTCTAGTTCTTTCGCTTGTCGTAAACCTTCCGCCTCTCGAATACGCGCTTCTTTATCACCTTCAGCCATTAGGATTTTACTTTGTTTCTCCCCTTCCGCGCGAAGTACTTTATCCTGTTTTGCTGCTTCTGCTTCGAGAATAATTGCACGTTTATTTCGTTCTGCCTTCATTTGTTTTTCCATCGCTACTTGTATGTCTTTAGGTGGAATAATATCTACAACTTCAACACGTTCAATACGAACGCCCCATTTTTCTGTCGCCTCATCAAGTGCTAAACGAATTTCTGTTGAAATTTTTTCACGACCAGATAACGTTTCATCAAGCTCCATTTTCCCGATGATTTGCCGCATTGTTGCAGATGTAACATTACGAACCCCAAATTCATAATTTGAAATACCATATGTCGCCAGCTCTGGGTCAACAATTTGATAGAAAATAATCGTATCAATCTCAACTTGTACGTTATCTTTTGTAATTACTGTTTGTGGTGGTACATTTGTTTGTTGGATACGTAAATCATGATAAAGACGTACACGATCAATAACCGGGATAATCATATTTAAACCCGGGTGCATCACACGCTGGAATTTACCTAAGCGCTCTATAACACCTACTTTTTGCTGCGGAATAATTTTAATTGTTAATACGATAAATACAATAACAATCAATGCTAAAATAATTGATAATATTAAACCAACCATTATAGTTCACACTCCCTTTTCACATGCACAACTGTGCTGCTCCTCTTTACAACAATAACGCTTTCTCCATCTAAAATTGGTTCATCTGAAACAGCAGTCCACATATCTCCATCTATTTTCACAATGCCATTCGCTTCATTTGTAATCGTTTGCACTATTATACCTTTTTTACCAACAAGTTGATCAACTGCATCTGTATACCCTTTTGCCTCCCGAAAATTCTTGGAAATACGTTTTGTAAAGATTGTCAAAACAAGACTGACAATAGATGCTATTACAACTTGAAGTAGCAAAGAATTTGGTACAAATAGCGCAATTAGACCTCCGACCACTGCACCTATTCCAAGCCATAATAAGTAAAATGTAACAGTCAGCATCTCTGCAATAAATAAAAGTCCGGCAATGACAAACCAAATCACCCATCCTGCCATGTGCAACCCTCGCTTCCATTCTATTTTTTATATGTATATGAGAGAAAGAAAACTTTATCCCGCTATTCGCGGGCAGTAAGACCCCCACCTCAAGATTGAGGGAAGTGAAGAAGATAGGTGGGGGATAACCGCCCGTAAAAGCCCGATTGGTGAGAGCTTTCCATCAGTGGGGGGATGAATCCCCTCCGCTGATGGAAGTTTCACTTTATCACGTTGTATCGAATAACCACTAAAAAGCTGAGGCGCCCATTCACAAATAATAAAATCTTACTATTACTAGAAAGTATGTAGTATCACATCTATTAGATGAAGAATATACTAAAACGATATATTAATATATTCTTTATTACACATGACAAATCCTCTCAAAAAATGACAAAAAATATTTTTTCACAAATGAGATCATGAATTGAACTACCCCCACCTACCGCTTCGCGCTTGAGGTGGGGGTCTTCTCGCCAGATATGATAAATAACTTAGATAAGAAACCATTACATTATCTAAGCAAACATTTCCTACGTATTTAGCTAATTCAGTCATATATACATCTCACTGTTGTTTACACTATGATGTTTACCACTTACGTATACGTAACAGTGAGAAAGCGATGTTTCTTAAATAGAAACATCGCTTTCTTGTTTACGCATATACTTTTTTCTTATATAACATCGTCATTCCACCATTCTCTCCTCCATCATCATTACTTTATTTTGCTACTTGTGAGCAGTAAAACTCCCACCTCAAGATTTTGAGAAAACAAAGAAGATAAGTGCACGATGAAGAAAAACCCCACTGATAGAAAGTTCACTTTATAACTTCTTCTAAAGTGAACTGATTTTCATATAAATACGTCGCGTATGGATTTCCAACATAACGCACATGCCACGGTTCATACGTATATCCTGTTATCGCTTCTTTTTCTTTTTCATAACGGATAATAAAACCAAATTTATGGGCATTTTCAGCAAGCCATTTTCCTTCCTTCGTGTCTCCAAATAAAGGTTCTAATTGAAAATTTGCAGATTGTGATGTAATGTCGATCGCTAACCCTGTTTGATGTTCACTTGTACCAGGTACTGCACTAGACATCGCTGTTTTTGCTTCCCCATCTTGTTTTTTATACATCGTATTCAATGCTTTTTGCCGTTCAAATGAACGAAATGCAGAAACAGCAAATAAAGAGATTTTTTCACTATTCGCTTGTTGAAACATGCGTTCTAATGCTGTAGCAGCTTCTTTACGCATTTTCTTTTTTTCATTATCGCCTTCATATAGAAAACGAACTTTTGGTATTACCAAATCTTGCGGTTCATACAAATCTGGCAAACGCCTTTTCTTATTCACAAGGACAAGAGTTGAATCTGGATTGTTAACAACCGCAAGCCCGCCTTCAATTTTTGCAATTGTTTCTTGTACCTTTGGAAAAACAACGTTTCCTTGCGCTTCTATCGATTGTTTTTCCTTATGCTCTATATATTGCAGCATTGCAATCACTCCAATGACAATCGCTACACTAAACAACATCCATTTTCTCTTCATATAACATCCTTTTATTCTAATAATTTTTCTATACAATACTCATCAACTTCCGTTACGCTCAATAACAGTTAATTCTAAACATCACATACCATATATTTTTCCCCATTCTCTCATCCGTTTAAACCATTCGCTCCAACTTATTTCAAAATTTCAGAGATGCGTTTGCTTCTTATACTGCAATTTACCTACTCATTACGGTTACATTGTTTACATAATAAAATTATTTGCAAGAGCCATTTTATAAAGTGAAACTTCCATCAGTGGGGGGTTTTTTCATCCCCCACCTATCTTCTTTGCTTTTCTCTCAATCTTAAGGTGGGGGGCTTACTGCCCGTTAATGCGGGATAAATGAACATTCGCTACTATTTTTCTAAATCCCTTTTCCTTTTTCATAAGATAAAGAGACAAATTTCGATACAAAACAAAGAGCGTAAGCAACGTTTGCTTACGCTTAACCATTCACTTTCTCCGCTTTCCAATAGTACTCACTAAACGCTTCTGCAAGCGCATCAATACTACGATTGAGTTCTTCTTCCGAATTATCAACACCGCCTACTTCAATTAGAATCGCTTGACCGGATAAGTCTTGATTATATACCCCATTTCCTGAACTAAAACCTTTTTGAACTACTCCTCGGCTCAATCCAGGATACTTTTCGTTTAATGATTCATGCAGCGCTGTTGCCAATTGTAAGTTTTTTGCATAATTTTTATTTCCTTTCCCAATAACAAATGCCAACTTTGCATATGATTTATCACCAATCTGTTTCGTCGTTACATCTTTCCTTGCACTATCTCTATGCAAATCAAAAAAATATTGAAGCTGTCTATCGCTGGTCATAGCTTCTTGAACAATCTCACGAGACATTTTATAAGAGCTATTACTGTTTAACCCTTTACTAATTAGTTTTTTCCCCACGTCCGTTGTATCATTTACTGCTCCAATCCCATGACTTTCAAATTGCTCACGAAGTCTGTTTCCAAACAAAGAAATATTTGTTGTTGCACTGGTGGCTTTATTTGGATCCGGGTCATTCGTTAAATTTAATAATGGCAAATATGACTCCCAACTATGTGTATGATAAATAAATACTACTTGCCGATTTCCCGTCGTTTGTGCTGGCTTCGGTTTCTCTTTATTTGAATCTGTTTTTTGAGGATTTCCTTGTTCTCCTGTCCTCTCTTTTACAAGCTCTTCTAGAGGTACGCTCGATTCAATAGGCAAATTTGTATAGTTTGTTCCTTCTCCAGCAATCACAATTTCCGTGTCATATTTTGAAAAACCTGGAAGTTCTGTTCCAATTAAACTACGAACGTCATCAAAGCGGATATTTGTCATTGCAGATAAAAGAAAAGAAGAGATAGAAAAATCTGCATTTAAATGACGATATTCTTGTGTAAAGTAACGATTTTCTGAACCAAGCACATACATATATCCATTCATAGAAAGGTCATTTAACCATTTATATAAATACGTTGATTTTGTTTCTTTTAATGATGTTACGATCATACTAACAAACAAAAAAGCAGCCATTATTCCTATTAAAAATAGAAAAATAAATTTTGTAAGACTTGTCCGTTTCACATAAAAATAGCTTCGACTCATTAGATCACCCTCTCCCTATAAACATATGTACAAGCTATAGAGAATAGACCAAATGCAATTTGGCAATATTGGCATTGAGGTGAAAAGAATTGAAACTGATGATTGGATTATTTCCTATTATATTATCTTGTTTATTTGTTTTACTTGCGGTACATCCACGTATTCGCATTTGGTTAGATATATTTGCGTATGTTTGTTTATATGGATTTGGAACCATTATTGCATTTACTGTATACGATGTATTACTTCAGCAGACTGTTTTTATGACAACCATTCATCGTATATTATTAAACCCTTTATTTCTTCTTACTGGTGCGTATATCGGTATATATTTTTTATATCTAATACTGTATAAACTCATTTCAAGCATAAGAAATTAAAGGAAGGTGCTATGATGAAAAATTATATACGTTGCTATAAATGTAAAAAGTGCATTTATCGTAAGCGTGATCTCGTTACAGTTGCTTTGTTTTTTCAAATCCTCACTTATCATGGTTGCTGTTTTGAACAAGAATTACACGAACTACGCTTTCCTTTGTCCAAATTCCTTCCCTTAAACACACTGTTTGGCAAATTTCTTTCTTCTTACACACTTTGTATTGGTTTCATTTTACTTCTGACAGACCCTTCTGTATTTTGGCTTAGTATGCTTTGCTTTCTTCCAATCTTTTACCGTTTCTTTTCTTATTGGTACATTGAACGTTACTTCTAAAGAAACTGATTAGATTTTCCTTTTGAGATGCTTATACATGTCCATTTTTTCTCATACTTTTAGCCAATTGCTGTTCCATTGGGAACCTCCATACCTGGCTCTAATAAAATAACATCACCTTTTTCAGGAACGCCGCCAAGTACAAGTACTTCAGATTTAAATCCGGCCACTCGTTTTGGCGGAAAATTAACAACTGCAACAACTTGCTTTCCAATAAGTTCTTCCGGCGTATATCGTTTCGTGATTTGCGCGCTTGACTGTTTCATTCCAAGTTCACCAAAATCAATCTCTAGCTTAATAGCGGGTACTCGAGCTTCAGGAAATACTTCTGCTCGATAAATCGTCCCAATACGAATATCTAATTTCATAAAATCTTCAAAAGTAGCCATTTTTATATTCCTCCTTGCCATTTATCCCGTATTAACGGGCAGTAAGACCC
>NZ_NTTM01000059.1:0-13451 GCF_002560985.1 Bacillus sp. AFS018417
TTTATCTATAACATTTGTTGGTAAAGTTATTTTACTCCAATTTACTATGATTCATAAATGTACGTATCAGGGACATAGTTTTTGAGATAAATTTAGTTCATTTTTTCGTTTTGTGGATACTTCAAAATCTTAGCTTGATGGCGATGGGGCAACCTGTTCTGTTAGCTTGATGGGCATGGGGTACCGCCAACATTTTGGAAATAAAAAAAGCACCCGTTATGGATGCTCTTCACGTATTTAACTGTTCATATTGTAATTCAAAATCATCAGCTATTTGTTTAAAGTAGATAGATACTTCTTTATACTGCTGGGAAGATAAAGTCTCCATACAAAATTTATCACATAACTGATCGATACATAATTCTAAAGAAATCGGTATTGATATCAATTTATTAGTTGTTTTGAACTTTTCCCAGGTGTTTTTAGGGTTCATTAGTTCTGATGGATAATATAAGTCTAATTGAAGGTTTTCTTTCTTTGATAATTCTATTGCAAATGATGAAGCTTTATAAAATGAAATTATTACTTTCCTTAAATTTTTCTCATTTTCCTCATTTTCTTTTTTAAATTTACCTTTCAATTTCACTCGTTTCAGTATTTCTTTCAAATCATTTATGGTTACTGTAAAATTCAAATTTACTGCCATTTTACCATCCTCCTTTATCTTCTAATAACGTACCATCTTCTATCAATATTAACGCATCGGACATACCTGTGCACTGATTGCGGAGTGCGTTGTTTTTTTATAACTAACCATATAACACTGGTGTCCCAAAGGTACACCTTTAGATACATTTTTAGCTTTCATGTATTTAGTGTTAAATGAACCCTTGGATTGTCTATAAAAGTATACCTTTGCGGACGGTATACTTGTGCGATTTCGAGAAAACATTCAGATAATTCAAGCTGGTTGCCATTTTTTTAGTATAAAAAAATTTTGCATTGAAGAAATAAAAAACTATTTTGAGAAAAAATAGGATATCATATGGATATAAAACTTTAGAAGAACTGGGGAAAAATATATGAAATACATGTATCGTAGATTTATAACCGTTAATAGATGGTTGAGAATTTTATTGTTTATCTCTATAATATCGGTGCTCGTTATAGATTTATATTTAGTACACAAGCCCGAATTGTTTAAAAATGCTGCCCAATTAGGGACCCTTTATAGAAATCTATGTTTTGCTTATATAACATCATTTCTATTCTTTTTCTGGAATGTTCATCTCCAAAGCTACAATGCTAAGGTGAAAAGTTATCAATATGTTGATAACAAAGTTTATAATCTACGTAAGATGGGAGTTGCTTTGGTACTATCCTTGGAGGGGAAAAAAATAGATACCTCTCTTAGCAAATACCCTCTTCCAGACGTTTCTGAAATGTTTGACCTTTGTTATGAAGTAGACCCTAATCAACCATTAAAATTTAATTACAGACCTTTTCAAAATTGGTTCGAACTATTTGATTTTATAAATCAAGAGACTAGACGTATTGTTAATGAATTGCTAATTATTAAAGATGTATTAGATGCAGAATTAATGACAGAGCTAATAAATTTAACTGAATATGTGGATAGTCTTAATCGTTATCATGATAGTGATGTAGAATGCAAGGACTTAGCAGAAAGGGCAGTTGCAATATGGGATTATGCACATGCATGTTCCGTTCTTTCTTCTAAATTTGAGGAAAAATACATAATTTATAGAGATGAATCTTGGAAATATAAACAAGAAGACGCTATTAAGTATAAAAGAGCTCAACATTAAAAAGATCTAATAATACGACAAAGCTCTATCTGTATAGATAGGGCTTTTCTACTCTATAAAAGGCGTACCGCCAACAAAACGCGGAAAACATATGATAAGACATTTTTTGGAAGTTGAAATTGAATTTTTTATACTCTAAGGGATTTTTTAACCATAAAACTTCGTTTTTGGTGATTTTAAGTGGTACTTTTATTTTCCTTTTCGTATAGAAATTCCGTATATCCAAAACCATAACTAAAAACAAATAACCACAAAAGCAATATTTTAACGTTTTTGGTTACGAATATTTACAATATTTGTCTTAACGTATGTTTACCACATAAACCTGAAATTAAATTTAGAATCCATACGGTTTATAAATAATCATCCAGTTATAATCTGTATCATCATTTGTACAGTCTATAATTTCTTTTTCATTTGAATTACAAATTATATCTTTTTTTAGCATTTCCGGTTCTGTTGCAAAGTTTTCTAAGTGAAATTAAAATGTAAGAAAAATGATTCGAGGAGCATGATGCATGAGATATTTTAAAGGAAAACAGTTCAAGAAAGATATTATTTTAGTAGCCGTCGGCTATTATTGCCGTTTTTCTTTAAGCTATCGTGATGTATCTGAAATAATGAAAGAACGAGGGATTTCAGTTCACCCTACAACAATCATGCGTTGGGTGCATGAATATGGCAAGCTGATTTATCAAATTTGGAAAAAGAAAAATAAATCAGCACAGTTCGTATGGCATTTAGATGAAACCTATATCAAAGTCAAAGGAGAGTGGAGTTATCTCTATCGTGCAATCGATCAAGAAGGATACACCTTGGATATCCAACTTCGTAAAACACGAGATCATCAAGCTGCCTATATGTTTATGAAGCGATTAGTGAAGGCTTTTGGGGAACCAACGGTTCTCGTAACAGACAAGGCTCCTGCCCTACTTTGTGCGTTCAAAAAACTGAAAAACAACGGTTTTTATGTGCATACGAAACAGTGCACCGTTAAGCATTTCAATAATCTCATCGAACAGGATCATAGACATATCAAGCGACGTTTTTCCAAATCCATAGGATTTCAAAATCTACGTCATGCTTCACGTACCTTGAAAGGGATCGAAACCATTCATGCTATATATAAACGAAACCGCAGTTTACAGTCAAACTGCGGTTTTTCAACGTATAAGGAATTACACAAATTATTAGTCACTGCCTAAATGGTTCCCTTCATTTATCAATACCTGTTTCTGCTTTTTTAAACTTTGCAACAGAACCGAAATAGAGGGAATGGCTATCTATTTTTTATTTTTTTATAATCGAGGTGATGCATATGATAAGAATTCGCTACAAGAAAAATGGTGAAAATACAGAAATGTATTTTGAATGTAATTTCAAAAACATTATCCCTGTATTTACAGCATTACCAGCCCTGATTGAACTTATCAAATCAAGCAATTTTTTTTAAATATATAGAGATAGAGAACAAAAATAACGATCTGTAATAGATCGTTATTTTTGTTTTGCACGTAAATAGGCTCATAATGATGCGTTATGTTAACCTTACATGTATAGAGCATACAAAATTCTTTCGGGACGCTACCCCTCTATTTAACTAATAGATCTTCTCCAATATCAGTTTCTATATAGATATGACCATCCTTCTCTACTGCATGACCACGACCAAGTCGTATGGATTGAGTAAGTCTTCCGTATTGTGATTTTCTAACACTTTCCTTTACAAAAAGAATAGAATTTACTGATTTATATAAGGTGTACCCTTTCCAGGTTACATTAGAAGAATAATGTATTCGAGGTCCTGTGTTCCGACTCTCTTCGATTACATATGGAGATGAGAGAACTTGATTGCTTTCAAGATATGCATAATAATATGGCTGCTGTTTAACTGACAACCATAACCACACTATGTGGATTATCACTATAAGTATATTAAGTATTAAAATTTTCGATGTTCTTACTTTCCATTTTTTTAAGAAGAAATAAATAGAAGTTGGAATTGCGAATAAGCCAATCAAAGCCATCCACTTATCTAATAGCCCTCCATTTATCCAGAAAATAAACCCTAATAATTTCATAAAAACAAATACAAGAACAATAAGAGTTAAAAAAAGGGATAAACCGTATATATTCTTTTTCACCATTGCCACCTCGGACTCTTTTTACACATTTTAACATATTACGATTTATGAAAAAGTACGTGATCTTTTATTATTTCTATTAATTTTTGATTTACAATTTGCGTTTTGGTTAGAGTGCTGGCTCGTCGTGTGGGGACGAAACCCCACGTATTTAAACGTATCAATAATTTGAATACAAACAATTTGAGAGCGATTGATCTAAGCGGTTCGGCTCGTATAATTGCTAGACCAAGTCGATAACCATTATCTTGCGTTTTGTCTGTCGGCTTGGCGAAAAAAGCAAATCGAGCCGAAAAAAGTTTTTTATTTTGAGGGTGGAGATTTTTGAGTGTTCTTCTCAAAAATACGACCCGTTCCTTGCGGAACTTTTAGCCCTATATATAAGAGTGAGATAAGCGAAATAAAAAAAACCAGTAATACCAAGGGTTTATAAGGTATAGGGTGTTCGAAAATTCGAACACCTAAAAAATAAAAAAAAAGAATAAAAGTTACAAAATAATTATGTAATAGTATTGTTACACTGTATCGGTTGTATTGTGACAGTAAATATAGTACAAATTGACACTATATCTAAACTGATCGTTTTTGTTACTGTAAAATCATTGGTTTTTCCTAAGAATTAAGTCGGGCTAACCAATAAAACACTGTGTTCTCAATAGATACTTTGCCCCTGGTTACAGGAACGCTGGAACTAGGCCTTATACAATGATTTGTTAGAAGTTTTTTATTATCAATATGGTACGTGAAATTATATTTGATTTTTAATTGATATCATGTTCCCTTCATAACATACATTCTAATTCCCTACATTTTATTTAATTGGTACATACACCGAAAGCATATATATTGCATATAGCTATTAGCATAAAGCGTGCTAGTAGCTAACTAACAAGTCCATTATTGAAATGGGCTTTTTTTTTTGTTTTTTTGCTATTACCAGTAATAGCATTTATTCCTAAAAAAATTGGCATTTTAGACAATCTGTATCGAATATTCTTTATCATAACGATATTACCGCTCATATCGAAAGGTGTGATCTTATTTGGCTAAATTCAGTAAACCTGTCGCATTCAATGAAAAAAATGAGAAGGATAGAATGATGCTGAAGCATGTAAAACGAAGAAATTTTAGTGGTTATGTAAAAAAATTAATATGGGCTGATATGAAGACACATGAAAATAACACAATTGATTGTAAATCTAATTTACCCCTTCAAGATCAAGAGAAAAAACCCCCTTCAGGCACACCTATTTCTAAAGAAAAACTATCCGTTTCTAAACGAATAGAACAAATGAAACAGCAAACAAAAAAGCCGTCGGCTTCTTTAAGCCCACAGCCATTTATACCCTCAACCAACAAAAATATTAACCAATGACCCGATAATAATTCCTACAACGGTTGCTATAGCAACATGCATAGTATTAGCCTCCCATTTTTATATGTGTTTGTAGTATGTGTGGCTTGCAAAATAATATACGAGAGGTGTTACAACATGGTGAAAACACAAACGATTCCCTTTCGATCTTTCATGGATCAGAGTTATAAAATGGAACCTGTAAATAAAAAGAAACCATTAAAAAAAATCATTACTTTATCAGGTGGCTCCTGGATAATTATTGTTCCCAAAATTGCATTTGCAGCCACCGTAAATACCACATTCGGAAATGTGCATGGCGCAATTATGAATGCATTCGACTCTGGTGTTGTACTAGTAATTATTTTCTCTGGTGCTTCCTGGGCCTTGGGACATCGTACAAAAGCATTAGAAATTTTAATTGGTGTATGCTGTGGCTATATTCTAGCCAGACATGCAATAGATATCCGTGATTTCCTTAAAAATATATAAAAGGAGGCACACTTATGAAATTTATTTTATCTACTATAACTGGAAAAATGGAATTACAAGATGGTTTATACATTGGTAAAAAAGCCAGTGAAGGTTCGTGGTTAGACAAATTAAATGCATTTTCTGATTGGGTTGTACATGGGGAAGTTGAGCTGATTTTAAAGCCAATAGGTGCATTCTTTAAAGAGATTGGAATTACATTATGGGATTGGTTTATTTTGAATTTACCTGACATCATGGGGTATAGTGCTGTACTTGCTGGTGTGTGTATCATATTTAGTTCCATGTTCAACAAAGGAGGTATATTAAAACCTATAGCAGTTTTTGGTGCTGGAATGATATTAGCATTATGCATTTTAGGATCAGTGTAAGGGGGGCATAGAACGTGATACAAGGCGATAATTTTATTATTACAGATATGAAAAATCCTAATTTTCCAGTTGTAAAAGAAAAATTTTATTATCCAGCTCTGTATAATGGCGGTTTACCAGCTGAATATAAGCCCAAATACAAAAAGAAACAATGGTTTTTAAATCAAATAGAAAGTATATCTTGGTCAGATTTTTTTCATATTGAACAAAATAAAATGGTTGTATATCAAATTATCCCTCATAGCAACATTTCCAATAACAATAAAAAATTATGGAAAACCATTTATAAAATGTATGAGATGTATAGCTCCCCAGGTACACGTTTAGAAAGAGACGGCTTAAAATTCACTTATAGAGAGCAAGATCTTTTTTGGTTTGATGTTATATTTAAGCAAGAAAACGGACAGAAAAAAATTGAGTTTTATGTTGCTACTTCTGAATACCAGGCATTAAAACTAAAACGAAAATTGGAAAATAAAATGCATGCTACTATTAAAGAAACTGACATTAAAAATTTATATGTTCCTACTAAAAATACAATTGTCCAGGAACTCAAATATTTAAAACACGATATATTTAGTTTGAACACAAATACTAATGAACCCAAGACACCCATTGCAGCTATCATGAATACATTGGACGAATTACAATTTGATGGTGATTTTGCAAGATTAAGTGTTTGTAACACAGCAGAAACCCGTCAAAAATGGGTAAAAAATGCTCAATGGGCATTCGAAAAACTATCTAAAGGGAAAGTACCTCAAAGGGCAACAATCAATTCACGAAAGGTGATAGGTGCTTCAAAAAAAGCCCTTGGTGGGATTGTAAATGAAATAAACTTTTTAATAACGGATCTATTCAATGCCCTTTCTAATACATTTTTCAAAAGCGAAAAATCTTACAGCAAAGGAAAAATGATCGAAAAGCCTTTTTCCTTAGTGGATGAAATAAATGCACGTCACATTAGTAGTGCGAGTCGAGAAAAAATAAATAATCCTGTTTTTAGAAGTCATATACGTATTGTTTCACATTCACAAGACCGTCTCACACGAGAAACTATAGGTGAAACCTTATCTCTTGCATTTAGTGAAATTGCTGAAAACAACGAATTACACAGCGTTAAAATAAACATTCGAAGTAGACAAAAGGAGATCATTCAGGAATTAAATACCTTACAGTTATCTAAACGAACCAAAATTAACGGAAATATAAACCTTGTTTCAACGGAAGAGATGACACGTTTAGCATTACAAATGCCTACTGTAGAGTTACAGCGTAGGTATCAAGAGGAATTAAATGTGAAACGAAAAATAGAAACCGATATTCCTAATATTCTATGTGGCCCAAAGGGAATTCACCTGGGCGAAAGTGAATTAAAAGATAAAAAGATACCAATCTATTTCCCTATTAGTAATCCAGATGAATTGTATCGTGGATACGTATTCATTGGAGGACAGGGGGGTGGAAAAGATACAGCTATTAAAAATTGGGTAGTAGATTGCTGTTTAAATCATGGTATTAGTGCCATAATTCCAGAAGTTATTGTGGAGGAAGGCGAACGAGGCATGGCAGATGGTATACGTGATGCTTTACCACCGGAGAAAATTATTGATATTGATTTAAGCGATGAGAATTATATAGTTCCAATGGACTTAACAGAAGTAATTGCTAAACTAGGGCGAAAAGGAGCAAGTCGATTTGCTGACGAAGTAATTGATTTCTTTGGAGATATGGAAGGGATGGCTCGATCTAAACGTTACTTGAAAACAGCAAGTAAAGCTTCATGTGGTTCTTTATACAATATTAAACGAATTATTGAAGATGAAGAATATCGGATTTCTGTAATTGAAGGATTACTACAGAAAGGAAATCAACGATTGGCTACTGAATTATTGAGCTGGGGAGATAATAGTGAACTTGGAAGTAAAGCTGATCCTGTCTTGAATCGATTAGATGATTTTTTCGGAAACGACACTCTTTTTGATATCTTTTCCCAGGAGCCAAAAGAAGAAGTGGATTTTGCTAAATGGATGACAGAAGGTAAAGTTGTTATTATTCGAATCCCAAATAGAAAACTTGGCGAACTCGCTTCTAAAACGTTGGTACATTGGATTACATTAAAAGCATTTATGACACGTATGTTGATGTCTAAAGAAGAGCAAAAGAATGGTTGTTTTATGGTATTCAATGAACCCGAACAATACACAACTGAAGGTCTTACAAAGCTAATGGGACGTATTGGTACTGAAGGAAGAAAAGAGCGTTTCGGTTCACTATACGCCTTCCATCACTGGAATAAATTGCCTGTATCTCTTCAGGAAAACTTGCAGGGTGGCGGTGTGCAACAATTTTTATTTGCCAATGATCATATCAAAACATTTGAGTTATCCAGGCATCGCCTTGAACCCACGATTACTATTGAAGATGCTTCTAGATTACCAAGATTTCATTCCATCGTTTCAGTAAGAGCTGGTGGCGATCTACAACATGCCTTTATTTGTAAAATGAAATCTCCGGTTCAGCAAAAATATGATAATTCCAACCTAACAAAAGAACACGCTAAATTATTTGGACGTAGTTGGGAAGAACTACAAAAAATCAATTGAACTATCAATATTTACCTAATGACCAGTACACGACTAATGCTAGTAGTGTACTGGTCTACATGTTCCAAAAATCACTCATTTTTTTCTTAGAGTCAATTTTACGAACCGCTTTTAGAATCGCTTGTATTGTCTTTTGGCTTGGGATATAGTGCGGGTCATTGCAAGCTCGTGAAATTGTATTACGATTTACTTTAGATTCTTTTTCTAGATCCTTTTGATATAATCCATTCTTATCGATCCATTTTCCTAGTTTACTTCTTTTCTTACCAATGCCCCACATGTTATAAATCTCCTTTTCTTTTTTTATTTCAAGCTTGTACGAAATGCACAAAATATATACACTTGAATCTAAGAAAAGTTAGCATATCTTTTAATCTCATTACATATGATGTATTAGAACAATCATATACTCACAAATATTATGTAATTTTTTTGTGGAATATAGCATACATATATATTGCAACATTTGTTGATACACCAGCAAATATACTGACAAATGTTGCATGACCACTTTCTTACTAATTTTCGTATATTATAAGATAAATAGTCGATTCATAAGAAAATGACCCTACAAAATTTGTAGAGTCATTTTCTTATTTAAAGCTATTCTAGGTTCTTTTCAACTGTAGAAAATAGCTTCTTTTCTACAATAATCTTCAATAATTGCAATCTATGCTATAGTAACAATTTTTCACCCGTTAGTTTTTCTTGTGTCGCTTTTAAATAAAGTCACGGTGTTTATAAAAAAGACGCGATGTTTTGCCCCTTTGGATCTGTTTATCTAAAGGAGTGTTTTTATAGTGAAAAGTGAAAAGAAGATCTGAACTGAAAGGCGGATTAAGGAACTCTTGAGCAGCAATAAAGTTACTCCACTAAAGGGCTATATAGTGGTAGAAGGATTTTAAAATTCACATACAGAATTATTTGATGTCAAGAAAAGGGGGAAAAGGAATTGAACCATGATTTTTATCGCGCATTATTTCCTATATTAGCTACTCATACACATCTAGCTAGTTGTTCCCAAGGTGCATTGGCAAAGTCTGTTTCAAGAGCTATTGAGGAATATCAGAATAGCCTACTTCTGTCAGGTAGTAATTGGAATGAAGCGATAAGTAAAGTGGATGAGACTAGGGTGAAATTTGCTGAACTTATTGGAGCCGAAACAGATGAGGTTGCTGTATTATGTTCTGTTTCTGATGCTATTTCTGCAATTGCAACTTCCCTCCCTTATCAGCAAGAGAAAAATAAAATCGTGTTTACGGAAATAGATTTTCCAACTGTCGGTCATATATGGTTTGCACAAGAACCATTTAAGGATAATATTTCCGTAATTCGTTCTTCCAATGGGGAAATACCTCTGGAACAATATGAAAAAGAAATAACAACTGATACGCTTATTACATGTATTCCACATGTGAACTATTACAACGGTTATAAGCAAAACGTTAGAGAGATTTCTGGTATTGTGCATAGAAAAGGCTCACTTTTATTCGTCGATGCTTACCAATCAGCAGGACATATTCCGATTGATGTGAAAGAGATGGAGATTGATATATTAGCAACGGGAACTCGTAAATACATGTTAGGAATTCCCGGCGTAGCGTTTTTGTATATAAAAAAAGAACTGACAGAGCAATTAAAGCCAAGAGTTACTGGATGGTTTGGACAAGAACAAGCATCTTCATTTGACATTTATAATCCTGTTTCTGCAATGGGGGCTCGTCGTTTTGAAACGGGTACGCCTTCTTTTATAAGTATCTATGCAGCTTATGAGGCACTAAGATTGCTACTTGAGGTTGGGATAGGCAATATTGAAACATATTTAAAAGAGTTAACCCAATTCATCATATTTTATGGACAAGAAAAAGGATTACATCTCATTGGACCATTATCTACTGATAATAGAACGAGTCTAATGTCTTTTCATGTTGAAAATGCATCAAAAGTAGAAGGGATGTTAAGAGACAAAAAAATTATTGTTTCTGCAAGAAAAGATGTAATAAGAATTGCCCCTCATTTCTATAACATTAAAGATGAAATAAAATACGCAATAGATGAGCTTGCAATCTTAGCAAACGGGGATTAAGCAAATATTTACTCAAACAAACCTGAATTGAGGATTGTTTTGTTATTCTACTAAAGGGCGCGATTGTTGAGCAACATAGGTAAAAATGATCAAATTTTTTTATAAAAACTAAACTTAAATCTGCTGGAGAAGAATCTATTTTGATCAATCTTTTTTCAAAATGGATTCTTTTTATTTATCGTAAAAATTGGGATTGCGAGGTATTTTTGATCAAACTTTATTTCAAAGCTACATGTACCAAAACCGATTATCTCATACAGAAAAAATGTAACCTATTTNNAAATAGGTTACATTTTTTCTATTATTACTTGTCTCTCATACCACTTGGACATTTTTTCAACCGCATTAGCCGATAGGCGCTTTGTTTGCTTGTTACAAAATCTAGATAATGTAGGAGCCGAAATTTTAATTTCTTTTGCTAATTCACGTATACTAATATTGTCAATATTATGCCGTTTTAGTATTTTTTCTCGAACTACTTCTTCATCAAATATGTGAGTCTCTTGACTCCTTTTCACTTGTGGCATATCAATAACATCTTCGTTTTTTTCAATATATTCTATAGCTGTTTCATCATTGATTTCTAACGTTTTTTTCTTTGGCAAATTGTACATAGATTTAATTAATTCTTCTGGTGGCAAAATAGTAATATTCAAATTCACCCAATAATCCTTAAACCAATTCTTCTTATTTAAACGTTTCTCATCTAATTCACTTGTATACTCCCACTTAGAAATTACGTTTTCCCGTTCCAAATCAGTGAGAACATTCTCTAAATGCTCTCGAATTCGACTTGGTTTCCATTTTAGTGGGACTGCCATAACAGCTAATAATCCTTTATCCCCTCCAATGGAATAAGGACGCTTTAAAGTTGAATATATCTGACGTATTCTCCATTGCCATGTTAAATAGCGAATTAAACGTTTATGGTATTTATGTCGGTAACTGTTATACTCTAGCGCCTTTTTTGATAATAAGGCTGTCGTATTACTTGAGCCATATAAATAACTAGCTAAAAAGCTTCCAGGTTTGATACGACAAGATTCGATTCCCATATATTCATTCGTTGTACTGTGTCTCCATAGTACAACAGAATCTAATACAAACAATCTTTTGATTACTTCTCTTTTTACTTTATATTGCTCATCGTGCTCATTTTCATCATTTAAAACCACTACTTCATTTTCATCATTTAAATATATGAAAATACTCGCTAAAGCAGCAATCCGCTGAGCAACCTTAATTTTATCTTCGGGTCTATAGTATTCCCCTTTACTTACTTTCTTTTTTGGGACATTACACATGTCCAATACTTGCTCATAGGAAAATTCAATGAATTCATCTGGTGACTTGGCCTGTGCTAACCATTGTATGGTAATTGAGTCTAATACATCTGCCGTCAAATCATCCATATTACTCATTACATCATTAACTAAAGTATTCCACCGGGATGCTTCATTTGCTTTGGTAAGCTTTAAATCTTCATCTCGATGAGAAGAAAGTTGAGCTACTGCATTACTATCCTTCGTTTCAAGTGGATATGATTTTATACCCATATTTGAAGTATCTTCAAAATGATTTTTTGAGATCCCATCACGTAATTTGAAATAAACAGCTGAATTATTAACTTCAAAATAATCTTTATCATCTGTTTCATCTTCATTTTTTTCTAAAATGGATACTGGTTCAACATTTGATTTATCCTTAATAATATTTTGAAACTCTTCTTCTAAATATCTTTCAAGTTCCGAATGAATTTCATCCTTATACTGGTGCAACTTAATAGCAACTTGTAGCGAAGTGATTCCTTGATCATTCTTTTTACTAAGCCATGATACTAAAGCTGACAAGGAGGGTGAAACATATTGCGAAGTTACCACCTTACTATTATCTTTTTCTACGTCTGCACTAAAAGAAGTCCATTTATCCCAAATTACTTTATTAGTCCCGTACAGTGGCTCAGATATTAATAAGGCATCTGTGAACATTTGTGTTAACTTTTCCATTTGGTCACTCCTTCCTTTCTATACTTTACTTACAGATACATCACAACTTAGTCTCCTAAATATATAGAAACCTTGTTATTTTTCGGGCACATTTATATTTACAAAAGTAATGAAACACTTTTATCTTTGGTTTTATAAACGAAATAACATTTATTATACATTACTCCCCAATACATCATCAATTGATCTAAAGAATTAACATATGAAACACTTTTCCCATATAGTGAACCTATTCAATAAATATGAAACGCTATTTTCCCCTTAACATTTCTTTATGTTGTAGACTATACCGTTCCTTAAATTAGTAACCCTTGTACCATATATTGATTTGAAATAAAGTTTAACTGTTTATAACAAAGTCGTACCGTTTAAAACAAAGTTTAACCGTTTTGAAAAAAGTTTAATTAAAATACAACCTTTATTTCAAAAATACAACTGAAAAAGTCTATTTCACAATAAAAAGAAGCTGATTACCTACTGTATGTAGATGATCAACTTCTTTTTTAATATTTACAATATTAAAACTATTATTAACATTCCCTTAACATAGAAAATGTATGCTTTAACTGTAATACATAATTAAATAACGAGGAGGAATTAGAATGAAGAAAGTTTTAAAATCC
>NZ_NTTM01000005.1:0-75070 GCF_002560985.1 Bacillus sp. AFS018417
ACAGAAGCATTATTTAGCGGGGATATTAAAGCGTTAACTGCGGATGAAATTGAACAAGGCTTTAAAGATATGCCAACTTTCAATGCTGCAAAGGAAACAAAAAATATTGTCGAGTGGTTAGTAGATTTAGGAATTGAACCTTCTAGACGCCAAGCAAGGGAAGATATTAATAGTGGGGCTATTTTGATGAATGGAGACAAAGTAACAGATGTAAATACAGATGTTACAGTAGAAAATTCATTCGATGGAAGATTTATTATTATCCGTAAAGGTAAAAAGAATTACAGCTTGGTGAAATTAGGAGAATAAAGCTCTGTAAATATATAAATACAACCCCCTTTTCTTTTTAGGTGGGCGAGGGCACCTGGCCATGCGTATAAGCGGTCAGGGCCTTTTTCTGCCAGCAAAGGGAAAGCGAGTGCAGGTTATTTTTTATCCCGCTATTCGCAGGCTTTCCATCAGTGGAGGACCACTAATGGAAGTTTCACTTTATCCCGCATTAACGGGCAGTAAGCCCCCCACCTCAAGATTGAGANNCCGTAAAAGCCCGATTGGTTCAACTAACCGTAAGTGGGGGATAAAGAACCCCCCACTTACAGAAGGTTCACTTTATTCTGCATAGCAGCGACTTATCTGTTTGGAAATTAAAGTAGATTTATATATAGATAAAGTGAAGGTGAGGGGGATTAATTATGCTGACATCATGGGAACGAACTCTGGAATTAGCATATGTTAATCATCATGTGATAACGGAAGTTAATAAAAAGCAGCAAGTCAATTGGTTATTAGTAGATTTAGGCTTAGATAATATAAACGAAGAACAAATTAATGGAATGCTAGACAAGATGTTAATTGGGTTCAATCGGTTATTTAAGTATAAATCTGTACAACAAGCCAATCTAGGTTATTTTAGGATGTTGGATATTTTTAAAAAAGGTGATATGTATCATCCAAGAATTCACGTTTTACTTCCGGTGATAAAAAGCTATTTTCAAGGGAGATACTATATCAAATATGATAACTGGATCTCTTTGTGGAGTAGAGCGTTAGGAATAGAAAATGATTTGTATGTAAAAGTGAAAGTAGTTAACGGAAAAGAAGATGGACGTGAGATTTTTCAAGAAAAATTGTTAAAATTTCGTGAACAGAGAAGTGAAATCCCTCTTCGGGAAAGTAAAATAATTACATCTAGACGTTTAATAGGATACAGCAAATTGTTAAAAAATGTAATGGAGCGGTTTTTTTATGAAAATGAATCTCATTTAGGTGTGGATGAATTATGTATAAACGATTCAATTGCAAATCATGCGTTTGTAAATATGTTAGACTGGCATCCAGGTTTAAGAGAAGATGAAAAACTCCTTTTTAAAAATAATAATCAGCCTTTTTATGTAGCAGAAGAGTGAAGCAAATTCACTCTTCTTTTTTTTTGATTTTTACCGTGGTTATTTATCATTTAATTGTGTATTAATATTCATTTTTATTTATATTTATTTCGTGTGTTTTTATAAATAAAAGATTTAAAGCTTTAATGGATGAAAGCATTAAATCTTTAATGCTTTAAATAATAAGTTTTTAATTTATTTCAATAAACACTGTCAAATCAGTGTTTATTCGATTGTTGACAAAACAAAATTACGGGAGTAGACTGACGTCATAAGTTAACTTGTGTAATGATTCACAAGATGAAACTTAAGTTTTGTGAAGTGGTTTTTAGCAAAACAGATGATTATTTTATGAATATTATTCATTTCGTATTATGAAGAAATGAATGGCTGTATTCTACGAAATAATAGCATTGTTTGAAGAAAGGAATGATTCTATAGGATCTACAAATCTTGTATCAGATATTTTGTTTTAATACCCTAGTTTTTAACGTTTGTATTTTGATAGTGCAGTTCTTTTGAAAATTAGCGTATTAGTTCAGTTTATGTATTCTATAAAAATTAAATAAAGGAAAGAAGGGCATAGTTATGGCCAAGACAAAAAAATTAACGCTTTTTGGGTTAATTGGTATTACGATGGCATTCTTTGGTACTGTACGTAGTGTACCGACGCTTGCTATTACAGGATGGACGCAAATTTTCTATATGTTAATTGCTGCAGTTGTATTTGCTCTCCCTATTGCGCTCATGTCAGCCGAACTTTCGACAGGATTTCCTGAAGAAGGTGGCCCACAAGTTTGGGTTAGAAATGCATTAGGTGAAAAATGGGGATTTGTTACCTCATGGTTATTATGGGTTCAAATGTTTTTCGGGATGGTAATGGTTTCGTCAACTGTTGGTGTTCTATTCGGTTACGTTATTAATAAGCCAGAACTATCTTCAAACAACTACTTTATTTTTGCCGTAATCTTAATTTCATACTGGGGTGTGACTTTATTAAACCTTAAGTTTGATATGGTAAAAATCGCAGGTAACTGGGGCGCTGTTATTGGTGTATATATTCCATTTGTTATTCTCGTAGTTCTAGGTGTTATCTATATGATTAAAAATGGAATTCAGCCAAATAGTTACTTAGGGAATTTTAAACCAAGTGATTTAATACCTAATTTAAAAGACTTGGGAAGCTTAGCGTATTTATCAGGGATTATCTTTATTTTTGCGGGGGTAGAGATCTCATCTGTACATGCAAATAATATTGAAAATCCGAAACGTAACTATCCAATTGCTGTTATCGCTTCTGTTGTTTTACTAGTAATCTTTAATATTATCGCTGGTTTAACAGTTTCTAACGCAGTGCCACGCGGTCATTTAGAGTTAGCTAACATTACACAACCATACTTGATTTTCTGTCAAGATTTAGGAATTCCATCTATCTTTGTTAACATCATTTCTTTAATGATTTTAATTGGTGTTTTAGTGCAGCTAAGTGCATGGGTACTTGGACCAAGTAAATCTATGATTAAAGTGGCAGACGAAGGGAACCTACCTAAGTTCTTCCAAAAGAGAACAGAGAAAGATGTTCCTATCACTTTTGTAATGATTCAAGCAATTGTTATTTCGTTAGTATCTTTCTTATATGTAGTCGTTCCAGATGTTAATAGTGCATTCTTAATTATTACCATTACAACAACGATTCTATATTGTATCGTATATGCTTTAATTGCAATTTCAGCAATTCGCTTACGCTATAACATGCCTAATGTTAAGAGACCATTTAGATTAGGTAGTAAAGGAAATGGATTAATGTGGTTTGTATCTATTGTTTCAATGATAGGTATTGTACTTACGATTATTGTAAGTTTGATCCCACCATCCATTTTAAAACCAAGTCAGTATACTGGTTACGTAATTTATCAAGTGGCCGCTACGGTGGTTATGATTGGGATTGCTCTTATTATTAACAAATGTAAGAAACCAGAATGGAAAAAAGAAAATAACGAAGCAGAATATTTAAAACAAGCTAATTAAAAATAATTATTCTATATATTTATATAATTTGATTGAAAATTGGAGGAAATGAAAATGAAATATGAAATGCCAGACATTAATTTAAAAGCATTATTCTTAGGAGATAAAGGGGAAAATGTAGATTTATTTAAAGAACTATTATTAAAAATGGTAGATGAGCATGTCGGTTGGAGACAAAACTATATGCCGCAAGATTTACCTGTTATCACACCTCAAGATAGAAGTTCTAAAAATTTCCAAGAAACTGCAGATCATATTCGCAGTGTGTTCAATGTATTATCTTCTAAATTACGTACGAACTCTTTACCTTGGCATGCTGCTGGTCGTTTCTGGGGACATATGAACTCTGAAACATTAATGCCTTCTATCATCGCTTATACAGCAGCAATGTTATGGAACGGTAATAACGTAGCATATGAATCTTCACCAGGTACTTCTCAAATGGAAGAAGAAGTGGGACATGAATTTGCTGCACTGATGAGCTATAAAAAAGGTGAAAGTTGGGGACATATTTGCGCAGATGGTTCCATTGCTAACCTAGAGGGCTTATGGTATGCGCGTAATATGAAATCCTTACCACTAGCAATTAAAGAAGTAGCTCCTGAATTTGTTGCAGGTAAATCTGAATGGGAATTACTGAATATGTCTACAGAAGAAATTCTAGATATTTTAGATCAAATTCCTGAACAAATTGATGAAATTAAAGCTCATTCTGCACGCAGTGGTCAAAATCTACAAAAATTAGGTAAATGGTTAATTCCACAGACAAAACATTATTCTTGGTTAAAAGCTGCTGATATTATCGGTGTTGGTCTTGAGTGTGTAGAGCAAGTAGATGTTGATGACAACTATCGTATGGATATTAATAAATTAGAAGAAAAAATTCGTGAACTAGCAGCACAACAAATTCCTGTTCTAGGTGTTGTTGGGGTTATTGGTACAACAGAAGAAGGTCAAGTAGATCGTATTGATAAAATGGTAGAACTTCGTGAAAAATTAGCAGAAGAAGGCATCTATTTCTACATTCATGTAGACGCAGCTTATGGCGGTTATGCTCGTTCTATTTTCTTAGATGAAAATAACGAATTTATCGAATGGGATCAAATCGAAGAAGTGTACGCAAAACACAACATCTTCAGTGAAAAATGCGAATGGTTAACAAAAGAAGTTTATCATTCATTTAAAGCAATGAACCAAGCAGAAACGATTACAATTGATCCACACAAAATGGGATATATTCCTTACTCTGCGGGCGGTATTGTTATTAAAGATATTAGAATGCGCGATGTAATTTCCTACTTTGCAACGTATGTATTCGAAAAAGGTGCAGATATTCCAGCATTATTAGGTGCATATATATTAGAAGGTTCTAAAGCAGGTGCAACTGCAGCAGCAGTTTGGACAGCTCATAAAGTGTTGCCGTTAAATGTAACTGGTTATGGAAAATTAATTGGTGCAAGTATTGAAGGAGCTTATCGTTTCTATGACTTCTTAAGTGAAAAAGAATTTAAAGTTGGCGATAAAACAATTCGTGTGTATCCATTAACAAAACCTGACTTTAATATGGTTGACTATGTATTTAATGAAGAAGGTAATACAGACTTAGAAAAAATGAACAAATTAAATCATGATTTCTTCGATCAAGCTTCTTACGTTAAAGGCGGATTATATAATAATGAGTTCATTACATCTCATACTGACTTTGCTATTCCTGACTACGGTAACAGCCCACTTCCATTCGTGAAGAGTCTTGGATTTAGCGAAGGAGAATGGGATCGTGAAGGTAAAGTAACAGTATTACGTGCTTGTGCGTTATCTCCATATGCTCATGATAAAGAAGTATTTGAAGAATATGCTGTTAAGTTAGAAAAAGCAATTCAAGCTAAACTTGAAGCAATCTACAATGAAATGAAATAAGTTTAGTAGAAAACCATTTTAATAGAATGAATGTATAACGCTAACAGTCGTTATGCATTCATCTTTATATATAATTGACCTTATTTATTTGAGTAAGATCAATTGAGGAGTGAAAACGTGATGGTAAAAAAAGTATTAACGATAGCAGGTTCTGATTCAAGTGGAGGAGCAGGATTACAGGCGGATCTGAAAACATTTGAAGAGTATGGTACGTTTGGCCTAACTGCCATTACAACAATCGTCACAATGGATCCTGATCAAAACTGGCATCATCATGTTCATCCAATTGATAAGGAACTTGTACAAGCGCAATTAAAAACAATTTTTTCCGGCGGCAAATTAGATGCGATGAAAACAGGAATGCTTGGATCTATAGATATGATTGAGCTCGTAAGTGATGTAATTGAAACGTATGAGATGCAAAATGTTGTCATTGATCCGGTCATGGTTTGTAAAGGAGAAAACGAACCACTGCATCCTGAAAATGGACTTGCCATGCGTGATCTTCTTTTACCAAAGGCAACAATTGTAACACCAAACTTATTTGAAGCGGGTCAGTTATCTGGAATGCAAAATGTAAAAACGGTAAACGATATGAAAGAAGCAGCAAAGAGAATTATCGATTTTGGTGCTAAAAATGTTGTAATAAAAGGCGGAAAATCTCTAGCGGATCATAAGGCAATCGATTTACTTTATGATGGAACAGAGTTTGTGCTTTATGAAGCGGAGAAAATTCATACGAACTGTAACCATGGTGCCGGATGTACGTTTGCAGCAGCGATTACAGCCGGACTAGCTAAAGGACTTTCGGTAAAAGAAGCTGTGGCGAAGGCGAAGGACTTTACGACAGAGGGAATTAAACGCGGATTTGCTTTTAATACATTTGTTGGTCCAGTTTGGCATGGTGCATATAATAAAGCTGATTTGCGTTAACTGTTTTATATTTTTAGGTGAATAAAATAGGGCATAAACATCCATTGGCATGATTTGTAAGTGATATATACTCATCCAAAGCATTGTTTATGCCTTTTTATGGTTTATCCCGCTATTTGCGGGCAGTAAGACCTCCACTGATAAAAGTTTCACTTTATTTTCATTGATTCTTTTTTAATATAGTGTTTAGATATTGAATGTGCAATTGTTCACAAAAGTTAATAGTAAATGGATTAGTTGGTAGAATCCTACAACCATTTTACATGATAAGGAGTTATTAAAATGAAAAGAGATGTAACACTTAAAGAAAGTATCTTTCTTTTAGTTGTTTTATTAGCGATTATAGGAACTTGTATTATAGGCTTAAGTTTACCTCCTCAAGTGCCTATTTTAATCGCCATAGGAATTGTTATTTTATTTGCAAAAGTGAAAGGTTTTTCTTGGGACACAATTCATAAAGGGATTCAAAACGGAATTATACCCGGTTTAATTCCTATCATTATATTTATGCTAATTGGGATTTTAATTAGTGTTTGGATTGCGGCAGGAACAATTCCAACCATAATGATTTACGGATTTAAAATTTTATCTGCAAAATTCTTTTTACCTTCTGTTTTTGTCATATGTGCACTTGTGGGGATAATGGTGGGAAGTTCCTTTACAACCATTTCAACTGTGGGCATTGCATTTTTAGGAATGGGACAAATGATGGGCTTAGATCCAGCGATGATTGCAGGTGCTATTATATCGGGTGCTTTTCTAGGGAATAACATTTCTCCGTTATCTGATACAGCGAACTTAGCAGCTGCTATTGCAGAAGTAGATTTATTTGAACATATTCGTAGCATGATGCGGACAATTATTCCAGCTTTTGTTATAACTCTTATCTTTTTCTTACTTGTGGGACATGGAGCATCAGTATCAGCAGGAAATAATATCGATGAGCTGGTTCAGACACTTCATTCATCTTTTACTATTTCAGCTTTTACATTAATTCCAGTGTTAGTATTATTTTTATGTGCAAGAAAAAAAGTACCAGCTATTCCGACATTGTTACTTAGTATAATGATTACGATTGTTATCTGTTATATTTATCATCCGCATACTAGCCTTAGTCAAATGGCTGCTTTTATGCAAGATGGATTTGTTTCTAAAACAGGTGTAAAGAGTGTAGATGTGTTACTTACTCGCGGAGGAATGCAAAGCATGATGTGGTCTGTTTCTCTTATCCTTCTTGCTTTAGCACTAGGCGGATTATTAGTGGAAGTAAAAATCATTGAAAAGCTAATTTCTAAAATTTCGGGCATGGTAAGTACGAAAGGAAACTTAATGCTCATGACTGCATTAAGTTCTATTGGCATCAATGTTCTTTTAGGAGAGCAGTATTTATCAGTTATTTTACCAGGTGAAGCATTCAAATCACAATATGAGAAAATTCATGTAGATCCGAAAAATCTTTCAGGGATCTTAGCGAATGCCGGGGCTGCTGTGAATCCATTGATTCCATGGGGAGTGAGCGGTGTGTTTATCGCTGGTACACTAGGTGTACCTACGCTGCAGTATTTGCCATTCACTATATTTTGTCTAGTAGTTCCTGTAATTCATGTTGCTTTAGGATTTATTGGGAATGGAAAACAACAATTAAAAGAACATAAAGAAGCTAGTTAACGCATCATTTTCCATCGTAAAAGGAATTTTAATAGTTTTAAAAAAGCTGGTAAATGCCAGCTTTTTTATTTGAAGTATATGATACATAATGTAGACAAAATTTTGCCACGAATATTTAATATAGAGGCAGGATTCAATATTAAAAAATAGTGATATAATACCTTATACTCTTTAAAGTATTAATAAGATGGAAATAGAGGTGAATTACCTTTTTTTATATTTTTTTGATATATCTTTAGGGGTAGATTTGACATGAGAGTGTAATCGTACTATTTATATTTGTGAGGAAATTCACATTTGATATAGAAGAAAATAAAAAATAGATAAAGTCTTATCAGATAAAACATAATAGAAGATAAAGCAAACTTTCTCATGTGGAAGAGCTTTCATATACTTTGGCATAAGAATGAGGATCTTGTGGCGCAGCGGCTACTCTAATGAAAGTGGAGGTAGGCATATGCTAATAGATAAATTACGTGGAAAAGATTTAGATGAATTTTTTGAAGCAATGTTAACATTGGAAACGGTAGATGAGTACTATAGTTTTTTTGATGATTTATGCACAGTGAATGAAATGAAGACAATCTTTCAAAGATTTAAAGTAGCTAAAATGTTATATAAGCACAACACGTATCATGAAATTGAAGAAGAAACAGGAGCTAGTACAGCAACAATTTCTCGTGTGAAGAGATCTTTACACTATGGAAATGATATGTATGATGTTGTTTTTAATCGTATGAAAGAAAAATAAGTTTCACTTTATAGTTGCAGAAAATGAAGCGTTTTTTACTCTATAAACCTGGCCCTTTATCAAACCAATCATAGAAGAAACACCTTCACAAATGTGGTGGGTGTAAGAGTTGAGATACGGGGTATGGAAACGATTCAAGGAATGAGAGATTGCTCATACAATCAATTTGAAATCAAAGAAGAAAGCAGGTTCATTCGGCCTGCCTCTTCTTTTTTTATATATGTTGATCTGCTTGATCCAGTAAATTTGCCAGTATCATGCTATTCTCTTGATCTGCATCGTACTGTACAATATCGTCATACTCAAACAGTTCGAATCCTTCATCAAATTCCCGTTTCATGAAGTTGATAAATTCTCCAACGTTTTCTCCTATTTCTTTATTACGGCGAAACTCCATCATAATCGCTCTAAATCGGTGGGGAGGAATTTCGCATTTAATATGATAAGCTTTGCTGATACTAAAGGAATCTCCTGAATCGTATAAGGTGTATGTATACAATAGGAATCGTCTCCTTTCTTACGTGATATGTATATTGTTCTATAATTGAGCAAAATTCATCCGTGCTTATGAGATGGTTGCTTGTATAATTCATTCATCATCTTCTCCATCTACAGCATGAATGATTTTAAAAAAGTAAAAGACGGTTATCCCGCATTAACGGACAGCGGAAGAAGCGAAAAAATACGGTATCGTGGATGCTGTGATTGACAAAAAATAATGTGAAATAGGCAAGAGAATCTCATGTTCTCTTGCCTATTTTTGAGTAGTAAATTAATCCTTTATCCACCCATCCACTAATGCTTGATTCTTTTTAATCCATTTTCGTGCAGCATCTTCAGGGTCCTTTGTTTTATTTAACATTACCATCAATGTACCAAGCTGTTCATCATTCATTTTCCATCTATCAAAATAGTTCACAATTGCCGGATAATCTTTTTCGAAATCTTTTCGTACAGAGTAATAAATGTCGTCTTTTTCCCCATATACTTTCTTAGGATCCTTTAAATATTTTAAATCAAATTCTGAAAAGCCCCAGTGTGGATTCCAAAGCGTAACAGCGATTGGCTTCTTTTGCGTATATGCTTTTTTTAACTCGCTCATCATTGCAGCTTCTGAAGACTGGACAAGTTTTAGTTTTATATCATATTCTTTCATCGCTTTATTCGTTAAATTCATAAGGCTACTACCTGGTTCAATACCGACAATTTTATTATCCAGTTCGTCTTTATGAGCGTTTAAATCTTCGATACTGTTAATGTCCTTCATATAAGAAGGGACGACTAAACCTAGCCCAGTTCCTTCATACCATTTTGATTTTAAAACAATGTCATTTTTATACCGATCATTTAATGGTTTATCAGTAACAGGGAGCCATACTTCTAAGTTTGCATCTACATCGCCGCGAGCAACGCCGGTCCAAATGGCAGCTTTTTCTAAATACATGAGTTCAACTTTGTATCCTTTTTGTTCTAATAAAACTTTCCACATATTTGCAACCGCAATATTTTCCTTCCAACTTGTTACACCAAGTTTAATTTTTCCTTTTATATTTGCATTTGTTGCATTACAAGAGGTAATAATCATACTGATGAATAACAAAATGCATATAAGCCATATTTTTCGTTTCATTGAAAGCCTCCCGTTTCATAAATAGAAAATTTCTTTTTATGGGAATGTGTGTATTTAATTTTGTATAGCATTGCTAAATCTATATGCGAACCTTCTTATTATGAACGGAAACGAAGATTTTAAAAAATCTTATAGGAGTAATTTCTATGTAATATTTCTGTTTAAAATCGCTACACTATGTGAATAGATGGGCAGAAAAGGAGTCGTTGTATGGAAAATACAAAAGTTCGTGTTGAAAACGTAACAAAAGTATTTGGAAAAAACCCTCAAAGAGCAGTTGCTTTATTAAAAGAAGGAAAAAGTAAATCAGAAATATTGAAAGAAACAGGGATGAACGTTGGGGTGAAAAAGGCAACGTTTGAAGTATATACAGGAGAAATATTTGTAATTATGGGATTGTCAGGAAGTGGGAAGTCGACTTTAGTTCGGATGTTAAACCAATTAATAAAACCAACAGCAGGTCATATATACATAGATGGAGAAGATATCGCAACGATGGGAAAAGAGGCGCTTCGAAAAGTCAGAAGAACAAAGATGAGCATGGTTTTTCAAAAGTTCGCGTTATTTCCTCATCGTACAGTTATACAAAATGTTGCCTATGGTTTAGAAATACAAGGGGTTCCGGTAGGGGAAAGAGAAGTAAAGGCACTGGAATCACTTAAGTTAGTAGGATTAGAGCATCATAAAGATAGTTATCCAGGGCAATTAAGCGGCGGTATGCAGCAACGCGTCGGCATTGCAAGAGCTCTTACAAACGACCCGGATGTCCTACTTATGGACGAGTCATTTAGCGCATTAGATCCACTCATTCGAAAAGAAATGCAGGATGAATTGTTAGAGCTACAAGATAAGATGGAAAAAACAATTATTTTTATTACGCATGATTTAGATGAAGCGCTTCGAATTGGTGATCGTATTGCATTAATGAAAGATGGAGAAATCGTACAAATTGGAACTCCTGAAGAAATTATGATGAGCCCTGCGAATGAATTCGTGGAAAAATTCGTTGCAGATGTGAATTTAGGAAAAGTTATTACTGCTGAATCTATTTTGAAAAGACCAGAAACATTACTAATCGATCGCGGACCACGTGTAGCACTGCAAATTATGAGAAATGCAGGCGTGTCTACTGTATATGTTGTAAATAAAAAACATGAATTTTTAGGGATATTAACAGCTGATGACGCAAGTAAAGCAGTTCAAAAACAGTGGCCGATTGCTGATTTACTGCTGAAAGATATTCCGCACGTGTATTTAGATACATTACTTGAAGAGACATATGGGAAAATGGCAGAGATGAAGCTCCCATTACCGGTTATTGATGAGAAGAAAAGGTTAAGAGGCATAATCAAACGAGAAAGTGTCATTCAAGCCCTTGCAGGAAACATTGAGGAAGAGGTGAATGACGATGAATAGTATTCCACGCATTCCATTAGGTGAATGGGTCGATGTGTTTGTAGCTAGTTTATATGCTCATTTTGAAGGGCTATTTAGAGGTTTTTCATACGTTATTGGTGGTTTCGTTGATTTATTTACAAATTTTTTAACGTTGATTCCATCATTTTTCATGATCATCATTGTATGTTTTCTCATTTGGTATACAACGCGGAAAATATCCTTGGTGGTTTTTGCGTTAATTGGCTTATTATTCATTCTAAACATTCACTACTGGGGACAAACGATGCAAACATTAGCGCTTGTTCTTACGTCGGTTATCATTTCCATTATTGTTGGGATTCCAATCGGTATTTTAGCGTCACAAAATGAACGATTTTCAAAAATTTTAAGGCCAACATTAGATTTTATGCAAACAATGCCAGCGTTTGTGTATTTAATTCCAGCGATTACATTTTTTGGGGTAGGTGTCGTTCCAGGGATTATTGCATCTGTAATTTTTGCGATGCCACCAACAATTCGCTTTACAGACTTAGGAATTAGACAAGTACCAGAAGATTTGGTTGAAGCTGCGAATGCTTTTGGCTCTACTGCATCACAAAAGTTGTTTAAAGTACAATTGCCGCTTGCGACAGGAACCATTATGGCCGGGGTTAACCAAAGTATTATGTTATCATTATCAATGGTTGTTACAGCGTCACTTGTAGGAGCACCAGGACTTGGTGTAGATGTATATCGCTCTGTAACACAAGTTAACATTGGAATGGGATTTGAAGCGGGGCTAGCTATTGTAGTAATTGCAATTATATTAGATCGAGTTACACAAGGGTTTCATCGAAAAAGAAGAGGATAAAAAAGCATTCATTATATGAAGATAGTTACCGAAATAAAATTTTGAATTGAATATAATATGTCGAAACATATTTATGATGGAATTTTATCCCGCTATTTGTGGGTAGTAAGACTCCCACCTCAAAATTCGGCGAAAGCAAAGAAGTTAAGTGGGGATAAATTGCCCGTAAAAGCACGATTGGTGAGGGCTGATAATCAGTGGAGGAGTAAACGTAAAGTAACTCCAAAATATACAATAAAAGTTGATTTAGGAGTTATTTTTTGTTTACTTCACTTTTTTCCCCTTCTGTGAATCAGGTAAAGCCTTTAAGGTTTCATCAAATTTCCGTCTGGCATGTGCCCAACATCCCACAAGGGTGACATCCGGTACTTGATGATAACCACTATATCCATCTACTTGTAAATACCCTTGAAAACCAGTTAAAAAACGTTTCGGATGCTCCCCTGCTCTTGTGGGTTGATAGTCATAAAGAAAGATAGGGATATCTCCTGTACGGTATCACCACAGATAGGACTTGGTTGTTGCGGCCCGCCCAGGTTCGCGTAAGACTTCCGATTGGGAGGGCCATCAGTGGGGGATGAAGAAAACCCCTCCACTGTTGGAAGTTTTACTTCATTGCAAAAGAGTTACTACTATGCCGTAAATTGATAATCCAATGAAAGTTGGAATACCGACAATAACAATTTGCTTTACATTTTCATATGCTTTCGGTTCTACAAGAGGCAAATCTTTTTCCTCCATTTGTCTATACTGTTCTCGTTCCATATTATCCCACCTTTATGATTGTACGATAATGTATTCAAACAAGGCGGTTTATGTTAATTTTGCTGAATTTAAAATAAATGTTGAATATTCAGTTTATTTGTATTATTATTAGTCTATTAACGGATGACAGTGATTAGCCTCCCTGCAAGCCCGGATATTGTTACGATGAATTGAATAGAAATGAATTGGCTTCTTTCCACTTGAACTTCCTTAGCAGGAAGACGAGCCATAGGGATAGAGACAGTAAAATCCAATGTGACTCTTTACATTGTTTTTCTGGCTCTTTTTATTTTTTCTATAAATAAGAAAAGGATGAGCGTTACATATGCTTATCAGAAGAACGATTTATAGGACGGGTTTTAGAAAGCGTTATCAATGACGGGCAATGTTTCAATCTTATGTATGCTAGAAGGATTTGTGAAAATAAATACTTATAGGTTGGTGATCTTTTTGGTTAAAGAAAAAAATGAACTGCAAAAAGACTTAAAAACCAGGCATATAACAATGATTTCAATTGGTGGGGTTATTGGAGCAGGATTATTTGTAGGGAGCGGAACGATTATTCAATCAACAGGTCCAGCAGCAATTTTGTCTTATATTATTGGTGCTTTAATGGTTGTACTCGTGATGCGGATGTTAGGAGAGATGGCTGCGGTAAATCCTGATAGTGGTTCTTTTGCAACATATGCTCATAAGGCAATTGGACCTTGGGCAGGGTACACAATCGGTTGGTTATACTGGTTTAACTGGGTCATTATTATCGCAATTGAAGCGGTATTGTTAGGGGCGATGGTCAACAATTGGTTCCCTTCCATACCAGCATGGATAGCTAGTCTTTCCATGATTATTTTGATGACGATTACGAATATGTATTCTGTAAAGCTATATGGAGAGTTTGAATATTGGTTAGCTTTTATTAAAGTTGCAGCGATTCTTGTATTTTTAGGTTTAGGAATTGCTATGATTTTTGGAATTGTCCCTGGTGTGGACAGGCCTGATTTTTCTACAATCTCTGAAAACGGGGGCTTTTTTCCAAAAGGGATTGTTCCTGTACTGCTGAGTGTTGTATTTATTTCCTTCTCTTTATCGGGGAGTGAGGTAGCTGCTATCGCGGCGGGAGAATCTGAAAATCCAGAGAAAAATGTTATAAAAGCAATTAATACTGTTGTATGGCGTCTTATGCTTTTCTTTGTAGGGTCTGTAACAATTTTGGTCATTTTCATTCCGTGGAACGATGCGTCAGCATTGAAGCTTCCTTATGCAAGTTTATTTCGTATGGCAGGAGTCCCTGCTGCTGCTGAAATTATGAACGGGGTTGTGTTCTTATCTTTGCTTTCTGTTTTAAATTCAGGATTATACACGAGTTCTCGCATGTTATTTTCGCTTGCGAAAAAGGGAGATGCTCCTATTGCTTTTTCAAAATTAAACAGTAGAGGTGCACCAATTTGGGCAATATTTGCAAGTGTATTATTTGCATTTGTTTGCGCTATGCTGAAGTTTATATCTCCTGATAAACTATTTGCTTTCTTAGCAAATAGCTCAGGCGGCGTTACAATGCTTATGTATATGTTTGTTGCGGTTTCTCATATTCGATTAAGAAGAGAGGCGGAAAGAGAAAACCCAGGAAAACTAAAGGTGAAAATGTGGTTATTCCCTTATCTCACGTACGCAACGCTTCTTATGATTGTTACGATATTTGTTTCGCAAGCATTTATAGCCGATATGCGCATGCAATTTTATATGACGATGTTAGCTACTGCTATAGTGATAGCATCCTATTTTCTAAGAGTTAGAAATACGCCTATCAAGGATGATAAGGCAGGATTTCCAATTTTAAAAGGTTCGGGGATCGGTTTAGAGAAGGACTAGGTCGTATGTAACGCAAAAAAAACGAAAAAAGGGGTAAGTTCAATGTTAAAAGAAAATATTGTAACTACAAAATCTGATATTTTAAACGAGAGAAGAAAAAATGCGGTGCCTGCAGGTCCATATAATATTACCAATTTATATGTTCAATCTGCGAAAGGAGCTATTATTACTGATATAGATGGTAACGAATTAATCGATTTTGCAGGCGGGATTGGGATGCAAAATGTAGGCCATTGTCATCCGAAGGTAGTAAAAGCAATTCAAGAGCAAGTAGAATCTTCTATTCATAGCTGTTTTCATGTAGCGCCGTATGAAAGCTATATTGCGTTAGCTGAAAGACTGAATGAATTAACGCCAGGAGATTTTAAGAAAAAAACAATGTTTGCAAACAGCGGAGCTGAAGCTGTAGAAAATGCTGTGAAGATTGCTAGAAAAGCGACTGGGCGCAGTGCCATCGTTTCATTTGAACGTGCGTATCACGGACGTACGCTTATGACAATGTCTCTTACAAGTAAGGTAAAACCTTATAAACATGGATTTGGTCCGTTTGCACCGGATGTGTACAAGCTGCCTTATCCGTATTATTACCGCGCAGAAGACGGGATGACGACAGAAGAAGTAGATCAACAAATTTTAGATTATTTCGAACGTTTTATGTTAGAGGAAGTAGCAAGTGATAATATTGCCGCAATTATTTTGGAACCGCTTCAAGGTGAAGGTGGATTTATTGTCCCAAGTGCTACGTTTATGCAAGGAGTAAGAGATCTTTGTGATAAATATGGAATTGTCATGATTGCAGATGAAATTCAAACAGGCTTTGCTCGTACAGGAAACTTGTTCGCAATGGATCATTTCGGTGTAGCACCTGATTTAATGACATTTTCAAAATCCATCGCAGCAGGTATGCCGCTTAGCGCAGTGACAGGAAGAGCTGAATTAATGGATGCACCTGGCCCAGGACAACTTGGCGGGACTTTTTCAGGAAGCCCGGTTGCTTGTGCGGCTGGCCTAGCTGTTTTAGAGGTAATTGAAGAAGAAAACTTAGTACAACGTGCTCGTGAAATCGGTGATCGTATGATGGAAGTGTTCAATAGCTGGAAGGATAAATATGAATTAATTGGCGATGTAAGAGGCCTTGGTGCGATGACAGCTATGGAACTTGTAAAGGATCGAAATACGAAAGAGCCGGCAACAGAAGAAGTGAAAGCAATTATGCAGGAAACACATAACAAAGGTTTAATTACAATAAGTGCTGGTATTTATAGCAGTGTACTTCGTTTCTTACCGCCGCTTGTCATAACTGATGAACAGCTTGAAGAAGGACTTGCTATTCTTGAAGCAGTAATTGCTAAGGTATCCAAATAAGAAGAAGCAATTATTTTTCCAGTTGGAGGTAGTACAATGAAGTTTTTTAATTATATAAATGGTCAGTGGAAAGAGCCATCTACTAATCAATATTCTAAAAACTATAATCCGCATAATGGGGAAGTATTAGGAGAATTTCCATTAAGTTCAGCAGAAGATACACAAGCAGCGATTGCATCTGCGAAAGAAGCCTTTCAAAATTGGCAAGGTTTATCGTTTCAAGAGCGGGCAAGTTATTTATGGAAAGCGGCAGCTATTTTAAAAGAACGAGTGACTGAAATCGGTCATGATTTAACGAGTGAAGAAGGAAAAACACTCGCTGAAGGAATAGGAGAGACGAAGCGGGCGATTAGTATTCTTGAATATTATGCAGGAGAAGCGAATCAGCCTGTGGGAGAAATCATTCCTTCGGCCAATCCGAAAACGATGCTCTACAGCAAACGAGTAGCGGTTGGACCAGTAGGATTAATTACGCCGTGGAATTTCCCGATTGCGATTCCAGTATGGAAAATGGCACCGGCACTGATTTACGGAAATACTGTTGTCATTAAGCCTGCAGAAATTACACCAAAATCAGTATTTCACCTCGTGAATGCTTTTCACGAGGCGGGAATTCCTGCTGGCGTTATCAATTGTGTATTTGGGAAAGGTTCAGTAGTTGGATCGGAATTAACAGAAAATCCTGATATAAAAGCAATATCCTTTACTGGTTCTAATGGCGTCGGAAAAACAATTCAGCAAACTGCTGTTGCGAACGGCAAAAAAGTACAATTAGAAATGGGCGGGAAAAATCCATTAGTTGTATTAAAAGATGCTGATATTAGTAAAGCAGTAGAGATTGCGATAAGAGGTGCATTTATGTCAACAGGACAAAAATGTACTGCAACAAGTAGAATTATAATTGAAGAGGAAATTTATGAGGAATTTCGTAATGCACTCGTGTTACGTACAGAGGCTCTTAAAGTTGGAAATCCATTAGAAAATAATACGTTTATGGGCCCATGTGTATCCGAGAATCAGCAGCAAACTGTTTTATCGATGATTGAAGCAGGTAAGAAAGAGGCTTCCTTAATTTGCGGGGGAAGCGTACCAACAGAAGATGAGTTAAAACACGGGTTTTATATTTTACCTACTATTTTTGAAGATGTACCTCACGATGCGCGCATTGCGAAAGAAGAAATTTTCGGCCCGGTTATTTGTTTGTTTAAGGTGAGCAATTATCAAGAAGCAGTTCACCTAGCTAACGATACGGAGTATGGGCTTAGCGCATCCATTTGTACAAATAATCTAAGTCTTGCGCAGCAATTTATTGATGATATGGAAGTTGGAATGGTTCATGTAAACTCCGAAACAGCAGGAGCAGAGCCGCAAGTTCCGTTTGGAGGAATGAAAAATTCTAGTGCCGGACCACGCGAACAAGGGAAAGCAGCTGCAGAATTTTATACAAGGTTAAAAACAGTGTATGTAGATCAAGTATAATTATAAAGTGAAACTTCCATCAGTGGGGGTTTCACTGATGGTTAGTTGAACCAATCGGGCTTTTACGGGCAGTTATCCCCCGTCTATCTTTTTCTCTTCTGGGGGATCTTACTGCCCGTTAACGCGGGATAATATAAACTGATGCACAATAATGGGGGATGAACATGCGTAAAGGTACTTTTTTCATGGCAGGACATGCAAGGCTTCCGAAAGGGATGGCTGTACGCAGCGTCTATGAAACACTAACGATTACAATAGAGGCAGATCACAAATATCATGTAATTATCGAATCGTCATGTACCCTTGCTACAGGACACGGGAGAGACTTTATTTCTCAAATTTTAAGAGGATATAGTTTACGAGATGGCATTGAAGACATCATTCAAGAAATCTCTTACCATTATCAAGGAAAAGCGCAAAATGCGATTATTAGCGCTTTAAAAGATTTGTACCGCCAATATACAAGTTACGTAAACGGCGAAACACCTGAGGAGGACTATGAGGAAATAGGTCCTATAAAGTGAAACTTCCATCAGTGAGGATCTTACTGCCCGTTAGTGCGGGTAAAATAGCTTTTTGATTTCAAATTAAATTATGAAACTGTCGAGTTTATTGCACTTTACTGTTTAAAGAGCGTTCGTAAACGAGAGCCAGTTGTATTTCTGCTTATTTGATGCGCGGAATATAACTGGCTCTTTCATTTTATATACAATAAGGAGGCAGAAATATGTCAAAATCAAGTGAAGTTCAAGGTGTAAAGGAGCAGGTAAAGCCAAAAAGAGGGTGCGTGGAAAGTAGTGCAGCGAAATCGTGTAAAATGTGTAAAGTGTGTGGTCGAGATCAAGCAAAGTACACGAATATTGTTCACAAATAATAAAGTTATTTAAAAATGCGGTATAGAATTGGAATTTTACACCGCATTTTCTTTTTGTCTTCTATGAATAAAGATAGAAATATTTCGATATTAGTTAAGTTAACCAAAGGGCAGATTAACAAAAAAGAGAGACCAAATGTTCATCTGGTCTCTTGCTTATTATTTCTCTGGTTTAATATAAGGGACGATTTGTGCAGTAGCTCCTACAGAGGCACCACGAATAAAATCTTGATTTTCTAAAGCTTTAAAGTTTTGGGTTTGACCAGTCAGCATTACCCCTAAAATTTTTATTTCATCAAACTGTTTATTTTTATTTGAATTTAAAAACTTCTGGATTGTTTCGTCATCACCACTTGCATCATATTTTTTAAGTGCATCAATAAAGCTATTGTATGCCTCTTTCGGTGAATCAGATGGGCCAAATCCATAAATCGACGTACCAGCGGGTCCCTTACTTTCATCTACAATTGGTGATGTCATATACAACCATACGATGTTTAAATTATCGGGAATTTTTTCTTGAATTTCTTGAAATGTATAAGGCTGATCGAAAGAAATCGCAACTTCTGCAACGTGATTTTCCATTTGTGAAATTTCCCCTAGTTCATTTTGTACACCATCATAGTACTTTTTAATAGACGGATGATAAAATGTAGCGACTTTCTTCTTTGTTTGTTTGTCATATTCATAGAACTCCGTATCAGACCAATAAAATCCCGGTATTAACTCGTTGTGATCAATATTAATGCGAAACCAATCATACGAACTTGTGAGTGTGCTCCATTGTACTAAATAGCCATTAATATTTTTAGAACGATTCGTTACAATGTTGCCACCAAACATGGAGGTATTACTCGTAACTTGAGAGTTGATTTGAATATTAGGTTCGGCAATTTCATTATGTAAAAAGAGTTGTTCGTGAAGTCTCGTAGAACTTTTCGCTGCGAAGTAATTTCCAGTTTTGTAAAGGATCAGTAATAGAATAAGTGCAACGATAATTGAAGTAATGACGATTTTTAGTAATTGTTTTCGTTTCGCTTTTTTTAAAGCACCTTTTAACGAAGTGTCCATTAATGTGTTCCTCCTATTTTTGAGTGAATAAATTTACGTGCACGATATAAATTTTGCTTTACACTGTTTACTTTAATGTCCAAAATAGTTGCAATTTCTTCATATGAAAAATCATAGTAATACTTTAAAAAGAAAGCTTCTGTGTATTCTTTTTTGATGTCTTTTAATAAATAGAAAATCTCATCCTTATTTAAAATGGCATCAAATTCGCGGTCTGTATATTGTAGCTTTGAGTAAATTTTCTCGGTTAAGTAGATGTTCTGCTGCTCCTTTTTTCTTTTCAAGTCAATATATTCATTAAGTGCTACTCTAAAAAACCACGGACGTATATTGTCCTCTGTTAGACTATCCAACAGTGTATACACTTTGTAAAAAGTGTTTTGAATTATATCTTCCGCATCTTCTTTTTTGGCTCCTTTCGCTAGCAATAAATTGAATACTTCCTCTCCTAAATTGATAAGATAGGAGGCTAGTACATTTTCTTTTTTCATCATTTATCCTCCCTATACTTATATAACGAATAAGTAATAATAAATGTATACACTTAAATAAAAAGTTTTTGATTTATCATATCTGGCGAGAAGACCCCCACCTCAAGCGCGAAGCGCTAGGTGGGGATAGTTCAATATCACTACACAAATATACAAATTGAAAATAAATGATATAAATACATTGACAGTCAGAAAATTATGAATTAATATTTAACTATAAAGTGATAAGATCCATACGAGAAATTAGCCTTCTCTAAATCCGATCTTCATTTTCTGTTTTGCACATATTTTAATAAAAAAACTGTCTATTATTATTGTACTTTAAGAGATTAAAGAACACTCGTAATTTTAAGCCAGTTGTACGTTTCTACAATTTATTATTGTGGATGCGTATGACTGGCTTTTTGGTTTATTTGAACTAAGGAGGAAGATGTCGATGATTACGGAACAAGAAGTAAAGATGAAATTTGCAAAGAAGTATGAGGGATATGAAATTGTGCCTCATCCAGAACATAAACGCTTGTATCATATTGTATTAAATCAGCAATTGCTTCAACAATTTTTCGAAGAGGTAAAAGAACATTCTGAGCAATCATTGCAATATATTCCTTATTCTCGCTTTATCCTTGCTGATCAAATGAAAAAAATCTTTGGTGCATCCTTTATGGAGAATGTTCGAGGGATTATTCATGACCGTGAAACGGGCGGATTTACAATTGGTGTACAAGGCGAAACGACAGATGCAGAAGACTATGTGAAATTTGCAACGGCATTAACCCACTTAATTGGTGCATCTAACTTTGATGCAATGACAGGAACGTATTATGCTAGATTTAATGTGAAAGATACAGACAGCAGTGATTCTTATCTTCGCCAAGCGTATCGATTATTCACGCTGCATACAGATGGAACATTTGTTGATGAACCGACAGATTGGCTGCTTATGATGAAAATTGAGGAAAAGAATGCAGTAGGCGGAGAATCACGTTTACTTCATTTAGATGATTGGGAGGAGCTTGATAAGTTTCGAAGTCATCCACTAGCACCTGTTAAAGTCACATACAAAGCACCGCCAAGTAAAAATGCACAGGAAATCGTATACCGTGAAACATTTTTTGATGTAAATAATGCGCCTTGTATTTGCTTTATCGATCAATTTGCTTACCCTGATAATATTGAACAGGCAACATATCTGAAAGAACTATCACACTCTGTCGAAAACTCTCCAGCAACGCATGCCTTAAAATTACCAGTTGGTGATTTAGTTCTTTTAAATAATCTATTTTGGATGCACGGGCGAGCTCCTTTTGAGAAAAATAAAGATTTGTATAGAGAGTTAATGCGCCAACGCGGCTGCTTTTCCAAATAATAATATGTATGGCGGGTCTTGAAATAAGACCTGCCTTTCATGATATACGGGTATACGTACATATAAGATATAAGGAGGAAGGTTGATGTATGATTTTATAATTATTGGCGGCGGGATTGTTGGGCTTTCAACTGGGATGGCTTTAACGAAAAAATTTCCTCATGCCAAAATAGCAGTTATTGAAAAAGAGCCCATACTTGCACATCACCAAACTGGGCATAATAGCGGTGTTATCCATTCCGGCATTTACTATAAACCAGGCAGCTACAAAGCTAGATTTGCAAAAGAAGGAAATGCAGCAATGGTTCAGTTTTGTAAAGAAAACGGAATTGCTTATGATATGTGCGGAAAGGTGATTGTAGCTACAGAAAAGGAAGAACTTCCTCTTTTACAGAACCTTTACGAGAGAGGTCTGCAAAATGGTTTGGAGATTTCTAAAATTGATCAAGGAGAATTAGCGGAAATTGAGCCTCATGTAAAAGGGCTAGGAGCGATTCGAGTTCCTTCTTGCGGTATTGCCGATTATAAAGGGGTAAGTTATGCGTTTGCACATTTCATCCAAGAGAACGGAGGAGAAGTGCACTTAGATACGAAAGCGGAACATATTTTTGAGAAAAAAGATTTCGTTACCATTGAGACAAACCAAGGCGTTTTTACAACGCGGTTTCTTATTAACTGTGCCGGATTACATAGTGACCGAATCGCCAAAAAAACAGGATTACTAACGGATATGAAAATTGTACCGTTTCGAGGCGAATATTATGAACTTGTTCCGGAAAAGCGTCATCTCGTGAAACACTTGATTTACCCAGTTCCAAATCCAGATTTTCCGTTCTTAGGCGTTCATTTTACAAGAATGATAAACGGAGACGTACATGCAGGACCTAATGCGGTATTAAGTTTTAAGCGCGAAGGCTATACAAAAAAAGATTTTGATCTAAAAGACTTTATGGAAACAATGACGTATGCCGGCTTTTGGAAAATGGCAATGCCAAACATGAAAGAAGGCATGAAAGAGATGATTCGTTCTTTTAGTAAACAATCATTCCTCAAAAGCTTGCAGCGTTTAATACCAGAGCTCACGGATAAGGATATCGTTCCGACTCATGCTGGTGTAAGAGCACAGGCAATTATGTCCAATGGAAATATGGTAGATGATTTTTGCATTATTTCAGGCACGAACTCCATGCATATTTGCAATGCCCCGTCCCCGGCGGCAACAGCGAGCTTGAAAATTGGGGAGTCGATTGCAGAGAAAATTCCGGATGCAGTGGCGGATATGGTAAGTTCATCGGGGGCGTTTCAGGTGAAGGCTTGAATAGAAGGAGAAATATAGATTTGGCGTTTGTGATAACAATCTTCTTAATTTGTTTGAATGGACGATATTTAATAAAAGGATGGTTTTGGTTCATATACCGAAGCCATCCTTTTATGTTCCTTCTTTCATAAAATATGGTAAATGTATAAGCGGTTTGATAAAATGACGGTATTGAACATTTTGTGAATAGAAAATGGAATTGTGGATAAAAAAATACCAATCTAGCATGTTGCATTCACAGAAATGGGGAGGTTTAGAAATGTCAGAAAGGTTTTTAGATAGTGTTGGTAACTTCTTTCATATTAGTTATACAGAAAATGAACGAAAACGTGATGAATATGACCGGTTATATGAATATTTAAAATCTAAGGAAATACAAGTAAGACAACGTATTGAGAAAGCAGAGTCGGCAAAGAGAAGTTATGAATCAAAAAGTAATGGCTTGCCGGCTGGGAAAATTCCAGCTCGGGAATTTGAGGATAAACGTCACCAAAAAGATGATACTTTATCTGCGCTTATGACTCATTTTCAGCATTCTTTAGATAACGTTACACATGCTAAAAGTAGAGCATACAGCAAATATTTAGAGTATAAAGCAAAAGCAGTGGCAGAAGAACGGGAAGCTGCGGCAAAGAAAAAATAAATGCAAACTACGAATTATAACGGAAGTTTAGTAGAAACGGAGGTTTAAACATGAGTGGGAAAGAAATTGAAATTTCTGGTGAGGGAGCGGCAAATGCAATTTCCTATGCACAGCAAATCGAAAATAGTGTAAAAGACGCGCTCCAACAAGCAAAAGACTTACAAGCAACTGTGACAAGCTCTCACTGGAAAGGAAAAACACGAGATGAATTTTTGTGTTATTTGGAGTTGATCATTCAGTTAAATGCAGATATGGCAGACGCACTTGAAGATCATACGAAAGCGTTGAAAGATCTCGACAAACATATTCATACATTCTCTAACACAAGTGAAGTACAAACGATTAAAAACCTGTAATGAATACTCCCCCACTTAACTTCGTTTGAAGTAGGGGTTTCTAACGTATCGAACATTGCTGAACGCTTAACGTTAGTGGAGTTGACACAATGGTGTGCTAAAAACACCCAACCCCTCTATCCCATTAGTCTTGCTTTTGGGGCTGCGTATGAGCCTACTGCAAGATTCTTAAGAATCATCAACACGTCTTCGGCTACTTTTTAGGCTTGAACATTTTACATAGCAGAGCCAATATGTACCTGCTACAACTTCGTATGTTCAGTTTTCAAAGTACAACTTGTGCATGGGAATATCATATCATAAGAACAAGTGTTTCGCCTAGCAAAAACCGAAATTCACCCCGCTACTTATTTCTGGGCTGCGCCCTTCGCGAAATTGAAGTAGGGGTACTCTTTCGGTAAAATCTGATAGAAATGAGGGATCAAACGATGCAAAATATCATAGAGAGTTTCAGTCCTTCTGAATTATATGTATTAGCTGGTGCAGCTGGAGTTACTTATTTATTTGGCTTACCAGAGCGTGAAAAACTCATCATGGATGATGCCGAGTGTGTAACGAAAGCAACCGAAAGTTTAAGGAAAAAAGGGCTCATTATGGAAGATGGCGGACTGACAATGGCTGCATTCCAACTCATTGAATTACTGAAAGCTTATCAAGAAAGTCAGGAATATACGCGATTCAATAACCTGCTCATAGGATTTTTACCAAATGACAAAGACCGAGTAGCTGTACTAACAGAAATAAAGCCACATGAGAAATATGAACTCCATTACATACCGAAGCGGGATGTGTACTTATCGTTATTAGAGAGAGTTCCATTTTTAATGAGAGAACCGAGAGAGAAAGATACTACGTTTTTAACAAGTAAGATGACGCAGGAAGAACAGGAAACATTTGAAGAAATGGATTTGTCGCAAAAAGAAATATTAGCAATAGAAACATTCAGTCGACCGCGTACAACAAGTTTCATAGAACAAGGAAAATGGGATTGTTTCTTGTACTTCACAGAGGGAGACGACTATATCCAAATTGATGTAGAACGGAAACGATATGAATGGATTAGTCTATATGCTTTAAATAAGAAGATATATGATGTGTTAAAAATGCCATATAAGAAATTTATTGATCCAAAAAGTTTATCATTAGGAGGAATAAACTAATGCACGCACAAATGACGGATGGCAGTTCTGGAGGTGGCGGCTCAGAAGTTTTAGTCAATTTCACAGAAATGGTTGATATCGCAACGCGCCTGCAAAATATTTATAACCTGTATGCTGATGGCGTAGCGAAAAATATTGATAGTCTCGCAAGCTGTGATTTTTACAAAAAAGGAGAGGCAACAAAAGTCATCGCGCAGTACAAAGATATATTAGGAAAAACGATGGAACTCGCAGACAACTATAAACAAGCGGCACTCGTTGTGAATTATACACTAGAAGAAATGATAAAAAAGGATGAAGAATTACAAAAAATCTTAGGTATCAGCGGTTAATCATTATACGGCAAGGGAGGATAAAAAAGAAATGGATGTGCATTACAAGCCAAGTGATTGGCAAGAAATGAAAGAAGGAATCGACAAACTCACAAAAGATGCACTAATGGAATTAAAACATGCCAATGACCTTTTAGAAAATATAGAGGGAAAAATACGTTCTCTAGACTCCGACCGAAGTATTCACTTTCAACACACGAGTCAGCAAGGAAAAATCAATCGATTGCTTGACGACTATATTACACTAGGAAACTACTGCGAAAAAGCAGGGGAAGCTGTATCGAGACATATTGATGAACCTTTTTATAAGGACATGGACAAATTTGCGGGGAAAATGAGAGATCTATCGATTCGAAACTACTCTACGAAAAATCGCATTGGCTCTACTTCTACGACAACGCTGCCAAACGCACACGGCTATGGCATGGCACAAACGATTACGACGAAAAAAGATAAAATAACAGTGGACGATATTTTCAAAGACTCCTTAGCGTTTGATAAAGTTCTCCGCGCACAGTATAAAGAAATAAAACAAGAAAATCCAGATGCAAAGCTAGATTACGCCGAATACCGTAAGCTTGTCCCATCCATGCGTGGATTCGAGTACAAAACGAGAGAAGACGAACAAAAAAAGCTGGAGACGTGGCGTGATCTTGCAATAGGAGCCGGACTTATCATTTTAACCATTGCTTGCCCGCCAGCCGGACTAACAGCCTCAGCACTATATGGAGGCTTACAAATCAAGAGTGCATACGACGGAAAAGATTGGGGAACCGGCAGAAAGTTAAGCGATGCCGAACGAGCAGAGAACGGGATATTCGGAGCACTCGATGCCATCCCAGTCCTTGGAACAGCGGTAAAAGGATTTAAAGGATTAGATAGCGCTGCATCCCTGGCGAAACTATCAAAAATGCAAGATGCAGGCAAAGTATTAAATCCAAATACAACCAAACATGTGGTACAATCATTGCATAATAGTAAAAATATATGGCTACATAACTTAAAAACAACAGGCTGGAAAACAGCAGATAAAATAAATGATTGGGATCACGCGATAAAAAGCGGAGTTGCCAAGGTGGTAGACGGTACAACAGGTGGATTCAATGTCGCGAAAGATTTCGTATTAGGTAAATCTCTAGCACCCGTTGATGGAGTCATGGGACTAAATCGTGGCACGAATTGGGAAGCTGCGGTGAAGGCGAGTCATGAAGAGTCGAAAGGGATTATTCAGAGTCGGATTTCGAAGTTGGAAGAGAGTGCTGTTAAGGGTACGGGTGATGTTCCTAAAGGTTATTATCAAGATGCAAGTGGAAGATGGCACCGACCTGATGGGGGTTACGCAAGTAACAAAGAAGTGGGTTTACCTGAACCAAGTGGCAGCACTAAACGTTTGGAATATATGGGTAGTACACCTAGCAAAGACTCCAGGACTGGTAAAGCAGTAATAGAGAGAATGAAAAATGAAGATCCACCAAAAATACGAACAGTACGTGGTAAAACTGAATTTTTAGACGGTAACAATAAGTGGCGTCCGTTAAGTGAAGCAGATATGGCACATAAAACAGATGCAGTTACTTGGTGGAATGAAGTTGGACGGAATTATGGACCAAAGTCTAAAGAAGTAAGAGATTGGATGCTTGATCCAGATAATTATTATTTGGAACACTATAGTAAAAACCGTTCTGAAGGTGCTAGTTTAGGACAGACATATTCACCACCAGATAATTAGGGGGAGTTTATATTGGAATTACAGGATGAACTGTATGAAAGAATAGTAAGTATATGTTCTCAAGGTGATGACTTAGTTGATCGTTTTGAATATGAGAATGCAATAAAAATGTACTTGGAAGCCTTATATTTAGTTCCAGAACCTAAATATAATTGGGCAGCAAGTACATGGATTTACACAGCATTAGGTGACACATGTTATATGAATAGAGATTTTGGCGCTTCTAAAGACTTTTTATTTAATGCAATTAATTGTCCTGATGGAATAGAAAACCCTTTTATTATGTTACGTCTCGGTGAAAGTTTGTATGAATTAGGAGATGTTAATAAATCTAAAGAGTATTTGCTAAGGGCATATATTCTTGAAGGATATTCGATTTTTTATAGTGAAGATGATAAATATTTTGAAGTGATTAAAGATGAGATTTAGGAGGTAGATAGTAATGGCTTATGTAACAGGTGAAAAAGGTGCCTATATACAAGGGTTAATGGATAAGAGTAATGAAGAGTTTGATAAGGGGAATTTAGAAGAGTCTGTTTTTTTATTGGAGCAAGCATGGGAAGAACTTCCAAATGATAAAGTAACTTATGACGAGAGCTTTTTAATAATATGGGGTATTTTAGATATCTCTATTTTATTAAGTGATGTTGAACGGATGAAAAAATGGGTTGATAAAATATTTGTCGCAGATCCTGAAAGAGGAGATACAGGTGAACGAGAACTCTGGGCTGGCAAGGTGGCTTATGAGGTAGGGGATTTCTCTAAAGCTAGAGAGTATTTAGAGATAGCTAATAAGAAATCCAGAGGTAGATGCTTTAGTGCAGAAGATGGAAAGTATTTAAAATTTTTGAAAGATAAATAATAAACTTAGTGTTAATTATTGTGTGAGTTAATCTAAACTTAAAATTTTGTAATTATATAAGTGATTAATGTGCTCAGTACACCATTAATTTGGTCGTATTGAGCTTTTTCTTATTTCTACTAAAAAACTTTTTATTTGAATTCAAGGATCAGATGATAAAAAGATATTTACGATTGATTACAGTTCGAAAACGTAGTCTTATTGAAAATAGAAATTTTCTTTTAGCAGTTCAGTGAAAGAGACCAGTTCTAAGGGTACGGGTAACACTGTAAGCGATTATCTTGATGATATAGTCGAGGCTGGTAGTGTCAATGCCACAAAGATGAATAAGCTTAAAAATGCTATTCAAAATAATACTTTTAGTGTAGATGAGTTGTCTGAGATTAGTAAAAAGATGTCTGATTTAGGCATTACTAAAGAATATAATGAAGCATTAATTAAACTTGATTTTGGTAAGTATCTTAGAGGACTTATAGGTGAGCCACCTGCTGCTATGATAGATCCACATGCACATCATATTCTATTTAAAAAGGGTTTAGGTGAGGCTCAACAAAAACTCGTTCAAGAAGGTCAAGAATTATTAAGAAAATATGGTATTGACCCTATAATTGGTAAAGAAAATTTAGTTTGGGCGCCAAATAGAGTTGCCGGACAACATAGTATTGCAGCTTTAGAGAATGTTGTAAATCAATTGAAAGCAGTTGATGCGGCAGGTGCAGATTTAGATGATATTATTGAAATACTAGAAGACCTTGGAAAACAAGCTGCTTCTAGAAAATAGAAGTTAAAGGAGAAATTAATATGGATAAGACTCAATTTGCAAAAGATATTAGAAGTGCCATAAAAAGTGGTCAATTGGATACTTTAAGAGATTTACTTGAGAAAGAACCAGAAATGTTAACATGGATGACACCTTTTGGTACGTGGTTACATGTAGCGGCAGCTCATGGACATTTAGAGATAGTAGAATATCTTATTAATGCTGGAATAGATATTAATGCACAAGGTGGAACTTTCTCTACAAATGCTCTTGAAAGAGCGACTACAAAAGGACATTTAGATATTGCTGAATATCTAATTAGTCGGAATGTAGAGATTGATATTAGTGAACCAGATAGAAATCCTCTGTTTGCTGCAATATACGGTGGGCATTTGGAGATTGTTAAATTGTTAGTTGAGAACAATATAGATATATCTATAAAATACTCTGGTGACACCATGAAAGATATGGATGCTTATGCATTTGCTATTGAAAGAGGGCAAACAGAAATTGCTGAATATTTAAAGCAGAAGATGGATGAAAAAAAATAGGCTGTTAAAAAGTACATGCTCCATGATGGTTGTACCATCATGGAGTACTGTGTGCAATGATAGAATAGAAAAAGAAGTACGAACTTAGGCGAGATGACATTTTACTGGGCGACGAATATAAAGACATGGAATGGACATTAAACTAGTGAACTCGTACAAACTCGTAAGTTTTAATGTAATACTTGTCATGACATATAAAAGGTGTCATACGATCAATAAAACGTGATAAAACTTGAAGCGACTGAAAAACTTAGAAAACATATGAATTTAAAGCACTTCATTGTCTACTAAAGGCAACAAGTGCTTTTTATTTTAAGATTACAACATAGGGTACGGGTGAAGCTACAGTAAAGAGACAAACTCCAAATCAAAGGAAATCGGAAGTTATTCAAAATAATTTTGTTAAAGTTACATCTCGTACTAATATTTATAGTCCAAAAGATATTCCTAGTGTAAGAGATGGTGAGTTTATTAAGTGGTTTGACAATATAACTTTAGATGAATTAGAGATAGCGTGGGCTAATCCTGAAGTGAAAAAAGTAATTTCTTCAAGATTGAGATCGCCTGGAAAATTACATGAATGGTTAATGATTGCAAGAGCACCTACTTTTAAAAGATGGGGTATAAGTGCTAAACAAATTCAAGAATTGAGAACACCAACAAAAGATGTTGAGTTTATTAATCCACCAGGAAAACATCATCGTGCACCGGGTTCTAAGCGAGCGCATAATGAGATATTAGAGATAATAGACACATCACTTGACTATGATACATTTGTAAGAAGGTTACAGATGTGGTCTCATTATAGATACAAGGGTGGAGTAGAAGGGTTACCAGGTACTTTAAAAAAATGAGGAGTGATAATATGGAATATAGTGGAATGGTTTCAGTGTGGTTTGGAGTTTCTAAATCGTTTGAGAATCTTGAGGAGTATGTTGATATAGAATATACGGAAGATGGAGATTCAATAGACTCAAGGTTTGGGATAAACTTTGAATTTGGTTATTATGATGAAGATAATATTGAAATTTGTTTTTATGAAGATCCTAAAAATAATGTAGACGATATTTTAAATGATTTTTCTTATAGTGAACTAATTATCCCCAAAATAAAAGAGTTAATAAATGGTGATAATTTAGCATACAGTATTAATTCTGTGATTGTACTCTATGATTTTAAATACAATGAAGTGAAAAGTGGAGATGAATCCGAAAATATAGAAATTAAATTTATTGGTACTGTACCATACAAGTAGTTTGTACAAGTTCGTTAGTTTAAACGTACTATTTACCATGAAATACAAAAGATTTCATATTATCAGTATCAAATGATTGTACGTACAAACCTAAAGCGACTTAAAATCTTAGAAAATATATGAACTTAAAGCACTTGGTTGTCTAAGAAAGGCAACGAGTGCTTTTTATTTTAAGGGTACGGGTGAAGTAAAACCAACACGAGCAGAAGTATTGGATGAATATAATGCTCGACTAAGGGTTCAATGTCATGAATGTAATATAAGTCATAAATTTGAGGGAATAGAAGGAACATATAAAGGAGATGTAAAAGAATGATTAATTACGGAGAACTTTATTATGACCATTATAGTAAATATTTAGGTGATCCAATAGACCGAGAGGTGTTTAAGAATAATGAAGAGCTTCCAAGTATACAAATTTTAAAATATGAAAATGTATTTGAAGAATGTTTAGTTTTTAATACACTTGGATTCAGTAAATATGAAGAAATAGTAGGGGATAATGTTGAAATTTCAATGGTAGTTGATGGAGCATTTAATAGTACAGGGTATATTCTTGCAAATGCTTTATTTTATTGTATAGGTAATGGAATAGAAATAGGCCGAGGAACAGCAATTAGTGGTATTGAAAGTATTGATAAATCATTTGTTCAAAAATACAATAAAAGTGCAGTTTACTTTACTGAACCATTCGCTTTCCCAGAAGAATATAGTGATGTACGTACTGGAAGTGAAGATCAAGATGGTAAAATTCTGTTAGCATTCTTTATTTCCCGGTCGGAATATGAATGTTTTGTAAAATACGGGACAGAAAAATTTGAAGAGTTGTTAGAGGAAAATGACGTAGATCCTTTTAATGTTAGCAGGAAATCTATAATTTGAGGGCTAGCTAGTACTAAATGGAATACTTTATCCTATGATAACTAATATACTATTTGTTTTAATTGTAGGAAGATTGTTGAGTTGAGATATATGCACATAAAAACTGAAAAAGTATACATTATTTAACGTAATAACGCTACATTGGACAGGTCGATTATAGTCAGATACTACTATGATTGGCCTGTTTTTTTGTTAAGGTTACTTCACTTGGTACTTGATTGTCTACAATAGACTACGAGTGCTTTTTTTCGTTTTAGCATGAAAAGTGAAAAGAGTATTATAATTTTATTAGTGTACTAAGTGTAAATTTTTTATATCAGTACGAACATAAGAAGAAAAGGCTGGAAAACAGCAGACAAAATAAATGACTGGGATCACGCGATAAAAAGCGGAGTTGCTAAGGTAGTAAACGGTACAACAGGTGGATTCAATATCGCGAAAGATTTCGTATTAGGTAAATCTCTAGCACCCGTTGATGGGGTCATGGGACTTCGTCGTGGCACGAATTGGGAAGCTGCGGCGAAGGCGAGCCATGACGAGTCGAAAGGGATTATTCATAATAAGATTTCTAAGTTGGAAGAGAGTGTTAAGGGTACGGGTGAAGTGGTTAAGAAGATAGGCGATATTGACGATCCTATTAGAGCCTATCGTGGTGCTGATTTAAGTAAGATAGAAGCTAAATATATTGCTGATCCGCGGTTGATTGTTGAGATACCTTATGTTGGTAAGGGGCAAAAAAATACAAACGCAGAAGATTGTTTAAGTGATAAAGACCTTTATTGGAAAGAGATGTTAGAGAAGCACCCAGAAGCTTTTAATAAGTCAAATAAACAAAAAATGGAATTAGGTTTCTCGCCTATAAATAATCCAACATTTAGAAAGTATTAATTTTAAGTTAAATTTTCATAATTATTATTTTTAAATTTTGTCCGAAGTTAGTATGGTCATATGGAGGGATCACTAAGTTAAGTCATAGATTTCAAGAAGGAAGAGTCTGTATGACGAATAAAAAATTAATGAGAAATATAATAATAAAAACAAAACGGATGGGCTATTTTAGAAGGAGGATATTAAGTGATTGAGCAAATTGACCATATCGGAATTGCGGTACAATCTATAGAATCAGTTTTGCCATTTTATACAGAGATATTAAAATTGAAACTTTTAGGAATAGAAGAAGTACAATCACAACAAGTAAAAGTAGCTTTTTTAGTAGTAGGAGAAAGTAAACTAGAATTGTTAGAGCCACTAAGTAACAAAAGTGCAATTGCACAATTTATTCAAAAACGTGGTGAGGGTATTCATCATATAGCATTTGGAGTCCAATCGATTAAACAAAGAATTCAGTATATAAAGCAAAATGGAATACAGATGATTGATGAATTACCTCGAACTGGTGCACAAGGCGCGCAAATTGCTTTTATTCATCCAAAATCAACATATGGTACATTGTACGAATTATGTGATAAAGGGGATAAAATATGATTGATATTTACGAGAAAAAAAGATGTCATACGGTCACTCTAACCCGATAAAATTTATAAACTTGAAGCCATTTAAAAATACATGAACTTAAAGCACTTGATTGTCTCCTATAGGCAACAAGTGCTTTTTATCTTAAGATTAAAACAAAGGGTACGGGTAACACTAGTAAGGCTAATGCGGATGTAATTAAAGATGGTACTCACTTTTTAGATGAATTCAAATTGAAACCGAATGTGAAATATGAAACGAATGGATATCTGTATCAGACGGATGACCTAGGAAGAATTGAAAGAGCTTCCGGAGAATTAACGTTAGAGATGGGAGAACGTAATAGTAAGCATCAATTAGCTGCTGGAGGAGAAGATAGAGTTAAAGCTCCTAAGTACTCAAGGGGACCATGGTGGACATTTAATCGGTACACAATTTAATGGATCTCCGTTTATTGATAATATAGTTGCAATGAATGGTAATGTTAATGTAAGTGCTTATAAAAAATTGGAATCTGCTTGGGCAAAAGCTTTAAGAGATAAGCGGGAAGTTATAGTTGATATTAGACCTGTATATGAAGGAAATTCTGTAAGGCCTGTTAGCTTTAACATAAAATATAGAATTGATGGAGAAAAATTTAAAAATGATAGGTGGGGAATATTTGACACTTACAAGTAAAACTAGTGCCCCATCAGCTAACAAAGATCTTGTTTTATTATGCAAAGTTCCATTGTTATCTCCCCTTTAGCAAGGTAACGGGACATTAATGCAAGCAAGAGGAAAGTTTCCTGATGGGGCATTTCTTTATCTTTCTTATTTCATTTCTTTATTGATCAAATTGTAGGAGAGTTTTAAAGCTTTATCGCTCATCCCCGTTTTAAAATAATAGTTAAATAATTCTTGTTCATATAGCTGCACTAACTTTACATAATTATTTGCTTGAAAGAATGGTAAAGCATAAGTTTCTATATATTCATGATAATAATCTTCTTTGTCTTCTATTAGATAAACAAGAAGGGTAAAAAGTATGGTAGATAAAAAATCATTAGCATTTGTTGCACTGGCCATGCCTTCATGAGTAAGACGTAATAATTCCTTATTAGATAATAAATTTCCTTTAAAGCAACTTTGAATATAGCCGTATAAAGAAGTTAAATTTTGTGGTAAAGTCTCCCTTTTTAAATCTATCGCCTTCTTGTACAATTCACTCGCTCTGTTATATTCTTTTCTCTTAAAATACTGGAGTGCTAAGTTCTGTATGAGAGAAGCCTTTCTATATGGGACGTTGCATAAGTCACAATTTTGAATTAAATTTTCATATCGTACAACCGTTTCTTTGAAATCAAAGTATTCATTTTCTTCTATTTGCATTAACATAAGCATTTCTGCATCAATGATTTTTCGGAAATTGCTACTTGCTTTGAAAAACTGCAATGCTTTTTCAGCATAGTAATATGCCATCAATTTAGAATTCATTTTATGATAGGCAAGAGCTAAATCATAGTAATATTCAGGGTTATTATATTCTCCAGCATCGATTGTTTTTAAAGTATTGATTGCACTTGGAATGTCTTTTTTTAATAAATAACATTTTCCCATGATATGTTTAAATAAATTCTGCTCATAGGAGGTTAGTTTTTTATAGTTTATTTGTACCTCTCTTGCTATTTCGTATGCACTCTTTTCATTCTTATATAAGAGATAGTATTTTGCTTGTAGCAATTTATAGAGTAAGTGATAGTCAGATAGATATAACCATTTGTTCTTTTCGAGTTTATTTTTTATCTTTTCTGACTTTTTAAAACACTCCATAATAATGAAATCATGCCAACGATGTAGTTGTCTTTCAATATTACGGAAGGAATGTATTTCCTGATTCATATCTATTCCAAGACGTTCGGACAGAAGTGTTATAATTTCTGAAGAATACTCGGTAATCCCGCGTTCGATTTTGCTAATATGAGTAACAGAACAAATTCCTTTTACGAGTTGTTCTTGCGTTAATCCAGCTTTTTCACGATGAAACTTAATGATTTTCCCCTCGTGCATTATACACCCACCTTTTGTTTATCTCTTAGTTGTTGAATAGCTACTGAATAAGCTGGATTTTTATCAACTGTTATCACCTGAAGTTTTGAAATATGAACAGCAGCCAAGGCTTTCTAAAAAAGCATTTAGCTGCTGTGGTATTCCTCGATTCACTAAGATAAAAATCAGCGAAAAAAATGCAAGTACCAAACCGGCACTTCCATTTTTATTTATTAAAATTATAACTTACGAAGAAGGTGGGCAATCAGGGCAGCCCTAACGGGAAGTTGGTCGATTTCAATATGCTCATTTTCGGCATGGTTACCTTCTCCTACTGGACCTAACCCATCTAGCGTTGGAATGCCTAATGCGGAAGTGAAATTCCCATCACTGCCTCCACCCACTGATTCCTCAGTCAAGTGAAACCCTAATTCAGATGAACATGTTTTTGCCAGATGAAACAATTTTTCATTTTGAGCTGTTCTTTCCATAGGCGGGCGGGTAACTCCACCTGAAACCTGTAAGGATATCCCTTCTAGATGCGGCTTTAGCCCATAAATGATTTTCGAAACACGCTCCCCTTCACCGAACTTGCTGATTCGCAGATCCACAGCCAGTTCCGCTTGTTCTGCTACCACATTTCCGGCGCTCCCGCCTTGTACCACGCCGACATTTAGAGTTGTATCTAACTCATAATCGGTAAGTGAGTGCAAGAATAAAATTTGATGAGCCATTTCCTGTATCGCGCTGATTCCATCCTGATGATTCTGCCCTGCATGCGCTGCTTTTCCTGTAATCTGGATCGAAAACTTGCCAATTCCTTTTCGGACTGTTTTAAGTGCACCTGTATGTTCCGCTGCCGGCTCCGGAACGAGAACAGCCCTGCTCTTTAAAGCTTCCCGTTCGATCAATGCCCTAGACGTTTTGCTTCCAACCTCTTCATCGCTAGTGCAAAAGAAAACGATTTTCTTGTTTAAGGAAATCCCCAACTCACGGCAAGCTTTCAGCGCCCAAAGAGCTTGGGTAATTCCTCCTTTCATATCCAGGATGCCCGGCCCGTACGCCTTGTTTCCTTCTACTCGGTAGGAAAGCCTTCCCACCTCCCAGACAGTGTCAAAATGGCATATGATTAAAATTTGGGCATCGCCTTTCCCATAACTAAACCGCAGGTGATTCCCCGCATGCTCTTGAGGAATCACTTCCGCCTCAATGTCAAGATGCTTCTTAAACAGCTGTTGAATCACTTCTCCACATTGATCCACCCGTACTTTCGAACGCGAAGGCGACTCAGCTAGCACAAGTTTTTTTAGGTCCTCCATGATCTCTTCTTGGTGTTGCTTTAAGTATTCTAGTACGTTATCCATATTTGAAGTCCCCTTTATTAATGGTCAATCTCTTAGAAAGGTCCCCAGTTGATCATCATACCGATAATGATGAAAATACATGAGAGAACAAACCAAACTGCTGTTAATGGAAGCATGAACTTCAGCCATTTTCCATAGGAGATGCCGCTCATTGCTAGTACCCCCATCATCACACCGGATGTCGGATTGATGGTGTTCACTACTCCTTCCCCAAATATAACCGCCTGGACAGCTACTTGACGTGTAATATGCAGTAAATCTGCCAAAGGGACAAGAATCGGCATCAACACAGTAGACTCCCCGGAACCGGAAGAAATCAAAAAGTGCAGAGCCGCACTTCCAATAAACATTCCAATCGAACCGGCAATCGGAGATAACGGTTCAAGGAGCTTGGCCAATTCATTGACGATGGTATCTAATATCTTTGCATCCTCAAGGATTAAACCCACTGCTCTGGCCATCCCCACAATGAGAGCTCCATAGACCATTTGTTTACAGCCTTGAATAAATGTGAATGCAATGTCATTTGCACTCATTCGCGCGATTAAACCGGCGCCGATGGCAATAAAAATGAAAAGACCGGCCATTTCATTTTCTGTCCATTTAAATATCTGAGAGAAAATCATAAAACCTAGCAAGGATAATCCCGCAAACGATAAAATTAGCTTTTGCTGCAAGGAAACTGTTACCGTAGTCTCTACTTCATCACCTTCCTCTGCAATCTTAGAAGTGAACGCTTCTGGGCCGAGTATGCTTTTAGTTGGATTTTTTTGAATTTTGCGTGCATACAAATATATATATATAAGAGTAGCGGCCAGAAATGCTAGGTAGATAATGATCCGGTAGCCTATTCCCGAGAAAAGTGGAAGTTGGGCAATACGCTGAGATAATCCAAGCGTTTGAGGAGCAAAAACAGGTACGTTCCAACCAGCATAGGTTCCTAGATAGATAAGAGCAACGCCGAACATAGCATCCAATTTCAATCCACGCGCGATAAATAATCCTAATGGAATGAAAGCGATTACCGAATTGACCACAATTCCAGTCGTTCCTAAAGCAGACAATAGGAATCCTACAGGGATAATTAAAAGCAGCAAGCGATCCCTGAATCGAGTAAGGGTGGACTTAAGAAACGCATCGATCGCACCCGATTTTTCAATGACAGCTAAGGCTCCGCTTGTAAATAGGATAAGGAAAATAAGCGGTGCGCCTTTTACCATTCCGTTTTGGATCGTAGTAAAGAAGTCTACGAAACCAGTGGGATTTGAAGCAACAGGGTGATAACTTCCAGGTATCGTTATGGAAACAGCTCCCTTTTTTATCTTTTCAAATTTACCTGCCGGTAAAATGTATGTCGCAATAGCGCAGATCAATGCAACAAAAAATAATAGAACATAAGCGTCAGGCTGTAGGAATTTTCTTTTTTTCTCTATTTTCTCCTGAGCGGCTGTCTTTTCAACTGCTGTCTCTTTCCTAATGGATTGCATGAAGTATCCCCCAATTCCGAAAATTTTTTTTATCTTGCTCCTCTTTCCTTTGGAGTTTTGACCCCGTTATTTTGATTGGTTCCTCAATAGGCCATCCACCCATTTCATTGTGTTATAAACTTCAGAAGTTATATTTTTTATTATGCAATAATTATGCCAATTTTAATTACTACAAATACTCTATTAAATGCTGATTTTCAGTCGGTTTTTAGGTTGTTTTATCGGTTATTGGATAACCTAAAATATAACCATTATTATATTATAAACAAGGTTCATAAAAACAGATTTCCGATTGTTTCTGAAAACTGACAATTTCCTCTTGAAGATGATTATTCTTCTGTTGCTCCTTTGCAATCGCCTTATTAAGCTGAACAAAATAAAGGAATATAATTACGGCTACAACTGTAATTATGAACACTCTAGGTTTCATTATTTCCTACCCCTCTATATCCTAGAAATTTGTATCGTTTTACGTTTGTTTTTAGGTTATTATTATTTGAAAAAGGGGTTTTAAGAGGAGAGAAAAATGGGGAGACCAAGTATTTTACTACTAACAAGAGGGGAAAAGCTAGCACAAACCTTTGAGACTAACCTGAGAATGTTTTTCGGTACCAATATTCAGATTTATACCGTTCATGAGCACGGAGAGCTGGATAGCCAATTAGTGGATGAGTGTGATCTGATTCTAGTTTCCGCCGAAAGTATAGTGGATCGTTTACCGAAACTACTCCATGAGCGGGCACTGTTTGCCAGAAGAACCGTTTATTGGCCAAAGCTCGAACAACTGATGGATTTAGCTCCGGGAACCCAATGTCTATTTGTCTCGAACAGTATGGACACGATTGTAGATGCCATTGAGCTTTTGAATCGCCTGGGGTTTGATCATTTGCACTTTATTCCATATGTTGCACAGCCAGCGGAAATTCAGCCTGTACTTGAGGGTATCGATGTGGCAGTTACTCATGGATTAAAAGAACTTGTCCCGGAGACGATTGGTAAAGTGATTGATTTGGGCATACGCCCGATTGATTTGACAACGATTTATGATATTGCTCAACAATTGAATCTTCCTATAGAAAATGCGCATTTCTATACAGCGGAGTTTTTCCGTGATTTTGTCCGCCTTGGAAGAAATTTAGCCAATTCTGTAAACAACGAGAAGCGGTTAAATCAAAAGCTGGAATCCGTATTTAATGCTGTTCATGAAGGGATTATCAGTATGGATGAATGGGGACACATTACGGTTTTTAATGAAGAAGCAGAGAAAATCCTCGGCCTGTCTGCAGAGAATTGCCTTGGAAAGACGTGCTGGGATGTAATCCCTGAGTTTAACCTAAATCAGATTTTTCAGTCCCACGCGGAGGAGTCCAATCAATTATTGGAGATACGGAACAAGGTTCTTTTGGTTACCAAAGTTCCCATGGTGCTGGACGGGCATTTGATGGGCGTCGTTGTTACGTTTCAAGACGTCACGATTGTTCAACGAAATGAACAGGAAATCCGCAAAAATAGCAGCCGTCTGGGATTAACGACAAAATATTCTTTCGAAAATATTATCGGTGTAAGCGGGTCCATCACCTCTGCAAAACAGGTTGCTGTCAGACTGGCAGAAAGTGATTTTACCGTATTGATCACAGGAGAAAACGGTACGGGTAAGGAAGTATTTGCCCAAGCGATTCATAGGTATTCCACCCGGCGGGATGGCCCATTCGTCCCGGTCAATTTTGCCGGCCTTACAGAAAGTTTGGCAGAAAGTGAATTGTTTGGATACGAAGAGGGCTCTTTCACAGGAGCTAAAAAAGGAGGGAAAATGGGTCTATTCGAATTGGCCCATAATGGAACCATTTTTCTAGATGAGATTGGGGATGCTCCTCTCAGTATTCAGGCAGCCTTGCTGCGTGTGCTTCAAGAGCGGCAGGTGATGCGGGTAGGAGGAAATCGCGTAATTCCCATCAATGTCAGGGTGATCGCTGCCACAAACCGAAACCTGAATAGTATGGTGTCGAAGGGTGCTTTTCGGGAAGATTTGTACTATAGACTCAACGTTTTGCCATTAAATATCCCAAATCTTAGGGAACGGCAAGAGGATCTTTTTATCCTCATTGACTATTTCCTTCATAATAATGGGAGAAAGCTACGATTTACACCTGAAGTGAAAAATGTTCTTTTAAACTACAGCTGGCCAGGTAATATTCGGGAGTTGGAAAATTTCATAAAGTATCTGAAGGTAATCGTAGAAGGAGATACAGTAGAATTACAACATATTCCTGAACGTATATTGAATAGCAGCGTCATCTTGTCAACCCCTCACGGTCCAACAGCCGGAGGGGAAACAGTGGAAAGAGAGGACATCCTTCAATTCTTGTCACGCCACGGTTCCCTGATGGATTATGAGGATATATTGACGATTCTGTGGAATATCAGTAAACGGCAGGAGCGGGTGGGACGAACTGTTTTACGCTCATTGCTCTCCCGTCCCTTATCCGAAGCTCAAATTCGCAATAAGCTATCGATTCTCAAACGGTGTGGATGTGTCGCGGTAGGTGTCAAGAAGCAAGGTACAATGATCACTCCTATGGGAATACAGGTTTTACAAAGTATCAGAGAGAAATTAATGAATTGAAGAAGATGCTCCAGTAGTCATCGTTTTGTCTGTCCTAAGGAAGATGTCGTAAATTTAAAAATAGGGAAGTTTTTGATTAGATTTTTTAGCCCTTTGGAAAACTGAAGGGTGCTTCACCACAATAAAGAATAAAATTAAAAATCCGAAAATATGCAATTTTTTATTCGCAATTTGCATACTTTCGGATTTTTTCCATTCACTAAGATAAAAATCAATGGTATTCCCTTCTGAATCAACAGCACGATATAAATACATCCATTGACCTTTTACTTTGATATACGTTTCGTCAACTCTCCATAAGTCATTGATTGGCTTAAGATGACGACGGATTCGTTTATCCAATTCAGGACCATACTGATGAGCCTAGCGCATAATGGTTGTGTGAGCTATGGATAAGCCCCGTTTCTCTCTCATTTCCACCAAATCACGAAACCTAAGTGTGTACCGTAGATACCATCTCACCGTTAATAAAATAATATCAGGTTGATAATGTTTACATTTGAACAAATTTTGGTTTTCCATACTGATCATGCCCCTTTTTTAGAGTAATAGTATCAGTATGTCCAAGATTTAAAGATTCATTGCAAGTGTTTTGAAGTTCTTGCACCAGAACCTGAAAATCTTACACATTAGGGTCAAAATTTTTCGCGAAGGGTTATTGCTGAATATTAAGATTCTTAATTTCTATTACCCCAATTTACAGAATATTTAAAATTGATTAATCTTACTATAAGCACATTGATAGTTTATACCCCTATTATCTTGAATAAGTATAAGGCCATCATGATTGAGATGAAGAAGTAATAGGTTTCTAAAAGATAAGATATGTTGAAGTTTAATAATTTATTCTTTATAAAGAATAAAATTACACTGTGTTTTATGTATATCTCATACATGAAAATAAATTTTTAGGAGGAGAAGTAGGTTTACGTTTAATATTCAGAATTTTTAGAAATGGGTAGTTGATTACCAGTATTCTGAAAAGTTTATCAAAATTGGAAAGAAGGGGTCTTATGGAAATTCATTCATTCATTAAGAAAGCAGCTACTATGGCGTTTGCAGCGGGCTTAATAATCTCACCTATTCATTCGGTACTTTCCACTGAAGCAATAGCACAAGAACTTAAGACAGAGGACATTCTGTCATCTTTGACAAAGGAACAACGTAAAGCATTGAATCAATTGCAAGTGAACAAGCCTACAGGCCTGCAAGGATTCAGTGAGGCGGAGTTAGCGTCGAAAGAAGATATATCCGTCATTGTCCAATTCAAATCGGAGCCTAGTAAAGTAGCTGTATTAGATGCAGCTGCAAAAGGCAAAACATTAAAACATGAAGACGCTGCTGCGAAAGTAGAGAAAGAACATAAAACGTTTAAAGAAGACATCAAAAAATACTTGCCTCAAGAGAACTCTAAAACAAAAAACACTTCTAGCTCCATCACCCAGACATTCAAAGAAGCCTATAACGGCGTATCGATGAAATTGCCAGCCGATCAAGTAAAACTCCTATTGGAATCTGATGTTGTCCAAGCTGTCTACAAAAACCAGACCGTTACGGTTGATCCTATTAAGCAAGATCTTCCAACAGATGTTGATCGAAAAATCACAACTTCTGTTGAGAGTATTCCTTATTTAAAGATTGACAAGTTACATAAGGAAGGCATTACTGGAAAAGGCGTAAAAGTAGCTGTTCTTGATACTGGGATTGACTATAATCACCCTGATTTAAAGGATGCATACAAAGGTGGTTATGATTTTGTAGATAATGATAATGACCCAATGGAAGCAACGTATGTTGATTGGCAGAAATCAGGCGCGCCTGAGTATCAACTTGGAAGTCCCTATTACACATCACATGGTACACATGTCTCTGGAACGATTGCAGGGCAGCACAAAAATGACAGTGAAGTGTCTGTAGAGGGTATCGCACCAGATGCTGACCTTTATGTATACCGTGTTTTAGGACCATATGGAAATGGAACATTTGCAGCGGTTGTTGGAGGGATTGAAAAAACAGTGACAGACGGAATGGATGTCATGAACCTTTCATTAGGGGCACCTGATAACGATCCGTATAATCCAATAAGTACTGCAATTAATTATGCTGTGTTAAATGGTGTAACGGCTGTTATTTCTGCAGGGAATTCTGGTCCAGATTTCAAAACAATAGGATCTCCTGGAACAGCGGCACTGGCACTTACTGTCGGAGCAAGTGATGTTCCAGTTAAGCTAACTTCATTTACAGGAAGCATTTCAGGAAACTGGTCCACTGAGCTCATCAGCATGGGAAGGAGCTATGCAGATAATTTCTCCACATTAAATGGGCAATCACTTGAGCTTGTCGATGTAGGCTTAGGTTCACAAGGAGATTATGCAGACAAAGATGTTAAAGGGAAAATCGCTTTCGTTCAACGCGGGAACTTTGCCCTCAATGACAAAATCAAATTTGCAAAAGAACATGGGGCAGCCGCTGTTATTATGTATAACAATGTTGATGGACAGATAGGCCTTAATCTAGGGGAATCGACTGAATTTGTTCCGGCTTTCTCTATGACAAAAGGGGCTGGAGAGCAATTAAAAGCGAAAATAGCTGAAGGAAACAAGACCTTTACGTTCTCCAACTTGAAAGATATCGTAACCGAAGGAGATAAATTAGCTGACTTCAGTTCAAGAGGGCCAACCAATCGTACTTATGATATGAAACCAGAGGTCGTTGCTCCTGGGGTGAGCGTGCTTTCTACAGTCCCTTCTTATATTACGAACCCTAAAAATCAAGAAGACTATAAATATGCCTATGAGCGTCTTTCCGGAACATCGATGGCTGCCCCACACACGACCGGAATTGCCGCATTATTATTACAGGCGAATCCGAAGCTTGATCCAGATGATATTAAAACAATACTTATGAATACGGCAGATCCGTTAAAGGACAAGTATAGTTTGTTTGAAGTGGGAGCAGGTCGTGTAGACCCTTATCAAGCCATTCATGGTCAAATGAAAATGCAAGTGACCGAGGACACCCGCATACCAGATGGCGAAGATTTCATGACGGTTAAAAATCCATCCGGTGATATAAGCTTTGGCCTTTACAAACGTTCGGAAATCGGCAATATTCGTGCGAATAAAAACATAAGCTTCACAAACAACAGTGACATCACCAAAAATTTCACTGTTTCTGTAGAAGAAAATGTAGCGGAAGGTACGACGAACAGCCTGAGTAAAAATGGTATTGTCGTTAGCACCAGCAAAAGCATTACAGTAAACGCCAACAAAGAAGTAAAACAAAATGTATTTTTGACAGTGCCAAAGACGGCAAAACCGGGTCTATACGAAGGGTTTATCGTACTGACGAATAAAGCGGATTCATCCGATAAGTATCGCATTCCATTTAATCTCATAATTGTGAATGATGCAGGCTATTCTTTAGATATCGTTGCGCCTTCCTTTTTACCGAAATATTTAAAGCAAGATCCAAGCAAACGTCCGCCTAACTATAATTATCTTGCTTATGCCAAATTTATGACACACGAACCCTTGAAAACAATGGATATAACCCTGCAAGATGGAGAAACAGGAAAAGATTTAGGTTTTGTCGGAACGTTGGAGGAAGCAAGTTCTCTTCCAAAGGATACAGAATTTCTCCTATCAGTCTTTACTGGGACGTACTATGCATTTACAGGGGACCCTAAACAGCCTATTGCAAAAGAAAAGAGTTATGCAAAACCTGGCCACTATAAGTTGACTATTACGGCTGTAAATCAAGCTGGAAAAGTGACGAAAGAAGTGAAGGATGTTTTCATTGATGTTGAAGATCCTACATTTACAAGTTCATTAGATGGACCGTCTCCGTTCATTGAATACAAACCAGGTCAACAAACGTATCCATTCAATATTCAAATTACCGATCCTCTCGTGGAAGAAATGCAGAAAGTAGGAATAGAAATCGACCAATCCTCGAATGAGGTGCTTCCTAATTGGGACCCTAAGAAACCTCTCTATCCGATTTCTATGAATAAGGACGGAAAATGGGCAGGTGTAGTTGCCCTGGATGAAGGCGTTCCAGCACTGAGATATACATTAGATGGATTTGATTTTGCCGGTAATTTACCACTAACAAAAGAATATTTCTTTGTCAAAGAAGGGACACCTGTTACGTATGCAAAAAGCGATATCAAAAAAGTAAAAACAGGTGAAACGATTAAAGGCCAATTATTCTTGGATAATGTAAGCGATGCGAAAGAAGTGGTTTGGAACTTGAAAGAGCAATATGGCAATGCAATGGATTTAGTCGATGCCAAACTTGCGAATGGAGTTTCAGACAAAGCAACCATAACAGTGAATGGAGACGAGGTAAAGGTTGTCTTTAACGATTCCAATTTGACATTTGATCATACGGCAGTTGTGGATGTTACATTAAAGATAAGGGATGAAATCTTCACTTTAGATGCTAGCATCAATCCAACGGCTACTGTAATAAATAGTCAAAATCAAACTAGCAAACTACTTAACGCCGGTTACAATTTTGAAATTCTGCCGCAATTCAATGCCGCTTCTGGCCGAGTATTGCCGGACGCATTCCGCACTAGTCCGTATAGCTCTACTATTGATAAAAAAGATTGGACAAAGGTTGGGGCATCGCTAAAGCTCACGGGTTCAAGCGGATTTACTTTTGACGCTACTTCTTCAATCAACGAAGAGGGATATTACGGAGTAGGAAAGCTTCCATTAAGCAAGGATCCATATACTTTAGATATTAAAGTACCTGGTCACTTTGAGGTTCACAGCAAACAACCGATTGGGTTTGAATATAAGGGAGAACTTTTTGGTCAAAAGCTTTATATCGACCCATATTATATTGATATTAAAGCTGGTGATGTCAACCAAGATAACGTCATTGATGTTTTAGACGCGATTGAAATTCAAAAAGCTTGGCAGACGAGCAACCGTGCGGCGGATATTAATTTTGATGGTATTGTTGATGCGAAAGACATCGGCTTTGTTAAAGAGAATTACTTATTGCAAAACAAATATGCTGAAAATCCACCAGCTGCAAAAGAAACGCATGATGGTAAGACATTAGAAAGTATTTTGAAAGAGTTGGGAATTCAGTAAATAGAATGCACTTTATTCATCGAATTGTAAACTAATTCATTCCCCTACTACTGTGTTCGAGAAACATTTCTTGATTGAAAGTGGTAGGGGGCAATTAAGTGATAGTAAATTTACGGAATTATATTAATCTTCCAACATCAATAACAATGAGAAAACAACACAAAAATAATGATGTTAGGAGCCAAATTATGAAAAGAAAAACAATAAAATGGCTTTCAAATATTATTTTACTTATTTTTTTTCTATTAACTGTCTATATCGGTGTTACGGTGTATCAATCTAGTAAAAATCCCGGCAGCTTACCGCGTTTTTTTGGATACACACCATTAACGGTTCTTTCTAATAGTATGCAGCCGCATCTTCAATCGGGAGATCTTGTATTTATTAAAAAAGTAGAATTCGAAGATATAAAAGTGAATGATGTTATAACCTTTAAAGAATCAGATAGAAAATTCATTACACATAGAGTAATAGATGTTAAAGAACAAGATGGACAAGCTGGTTTGGTGACAAAAGGTGACAACAACAATGTTGAGGATTCTATGATTGTCACGAAGGATCATTTCGTTGGAAAACAAGTAGCTGCAATACCTAAACTCGGATATGTATCAAATTTTGCAAGCAGTCCGATCGGGTTTTTGCTGTTCATCACCATTCCTCTCACAGGCTACATCTGTCTAACGGTTTTTGAACGTCTTTCCCGAAAAGAAAAACAGCATACGAATGAAGAAATTGTATACAAATAAAAACTATTTTAAGTTGGAGGAATTATTTTATGAAAATCGCTAAAGCAAAGAAAGCGTTATTAGGCACAACACTTGCTGGTGCAATTGCAGTTGCAGCAAGCTATGGAACGTATTCTTGGTTTACTTCTGAAACAACTGTTAAAGGTAAAATCACAAATACAATTGTGCAGCTTAATAATGGTGAAGATATGAAGGGGAACCTTGTTGCAGCTGGAAATTTTGCACCATCACAACTAGTATTTGGAGATTGGCTAACTATTGATAACACAGGGACAGCTGATACATTCTTACAAGCAAAACTGAAGGAATCATTAGATAAACCTCTTTCATTAGATACGTACAAAGTGGGTTATGTTGCAATTAAATACAAAGTGAAACCAACGCAAGACGTATTAAAAGAATCACAAATGAAACTAGAAGAATTATTCGAAGGAACTACGAATGAAGTACAGCCTTCTCTAGCTTCAGCTAAACTTCCAGAAGGTGTAGAAATAGTAACTGGTTTCTTGAATGCTCCTAAAGCAGCTGGCTTTGCTGCTGCTGCAGCTGTTGGCGAAAAAGAAATTCTTTTGGGTGATGGTGCAGAATCAGGGAAAGACAACGAATTCTGGAATTTAGAAACAGATGAATACATTGATATTTCATTTGGCGTAAAGCTTGATGAGTCAGCACCGAATGATTATCAAGGTGTAACATACTCTGCTAAGCTATCTGTTAAAGCGAAACAAAAAGACGATGGTGCTTTATACGAGTAATGTAATGATCAAAACAGATGATTGAGAAAAACTTCTTACAAAAAGAAGTGGGCGTTCCTGAAACGGTGAAGCCAAAAGAAACAATCGGCAAAAAAGGCTTAGAGTACTTCCTTCGTTTGATTGTTCTTGAACCAAAAAAATAAACAGGTACAGCAACTGGTACGTTATAACATCTCATGTGCAAACTATAGATAAATCATAGATAATCTATATGATAACTAAGAATCGGTGACGCTTCATTATGACGTTGCCGGTTTTTTACCCTTTATATCTCTATTCTGTAGGAATAAGCAGAGAAAAGGGGTTGCAGATGTTACTCTAGATTTGAGCGTTGACCCGCCAGTTGTCATGAGTGTTGACAAAATCAAGCGCGGCTTTCAATTAATAAATAAAATTACTTTAAAAGTCAAGGACGTTCACCTTATTGCTGATTATACTGTAACAGGTGCAAAAGATAACAACGGGGCAGCTAATTTCGGCAGTCACATCAAGATAAAATTCTTACTGGAGAGTTATTCGAATGGAGGGTTATAGGGATGGCTACTTTATTACAACAAGTAACACAAGAGATAGAGAAAAAGAGAAATGAATTATTTGATATTTATAAGCGGTATGGGTTTCTTCATTCCAAAACCATTCAATGTAGTCAAGAGTTAGACAAGTTATTAAATCAAATCAGTTATTCAAAGTAAGGCATGTTGGGGTGTAGTATTAAGTCATTCTCTATACAGGCTAACGAATTTTGGTGCAAAAGCTTTGCGTTCTGGGGTATTACTTATACTTGAAGCAGTATGGGGATCCAACCTCATATCCATCAACTTAAGATTCATTTTTATATAAAATTTACGGCTTTAAAGTAACAACAAATCCGAAAACAGTAACTGTATTGCAGCAATGATAAAAAATATAAAAAGACCGGCCTCACTATTGAAGTGAACCATATAGGACATGAAAAAATACCTCTTATATCGTATTTTATTAGTACGAATATACAGAGGTGTTTCTTTTTACGGGAACAGAACTGGATAATATCAGCGATAGGTGGGAGAGGTTCAATGGTTGACGAAGGGCGAACTACGCGCTCCATTGAATAAAACTCTAATCAAGATAAGTTGGTTGAGGTGGTGGATCTAGATGGTATTCCTGATTTGTATAAATGGCATTGATTTCTGTGGATTGTAACAATGTTATAATCTCATTCGCTGGCAACTCCATGGCAACTCCGTTAAACGCAGATTTATAGGTATGAGTAATGGAATAGGGAATTTGCTTCTGATCTAAAAATCTTTTTACATCCTTTTGAAATCGTGCATGACTATCCTCTACGTTCTGTTTGGCCTCTTCTAATGTTAAAGAAACACCGTTCACCTCTGCCAAGGCGACAGCGACTTTTGCCGGTTTTGTTTTAAATTGAATAATAATTGAAATCGTCTTTTTACTATTCATATCAATTTTTGGATCGATATATATAGCTGAAGTCATTACTTCTTCCCCCTTGTTTTCTTGCCGTTTCTCCATGTTTTTATAATCATGTGAATCCGTTTCCCCACAGTCTGCCAGGGACAAAAGGCAAATGAACGATAGAAAATGATAGTACTTTCTCATAGTCATATCAGCCTTCCTTATATAGGGTAATTCCATAATTTTCCTTTTGGCATATTATACCAAGTTTTAACGTAGTTTATGTTCATTTCGCGGTAAACATCAAGTAACTTCAAAATATACAATGATAAATAAATTCGGCGAAATCATCTAAATTTCCTTTTTATATATGATTTTTATAGAATGGTTCTCGCATGTACAGCTTGATGCTCTTGTTTTTGGTGAAAAGCAAATCCATATTTTACACAATATGCATACTCTACTGTTAAATTAGTAGAAACTGAAACTGCAAGTCCAACGAATCTAGCGTACATTGTTTATTCTTTTTTAGCTTCCAATTCATTTTGCATGCGTTGTTTAAATTCCTTTGGAGAGCATTGATTATACCTTTTAAAAAGTTTATAGAACTGAGCCATGTTGGAGATACCAACCTCATAACCTACATTTGTAATACTAAGATCACTTGTCATTAATAAACATTCAGCTTTTTTGATTCGCTTATAATTAACGTAATCAATAAATGAAGTACCGATAACTTTTTTGAAGTACTTTATAAAATAATGGTAGCTAAGTCCTAGTAATGAGCAAGCTTCTTCTACAGTAATCTTATCTTCCAGATGTTTGTCTACATATTCAAGAACTGGCCGCAGTCGGTTCAGACCAATTCCCTCTGTATAGTTTAATATGTTGCGTGTATCATTTCTTAAGAGTAATAGCATCATTCGCTTAATAGCAGAACTAATGGCAATTTCATATCCTCTCATTTGTGTTTGTGATTCTTGAAAGATTTCCATAATTAAAGTATATATTTCATCTCTTACAGTTTGTTTTTCTTCAAAAATATAGTTTATTTCATTCAAAGGTTTCGTTTGTTCAGAGAAACAGTATATGTACGGCATGATACTTTCATCGAAGTGTTTCCCTAAATCGATTTGAAACACTACATATCGTAAATCGTCCATCAGTGGTTTATGAGAACGATGCGGCTGAGATGCCCCTAAAACGATGACATCGCCTGGGCCCATTAGAATATACTCGTTTTTACTTTGTATCCCCAAATTCCCTTCAACGACGGCAATAAATTCTACTTCTTTATGATAATGCCAAGGGTGTTTCTCTATCGTACTGAAATGATGTTTTTTCATATTAATTTCCCATATTTTTAGAAACAGCAACGGATTTTGATAAATGACTTTTTCATTAATAACTTCTAAATCGTTTTCTATTAAAGTCATACGCAATTTCTCCCCTTTAGAACATGCCACTTTTGTAAATAAAACATATCATAATTCTTCTTATTTTCTCTTTCGATTTTTAATAACTAAAAAAAATGATGACACTTTTGAATAAAAAGACAGCTAAATTAAGCATATCCTTCATTACTTATCTTTTCTATACTAATCACAAATAAAGTGAAAAAGGGGTGTTGTCACAATGTTAAAAGTAACTGTATGGAATGAAAATCGACATGAACAAATCAATCCTGTTGTAAATGAAATATATCCGAATGGAATTCATGGTACGATTGCAGAATTTTTAACGGAAGCAGGATTCGAAGTAAAAACGGCTACTTTAGATGAATCAGAACATGGATTAACAGATGAAGTATTAGAGCAGTCGGATGTATTAGTATATATGGCACATGAAGAAGTAGCAGATGAAATCGTTGAAAAGGTAAAACAACGTGTATTAGGCGGAATGGGATTAATTGTTTTGCATTCAGGTCATTTCTCGAAGATTTTCAAAACATTAATGGGAACAAGCTGCGATCTAAAATGGCGTGAAGCGGATGAAAAAGAACGTTTATGGGTTGTAGAGCCAAGCCATCCAATTGCAGAAGGAATTTCAGAATTCATTGAACTTGAACGTGAAGAAATGTACGGTGAACACTTTGATATTCCGGCGCCGGATGAATTGATATTTACAAGCTGGTTTGAAGGCGGGGAAATTTTTAGAAGCGGCTGCACATATAAAAGAGGGAATGGCAAAGTGTTCTATTTTAGACCAGGACATGAAACATACCCAACGTACCATAATAAAGAGATTCAACGCGTGATCATAAATGCGATTCAATGGGCAAAACCAGTAGAAAGAGAACGTCCTGTTTACGGTAATGCCAAGCCGATTGAACAAATTGCTGTAAAAACGAATAAGTAAACTGAAACAAAGGGGATAAAGGTCATGGAGAAAATAAAAGTAGCGGTTATTGGTTGTGGAAGCATTGCGAAGTATCGTCATTTACCAGAGTATCAATTCAATGAAAATGTAGAACTAGTCGCAGTTTGTGATGTAAATGAAGAACGTGTAAATAGCGTAGCAAAGCAATACGGCGTAAAAGCGTATACAAAATACGAAGAGCTGTTAGCTAGCGGCACCGTGGACGCGGTTAGTGTATGTACACCAAACTATCTGCATGCGCCTATTTCGATTGCAGCTTTAAACAGCGGCGTTCATGTATTATGTGAAAAGCCGATGGCCACATCGGAAGAAGAAGCAAAAGCAATGATTGAAGCAGCGAAACTAAATGGTAAAAAACTAATGATCGGACACAATCAGCGCTTTGTCGCATCTCATCAAAAAGCGCGCGAGCTGATTCAAAATGGTGAAATCGGTAAAATCTATAGCTTCCGTACAGCTTTTGGTCATGGCGGACCAGAAGGATGGAGCGCGGACGGCAAAGAAAGCTGGTTCTTTAAAAAAGAAGAAGCGTTTATTGGGGCGATGGGAGACTTAGGCGTTCACAAAACAGATTTACTTCGTTACTTACTCGGAGAAGAATTTGTAGAAGTTGGCGCATTTGTTGAAAGCAATGCAAAAGATTTTGCTGATGTTGATGATAACGCAGTATGTGTATTAAAAACAGAAAGCGGTATTATCGGAACGCTTGCAGCAAGCTGGGCTTATACGAGTAAAGAAGATAACTCAACGATTATTTACGGTGAGAAAGCAATTATTCGTCTAGAAGAACATCCAGTCTATTCATTAATCGTTCAATATGCGACAGGAGAAGTTGTTAATTATGAACTAGGGAAAATTCAGTCCAATGATGAAGGTGGGCAAAGTAACTCTCACGTGATTGAAGAGTTTATACAAGCAATTTTGCATGATGAAGAACCAGCTGTTCCAGGTGAAGAAGGACTTAAATCTCTTTCTGTCATTTTAGCAGCTTTACAATCAAGCCAAACAAAACAAATTACGCGCGTATAAGAGGTGAATACCGTGAGAATCGGCATAATTGGAGCAGGGGGAATTGCCACTGGGCGGCATATTCCAGCGTTTAAACAACTAGGTGATGAATGCGTCATTTGGGGCGTGAGTGACATTAATCATGAAAGAGCTACAGAGGTAGCGAATGAGTTTGATATCCCGCAAGTATTTGCTGATTATAAAGATATGCTTACAGAAGTAGATGCTGTATGTATTTGTACGCCGAATAAATTCCATGCTGAATTTGCAGTTGAGGCTTTGAAAGCAGGTGTTCATGTATTATGTGAAAAACCAATGGCGCTATGTAAGCAGCAGTGCGAAGATATGCTGGAAGCTTCCAAAAAAGCTGATAGAAAGCTGGCAATTGCCTATCATTATCGTTTTATGAAAGAAGCACAAGCAGCAAAAAGAATGATGACAGAAGTAGGTCGTCCTCTCGTAGCGCGCGTAAAAGCGATGCGGCGCCGCAAAGTTCCTGGGTGGGGAGTATTTACGAATAAAGAACTGCAAGGCGGAGGAAGTTTAATAGATTATGGATGTCATTTACTTGATTTATCTCTTTGGCTAATGGGAAATCCAAAACATACAGCGGTTCTTGGAAGTGCGTACAACGAATTAAGTAGAACACCTGGTCAGTTAAATCAATGGGGAACATTTGATCATGAGACATTTCATGTGGATGATCATGTAACCGCTTATATGAAATTCGAAAACGGTGCTTCATTGCTGCTCGAAACGTCTTGGTCTGCCAATATTGAAGATGACGAAGAACATGTTAGCATTTCCGGTGTAGACGGAGGGATTAACGTTTTTCCACTTAAACTTTACACAACGAAAAACGGCATGCTAATGAACAGTAAGGCAACTTGGATAGAGGGAGAAGAGGATTATAGTTTTATGCAGGCTAAAAACTTCATTGATGCCTGCAATGGAAAAGCTGAGTTAGTAGTGAAACCGGAAGAAGCGCTTCAAGTCTCAGCTATTATCGATGAAATATATGAAACGAGTCAAATAGGGGGAAAATAAAATGAAACTAGGCGTATTTACCGTTTTATTTGCAGATCATTCATTTGAAAAGATGTTAGATAAAGTAAAAGCAGCAGGTCTTCACGCCGTTGAAATTGGAACGGGCTGTTATCCTGGAAATCATCACTGCCCATTAGATGAACTGCTTGAAGATAAGGATAAAAGAGAAGCATATCTAAAAAAAGTAACGGATCGAGAGCTGATCATTAGCGCATTTAGCTGTCACGGCAATCCAATCTCACCGGAAGAAGGCTTTGCGAAAGAGTCTGACGATACACTTCGTAAAACGATTCAATTAGCATCGCTGCTAAACGTGCCGGTCGTAAACTGTTTTTCCGGAACAGCAGGGGATCACGAGGGAGCGAAATATCCAAACTGGCCCGTTACCCCGTGGCCAAATGAATATGCAGATGTATTCACTTGGCAGTGGGAAAATAAGCTGATTCCTTATTGGAAAGAGCTCGGGGAATATGCGGAAAAACATAACGTGAAAATTGGTTTAGAATTGCACGGCGGATTTTTAGTGCATACACCGTATACGCTATTAAAGCTTCGTGAAAAAACAAGCAAAGCAATTGGCGCCAACTTAGATCCAAGTCATCTATGGTGGCAAGGTATCGATCCTGTCGGAGCCATTAAAATTTTAGCAAAAGAAAATGCGATTCATCATTTTCATGCGAAGGACACGTACTTGGATCAAGACAATATTAACATGTATGGCCTAACAGATATGCAGCCGTACGGAGAAGTACAAACGCGTGCTTGGACATTTCGATCAGTCGGATGCGGCCATGATATGAAAGAGTGGTCAAATATGATGAGTGCACTTCGTACGTACGGATATGACTACGTCGTAAGCATCGAACATGAAGACCCAATCATGTCGATTGAAGAAGGATTTAAACGCGCGGTTACGAATTTGAAAAGCGTATTAATAGAAGAAACACCTTCGCAAATGTGGTGGGTGTAGGAGGTACGGAAACGATTCGTACTTTCAGGTGCTGTATTTCAAAAATGAACCATTTTGATAAATGTATTTGAGAAGCTTTTTAGCATTGAGGGGATAGTATCAGCGTAGTTGTCACCACCCGCAAACACATATAAGAACAGCCAATGAAAGTTCCAAAATGGTGTGAGCACACTGGTACTGGACTTCTTTCAAAGCCCCCCGTAAAAGAACTTGATTAGGCTTCATCTCTTGAGAGGTAGAACGAAGGAATGTAAGGGCATAGACTCAGGGAGATATGGGGAGGTTAAACGTAAGGGTATATGTGGAGATCCACTTGTGCCCATAGTTTTTTTATGGGGTGACCGCCACCTCTATTTCCGACAATAGGTCAATCTCATATTTTGCTCTTATCCATATGTGCTTCGTACGTAAAAGGTGAAACGTAGAAAACATTAATTTATTGAAGGAGAGATGAACATTGAAGGCTTATTGTAGGCATCCCTTTGATACGTCGTTACCAGTCACAATCTCTCAAGGGTGTGGACCTAATCATACCCCCGGTGGTGCAAAGGATTTAGTGTTTAATGGTATTAGATGGGGCGAGTTCTCCCCCGGTGTTGGATTCGTCCATGGCACACCTGTTTATGCCATAGAATCGGGCACCGTACGAATAGTAAGACGAAATAGCCCACATTGTCCAGATCCAAACAACTGTCCCCAGTATGATAATATGGTTCTGGTCGAAGATATTGATGGGTTCTACACTCAGTACGGTCACATTACACCAGATGGCCCCATACAGGAAGGGGTGTCAATCCAAATAGGTGACTGCCTTGGATTTGTGGACAATTCAGGCGTCACGACAGGACCTCATGTTCATATTGGACGATACGAACCCGGTGATGCTACCACTTGGTTTAATAGACCGACTTGTGATTGGGTGCTACCTGTCAGCCGTGGCGATTACCAGTGATTGTTTTACAGTTTTTCGCATGATTTTGCGGGTGGTAATAGCTACGCTGGTACTACCCCTTGAAAATCAAAAAATAAGACTATGATTAAAAAAGTTCCTTCTCAACGAACTAGGGTGTATGTATACAATAGAGAGCCATCTCCTTTCTTACATGATATGTATAGCGTTCCATAATTGAACAAATCACTGCACTTATTCAATCTTGCAGGAAAGGAGACTTCGCATGAAAGAGTTATAAATATGAAATTTTTATAAAGTGAGAAGTATGATGATCGCAACCTTTAGCCATAATTACAACTAAAGGTTTTTTAGTATAAAAAATGAAACAAAATAAAAAATTACAAGGAGACAATTTTATGGAAAATAATAAAAATGCAATACTCGCTTTTGTTGTTTTAGCTCTAGGTTTAGTGTTTTTTGTTGGGGGCATGGTGTATTCAATATGGTGGTCTTGAATACTTAAATGCACAAAATCCATGTTTTAGGGTAATTTTAAGTCTTTAACTTGAAGGGCATGCGTCAAGAACCCAATAAGATAATTAGATGCTAATTACCAAAAACTTAACTTATATGCAAGTCTATTCCATATCTATGAAGACCCAATTTTTTAGCTATTGCTTGTGAAGAGAAATTATCCCACGCTGTACTATAAAGAGGATGTAACCCTTCTTTCTTGACTTCGTTTGCCCAAGCAATAACACTTTTTGTTCCATATCCGTTTTCTTTATAGGCTTCCAAAGTTTCCGCACTAGCCTCTGCTGCTTTTGCACTCTTTCTCACACTACAACATACAGAAACTACAATACCGTCTTGAATAATAGCGAAACAAGGCTGTTTCCATTCAAACTCCTCAAATAGATTTGGGAAATCCACTTTTAGTAACTCCTTATTTTCATTTGTTACTCTTACTGCGTCCGAAGTCATATTAAAATTTTCGGGAAAAACGTAAGCTGGGCCCATCCATATGCTACTTATGGTTCTTATCTCATTTAGAATAACAATTAAGTTTTTAAGGTCAACGATATGCTCATTGTTGTTAATAACTTGCAACACTTTATCCATCTTTGAATTTGGGAAAATTTTATTGAAACGAATGACATTTCCTTCTCTGGTACCACCAAGGAAAAATAAAGGGGCAACAAGACCTCCAGGCTCATTTATTTCTGTCATTCTGCCCGAACTATCATATTTAAATAATACATCTGCCTGTATTTCCATTAGCTTGTATTCTTGAGCCAAATTACATCGCCACCTTTCATATCCTGAAAACGGAATGTGAATGTAATTACATATTATTTGTGATTTCATGAACAACACATTATCGCCTTGTTAAAGGCATCTTCAGGAATATATACTTTATTGTCTTTAACTTTATATGGAATGTTATTTCTTTCAAGTTGATCTGTATTAACAGTTTCTACACTGTCACCCCATTGTATATATTTGTCACTGTACCCTTTTTGGGAAATATAAAATATTAAAAGAATAGAAAAAAATAAACATAGAAATACTATTCGTTTCTTTTGCAAATTTATCATCTCCTCTTTACTAACAAAGCAATCTACAATTCCTAAAACTGTTAAAATTATACTATTTTTCACTTTCCGGTGTCACCATTTGTTCTAACTGGGATATCGCCACATGCCCATCAAGGTAAGACAAAGTCATATTCAAAAAACGAAAAAAACGCTATTCTTTCGGTATAAATTCAAAACGAGAGGATGAAATAGTGTAAAAGAAAATATACACATGTCTAAAAAATTGCTATGCAAAGGGTATAATTTTTTAGAAAAAGTGCAAATACAATTGATTGGTTATTGATAATATTCAGTTCCTAAATTCCGGCACAATATTTGCTAATAAAAATATAGGAAACTTTTAAAATAACAAGCGTCTCATATGAGAGTACAAATAACGGAGGGACAAGACATGAATATTAGCAAAATGTACACAACAATCGATGCACATGTAGCTGGAGAACCGTTGCGTATTATTACAGGCGGAGTACCAGCGATAAAAGGAAAAACACAACTAGAAAGACGGGCATATTGTATGGAGCACTTGGATCATCTTCGCGAAGTTCTTATGTATGAACCGAGAGGACATCATGGTATGTACGGTTGTATTATTACGCCTCCTGCAAGTCCGCATGCTGATTTTGGAGTATTGTTTATGCATAATGAAGGCTGGAGTACAATGTGCGGCCATGGAATTGTTGCTGTAATCACGGTAGGAATTGAAACGGGCATGTTCGAAGTAACGGGAGAAGAACAAAAATTCATTATTGATAGCCCTGCAGGAGAGGTTATCGCGTATGCAAAATACAGTGGAAACCAAGTGGAATCCGTGACATTTGAAAATGTTCCTTCTTTCGTTTACAAGAAAGATGTTCCTGTAAAAATTGATGGCTATGAATTTCAAGTAGACATTGCTTTTGGAGGAGCTTTCTATGCTGTTGTAGACAGTAAAGAATTTGGTTTGAAAGTAAATTTTAAAGATTTATCTGCTATTCAAACATGGGGCGGAAAAATTAAACACTACATTGAAAGTCAAATGGAAGTAAAACATCCTCTCGAAGAAGATTTAAAGGGAATATACGGCGTTATCTTTTCAGATGAACCAAATGGAAAAGATGCGATGTTACGAAATGTAACCATTTTTGCGGATGGACAGGTAGATCGCTCTCCTTGCGGCACAGGTACTTCAGCTAGACTTGCAACGCTTGTTGAAAATGGGGTTCTACAAGAAGGAGGAAGTTTCGTCCATGAATGTATTACTGACGGACAATTTGTTGGAGAAGTATTGTCATCGACAAAAATAGGCGAATATGAGGCAATCATTCCAAAAGTTACTGGTCAGGCATTTATTACAGGATTTCACCAATTTGTAATGGACCCAAGAGATCCGTTAAAACAAGGCTTCTTATTGGCGTAGTGTTTGGAGTTGTTTTCTGTTTAGAAAACAAGGGGATTGAAGATGAAATGGTGAAGTAATTGCTATATTGGAGAAAGACTCAGGAAAGGACGAGGTAATATGTTAGTCATAAACGCAGCTGAACAAAAAAGTTTAGTAGATATGAATGAAGTAATTGAACACGCGGCGATTGCTTTAAAAGAGTTTTCTGCAGAAAGAACGATCACTCCGATTCGCTACTCTTTGCCATTTTCTAATTCGCAAAACACCGCATTAATGATGCCTTCAGTAGCTGAAGACCTTGGTGCACTAGGATTAAAAGTAGTAACAGTAGCTCCCAATAACCCTAAAATAGGAAAGAAAACAATCAACGGAGTTGTCATGCTATCTGATTTCCAAACAGGAGAGCCGCTCGCCCTTTTAGAAGGATCGTATTTAACAATGATTCGAACGGGTGCCTTATCAGGTGTAGCGACAAAATATCTAGCTCGCCAAAATGCGAAAAACTTATGCATCATCGGTACAGGAGAACAAGCAAAAGGACTTGTTCAGGCCATGCTCGCTGTACGAGACATTGAAAACATTATGCTTTATAACCGAACAGAACAAAAAGCGGCCGAATTTGCCGAGTATATTAAAGAGAAATTTAATAAACCTGTCTACATATACGCAGATGCAAATGAAGCAGTACGTGAGGCGGATATTGTTGTCACGACAACGAACTCCTTAACACCAGTTTTTTCAGACACATTAAAACCTGGTGTTCACGTAAATGCTGTCGGTTCATTCCGACCAACGATGCAAGAACTACCATCTCATGTCATTTCTTCAGCTAATAAAGTAGTAGTAGAATCAAAAGAAGCAGCACTAGAAGAAACTGGTGACCTACAAATCCCAATACAAGAAGGACTTTTCAAAGAAAGTGATATTCACGCAGAACTTGGCCAAATTATTAGCGGTGAACAAACTGGCAGAGAAAGCGATCAAGAAATTACCGTATTTAAATCTGTCGGGCTGGCTGTTGTGGATATTGTAGTGGCGAAGTATTTTTATGAGAAGGCTATCAAACATAAGGTGGGGACTAGGGTGGAGTTGTGAGTTAGTAAAAGAATCGTTCTTTTCGTTTTGCTATGGTGTTGAACCATATTGAAAAGAACGATTCTTTTTTCTCTTATTGTATAGCTTTGGGTGAATTTGCTTTCTTTTGTATGGCGAATCGTGTCGTAAGGTCTTTATTCTATGTCGAATCGCCGATATATTTCAAAGAACGGTCGATATATTTTGAAAAGCGCCGATATATTCTAAGAAACGATCGATATTGTATTATTGATTGATAGTGATAGATTATTTTGAGTATGGGAATGCGTATGGCTGGTCAAGATTCTGTTTTATTTGTTTAATAGTTACATTTGAAAATATATACTTGTATATAAATAGAATGATATGAAGAGGCTTAAGACTAAGCTAGTATGAAAAGGAATGTTTGAAGTAATTGTAATTAATTACCGCCATGGAGGAAGCACATGTTAGAGAAACTACTCATTGAATTTTCCCGAAAAATAAACCAGGTTAACGAGATAACCACCAATAAACCAAATTGGATCACAAAGATAGATGATAAAGGACTATATATTGAAACAGAATCTTCACGTAAAAGGTACGAAAGCGGAGAAGAATCACAGCCGTACTTTATGATAACTTTTGAGCTTCTTCAGCAAGCTTGGCAAGATTTTATAAATATTCGCACAGCAACTACTGAAGATTTTGTACAAGCAAGTGAACAAAGTGCCTTTTTAATGTCTTTCTTTGCACAACTTCCTTTTGTAACGGTAACAACACTTAACAATTCAACAGCCATTACATTTAAGGAATTTCAAACAGATGATTTACCATGTGAGCAATACGAGAAAGTGATGACGTTTTTAGAAGAGATAATAAATGGTACATATGATCCGCAAAATTTGAGTCAGCAAGTAGAAGGGAATTTATATAGAGTCAAATCTAGAGGACGCCAAGATTTAAGATTACTAGGGTTTCTAAATGAAGCTCATGAGATCAATACAACTCTTTTAAATGAATATATTCAATCAAATAATAAAGATATGTTTATCCGAAGCTTGATTCTAAAACATGAATATTTTCGAATTTCCTTATGTATACTTGAGCTTTTAAGTAGTTATTCTAAGCCTCAGAAGAAAGAAACTCTAGTGGATTTAGGAATGACAATTGTTCGAAATTCACGCGGGGATAACTTAATGGTTGAATCAGTCGCAAAGGAACGTACGCATAACCTGTTAATGTGGTTTGAAAAGGTAGGGTTAATTAATGATGAGTGGATCCCTGCTGAACAATATGTAAAAGCGAATAATGAGAAGGAAGATAATATGAATAGTAATTTGCGTAAAAAGTTTTTAACTGTTATGAATGAGTACTTAGAGGCGAAAAGAGAAGGCTTCGCAGGTCATAAACTAGGTTCTTTTGTTAGAAATGAAATGACAACGGAGATTACCCGCTTACCTTTTATAGATTATAACCAATACATTGTTACTGGTTCAGTCGGTCAAGGTAATTGGGCAGCTGTTCCATGGCTCGCTATTATGAATAAGGATATTACGACATCGACGCAGAGAGGGTATTATATCGTTTATTTATTTAGTGAAGATATGAAGCGACTATATTTAACGATGGCGCAAGGAGTAACGGAAACTTCTAAAGAGGAAATGGAAAAGATTAAGTCTGAGATTCGTCAACATATACATATGTCTAAAAAAATAAAAAAAGATGATGATATTTTCCTTGGTACAAGTCCGAAAGCGAAGGGATATGCAAACTCTACAGCAGCGTACATTGCATATGATGTGAATGGAATGCCAAGTGAAGCAGAATTAGTGGACGATTTAAAAGAAATGCTTAGCTATTATGAGGGATACATTGCTTTTAGAGAGAAAGGGACTGATCACGGAATGGTTTACGAGAAAAAAGAAATGGATTTGAATGAGAAAGAAATTGTAGACCATGTATCTTCTTATATGAAAAGCAAAGGTTTCTATTACGATAAGCAAGATATTATTAACTTTTTCCTTTCTTTAAAAACGAAGCCCTTTGTTATTTTGTCTGGTATTTCCGGTACAGGGAAAACAAAAATTGTTCAGTGGTTCGCAGAAAGTTTAGGTGCAACTGAGGAAAACGGGCAGTTTACACTGATTCCTGTGCGCCCTGATTGGAGCGATAGTTCTGATTTACTTGGCTACGTGAATATTCAAGGTGAATTTCAGGAAAGACCGTTAATTCAAGTTATTGAAAAAGCGGCACAGAATCCGGACAAGCCTTATTTTGTCGTTCTTGATGAGATGAATTTAGCACGTGTAGAGTACTATTTCAGTGATTTTCTAAGTGTGATTGAAAGCCGGAAATGGGAAGGGGGAGAGATTGTTACATCGGCTGTTCTTCCAGAGTCCATTGCTGGAAAACGAATTACGATTCCGTCAAATGTGTATGTCATTGGAACTGTCAACATGGATGAAACAACACATCCGTTAAGTAAAAAAGTACTGGATCGTGCAAATACGATTGAATTTAATCAAGTGAAATTAGATTCCTTTGAGTTTTTAATGGATGCAGAAGAAGTGCAGGCAAAGCGTGTTTCTAATAGTTCCTTGACAGCCACGTTTCTTCATTTAAAGGAATGCTTTCAGCTCAATAAAGATCTCGTGAAGAAAGTATCTCATATTTTAATTGAAATCAATGAAATTCTTGAACTGATTGGAGCGCAGATTGGGTACCGGATACGTGACGAGATTTGTTTTTACATGGCCTACAATGAGAAAAGTGAATTACTATCGTTTGATGAGGCGTTAGACTATCAAATGTATCAAAAGATTTTACCGCGTATTACGGGAAGTGATGGACGGACAGAAGAGGCATTAAAGAAATTATATGAATTATGCTCGAATCGAGAATATGACGGTGAAGATGTTTCGAATGCCAAGTATGTGCGTTCTGCGAAAAAACTGTCTCATATGTTAAGGAGGTTAGAATACGATGGTTTCACCTCTTTCTGGATCTAATGATGACATAGAGCTCATTAAGATTGAGACAGCAGATTTATCACTCACCATCAAAGGAAATCCGTATCACGAAAAATATGAGAGTTTAAAAGAATATCAGGGAATTGCTTCCGATGAAATGATGCATTTTCATGTATCTGGAACAGCTGATTCTATTTTAGTGTACGATGTTCGAGCAAAGGAGCTAGTAGATTGGACTGAGCATCCTCCTATATTCTTTGAAAATAGAAGCTATCAGTTAGTTGTGATTCCGAAACATAATAATGAGCTATCCTTTTATCATGAGCATCCATCACTTCGAAAAGCAATTAGCTCTATCCAAATGGGTCCGTTGAAGATATTGATGGGAAATCTCTCATTTCCTAATGAAGTAGGATATACAGACTTTGAAATTCGAGACGATAAAAATTCGTTATTAACAGTTACATTAGAGGTTTTTCCATCCAAGCTTGATTATAAAGACGATTACCAGGCGCTTTTGGAAGAAGTAAATGATGAAATTTATAATTTGGCATTTCATTTACTAAAAAGAACATATTTAGGAGCATCAACGATTCAAGCTTCTAATCCTTCTAAGAGTGAATTTTATCGTATTTTAAATGACTCTTTTAGTAGATTTATGAAGGCTATTTCTCATATTAAAAGGCAGCCACATCATGCGCTTGTTACAAAGCATCAGCTTGTCCAAGGCGAAAAAATTCGTAGGCTAGATTCTGTTGGAATGAATTACTTACGAAAACGACCACATTTGTTTCAAGAAACAAATATGATTCCAACTAAAGGAATTACGGCTCGTAAAGAAGTATCGTACGATACACTAGAAAATCGTTTTGTGAAGTGGATGATGCAGAGAGTGTTACATAAAGTTGATGATTTATATAAAACCTTGGAATCAGGTTCTACATTCAAACGGTTGTCAGTTGATGAAGATCTCCTTCAAAACGTAAGAAAGATGAAATCCCGATTGAAAAATGAGTTACATGACTCGTTTTGGAGTGACATCGGGAAGATGGATCGTTCCGTCTTTTCTCTTGTCATTCAAATGGCACCTGGTTACCGAGATGCGTATCAAATTTTTCTAATGCTATCGAGGGGACTGACATTAAGAGGACAAATTTTCAAAATGTCTGTAAAAGACGTCGCAAGGCTATATGAATACTGGACATATTTAAAGCTCGGACAAATTTTATCGAAAAAATATACAACGGTGCAGCAAGATATTATTAAAGTGCGGCAAGATGGGCTGTATGTGACACTTGATGAAAGCGCAACTGCAAAACGAACATTTATTCATCCTGAAACAGAGGAAACAATCGAGCTTTATTTTCAAAAGAGAAGTAAAGCATTACCAACAGTAACACAAAAACCGGATACAATGCTTGCGATTGAGAAGAAGGGAAAAAACTATCAGTATCAATACATTTTTGACGCGAAATATCGAATTGATTTTGCAAAGGATGGTTCCCATTATAACAGGCAGTACGGAACTCCTGGCCCAATGGAAGAAGACATTAATACGATGCATCGCTACCGAGATGCATTAGTTGTAGACCAAGGAGGCCCGTTTGAGAGAACAGCTTACGGTGCTTACGTATTATTTCCATGGAACCAAGAGGAAGAATATGAACATCATCCTTTCTATAAAAGCATTGAAAAAGTGAATATTGGCGGATTCCCATTCTTACCGAATGCTACAAGACTCGTAGAGCAATTTCTTGATCATCTAATTGAAAAAAGCCCTGAAGAGATTATAAGAGAAGGAATTCTCCCAAGAGGGACAAGAGAGGAATGGCAATCCTCTTTAGATGAAAAGGTACTCGTTGGAGTTGTGAAAAACAAAGAATATTACGAGGCACATATGAAAGAAGGTTTCTATCATATTCCTGTTTCACAATTAAAACAAGGCTGGCAAGAAGTAAAATACGTAGCATTGTATGCACCAAAAAAGTGGCACGGAGAAAACGGTGGCATTCAGTACGTCGCAAAAATTAAAAATATCCAAATCAAAAGACGAAATCAAATTCATGAATTGCCTAGTGACAAGACAAACGATTACGTTTATTTCGAACTATCTCCATGGAAAAAGCTTGATCATCTCATTCGTCCAGTAGGATATGGAATACAAGTATATACACTAACGAACATGTCATTATTAAAAGAAGTGCAAGAACTTCCAGAGTTGTTTATGAAGTCGAATGAAGAACGTCTTCTTTGGCGAACACTTCGTAGATTTACGAAGAAGGTTAGAATCGAGCTGGATCATTCATACTTGGATCAGGCATCTGCCATTAAGAGTTATCATATTCAAGATGTTCATATCAAGATTGATTATGAACAGGGAAATGTGATGATTGGAAAAGAGCGGGCAGTTAGAGAGTTTCCTTTGGATTTGGTTGTGAGGAATTCTTCGGTGTTGTTTAAGGTGGTTTTGGAGGAGTTGGGGAGGTAGTGAAGTTGAATATTATTGGGTCTTTCTTTTTTATTTGTATGTTGTTTTGAAGAAGATAATATAGTTTTCTATTATTATCCAATAAAATCAAAATTTTTGTTATGATATTATTTAATTTTAAGTATAGTGTGAATTATATGATAATTATAACAGGAGTGAAAATATGAAAATAACGAGATTACAGTCGGTGTTGAAGGCCTGGCACTTAGTCGAAGCATTAGCACCAAGTGAAGTTCCAGGTAAGGGAGAAGTTGTGGGAAAAGGTTACTTCAAAGATAATAAAAATCGAAGTCGAACGCGTTTGATAGATTTTAATGAAACTCCTTGGCAGTACGATCAAGTAAAGGATAGTAAAAAACATCGAGTGCAATTCCGTTATTACTTGTCTTGTTTCGAGCATCATAAACTTGTTAGCTTTATACGTGATATTTTTAAAAACAACGATGAGATTATTAATAAGGACCATAAAGCTTTATTTAGTTTTTCTTTTTTGGTGGATAGTAATGGAAATTATGTAAAAGATTCAATGTTCGTTCCTTTTTTAATGTATGTAATGAAATTGATGGCAGAAACCTCAAAAGTACATTATGAGGAACTAATGACTTCTTTTCGGAATCAATTGCAGCTATTTGAAGAACAAGCACAGACTGTGTTTACAAATGGAGTAACAAAAGAATCCTTACTTTCAATTCAACAAGTATACCAGCAATATTTTCATCGATTAGATAATAATTCATTAAATTATTTAGAAATGGAAGTTATGAAAGTAGACCAAAAATCTATATCTAAAAATTTTAATAGCTTTTATTTAAATGACTTAGAATTAATATTATCAAAAGGAGAAAACGAAACACTCCGTCGGTTTATTGAGGGGACATTTCCTGAAGAGCGTTTGGATATAAATGAGAATCGGGAATATATTGAAAAGATTTTACAGCCTAGAAATCTACCTGATGGCCGTTGGCCATCACCGGTAGATCATAGTTTGTCTTTAATGCAGCAGGTGGCTGTAAATCAAATTATAAATAATAATCAAAAAATTAGTTCTGTTAATGGGCCACCAGGAACAGGAAAGACTACGTTATTAAAAGATATTTTTGCTGATATTGTAGTTCAAAGAGCAAAAGAAATGGCGCAACTAGATAATCCTTCTAAAGCTTTTACAAAAATAAAAACTATTAATTTAGATGGCTTTCATTATCCAATCTATTTATTAGATTCAAAAATAAATAAGTACTCTATGGTTGTTGCTTCAAGTAATAATGGAGCAGTTGAAAATATTTCCAAGGACCTTCCTAAGCTAAAGGAAGTTATACGACCTTCTGATGAAAGTAAGTTTAAGGAATATGAAGAGCTGTATGCTAAAGAGGCAAAGGATTTATCTATGTATCCATCTGCCGCAAAAAATCTTTTAGGTAGCGATGATGATGCATGGGGATTGTTTTCAGGAGCTCTTGGAAAATCTGATAATATAGCTTCATTTGGTTGGAAATTGTTTGGAAGTAAGAATGAACAGCATGCTTTTCTTCAACAATTGGAGCAGGATAGTAAACAAGTCAGCATAAAGGATTGGGAAGAAGCTGTAAAAGATTTTGAAGATATTTCAAAATATGTACACCAAGAAAAGGAAGATCTTCAAAAATTTTGCGATGATTTTCATAGTATACAAGCTTTTAACACCCAATTAAAAGTGTTAGAGAATCAATTATTTATACTGAAGCAAGAACAAGTGAATATAGAGAATGAGACGAGACATTTAGAACAGCAAAAGCAACGAACAGAGCAACAGATTCAACTCCTACCTAAACCCACTCTTTTGCAAAGGTTTCTATGCAAAAAAAACACAAAAAAAATCGACTTAGAAAATGCACTCAATGATATTATTTCGCGTTTGAAAGAAGAAGAAAGTAAGTTCCACTTAAAAAGCAAAAAAATAAGCGAGTCTAAGAAGACTATAGAGGAAATAAAGAGGAAAATATCTACCTTTACAAAACGGCTAAACGATTATAAAATGCAAAGCTTGGTATTACCTGATGAAGACTATTGGTCAAGTACTCAACAGGCATATGAAAATCGACAATTAAATACAATTTGGCTTACGGATGATCTGAATTTCAAAAGAGGATTATTGTTTTTAAAAGCTATGAAAATCCATAAATTAATATTAGCCTTTAATTTTGAGGCGATTAAATCTACTTTGCGTTTATTAATTAATCGTACAAATTTAGATCTTAATGATAAGGATCATAGAGAATATTTAAAGAACATGTGGCAAACTGTTCATTTAATTACCCCTTTGGTAAGTACAACTTTTGCGAGCTTTAGTTCTATGTATAGAGGTATAGAAAAGGACTTTATTGATTATTTGTTCATAGATGAGGCAGGGCAAGCTACCCCTCAGCAATCAGCAGGTGCTATATGGAGGGCTAAAAAAGTAATAGTAGTAGGTGACCCGATTCAAATTGAGCCTGTTGTAACAATTGATCAAACAATTTTAGGGGATATTAAGAAGTACTTCAATGTAAATGATAGATATATTGCCATGGGTACCTCAGTTCAAACTTTAGCAGATGCAGCGAATCCATATGGAATGTTTAACAGCTATGGTCAATGGATTGGAACACCTTTATGGGTTCATAGAAGATGCTTAAATCCAATGTTTACTATCGCAAATGAAATAGCCTATGATAACAAAATGGTATTAGGCAAAAAGGAGCAAGGCAAGAGTGCCTGGTTCGACTGTAAAGGATCGGCTATTAACCGTCAATTTGTTGAAGAGCAAGGAAATTTGGTGGTAGATCATATTATTGAATTATGGGAAAAGGCTTCAAGTCCTCCAAAAGTATATATAATCTCTCCTTTTACTGCGGTAAAAGATGGTATTAAAAAAATTCTAATAAAAAGGTTAAAAAACATGAATGTTTCTACAGAAATATTAAAGGATTGGGTGAAGAATTCTATAGGTACTGTCCATACATTTCAAGGAAAAGAAGCTGATATTGTTTATTTTGTAACTGGTACAGATGAAAATAGTGATGGAGCAGCTAACTGGTCATGTTCAAAGCCTAATTTAATAAATGTAGCTGTTACACGAGCTAAAAAAGAGTTTTATGTAATTGGTGATTACAAGCGATTTTCTAAGAAACCTAACTATGCTGCTATCGTGGAAAACATAGATGAATGTAAAAGAACGTAAGAACCAAAGTTAATAAGAAAAATTATATAAAATGAGAGGGGGGATAACTTTGAAAATTTTATCATGGAACATCCAACAAGGTGGCTCTGATAAACGCATACCTCAAATTGCGGAGCAGCTTAACAAACATGCACCTGACGTTTTAATTGTAACAGAATACTGGGAAGGGCCAAAAGGTGAAAGACTGCAGGCGCTATTGAGAGAAGCAGGCTATACGTATATGAAGACAAGTGGCGGGCAACTCAAACAAAACAGTATCCTTGTTGCATCTCTTCATTCATTTGAAGTCGTATCTTCTTTTTATAAAAGAGAAACAAACAAAGAACGCTGGCTAGAGATCAAACTTGATAAACAGAACCTGCATGTTCTTGCGGTTCACATCCCTACGAGTAACAATAAACCACAAGAAAAACTGGACTTCTGGAAGGAAGTCAATACATTCGCCCGGGAGCACAGTAACACGAAATCTATTATTATCGGAGACTATAACACAGGCTTGCCGGAAGATGCGCAAGGTACTCCGTTTTATGGTACCGAATATATGAAAGAACTGATTGACCTCGGTTGGACGGATGCATGGCGACATACACATGGATCGTTTGCCGGGTATTCATGGTACAGTCCGAAAGGAAATGGTTTTCGTCTCGACCACGCCTTTGTGTCTCCGACTTTAAAGGATGCAATTTTAGAAACGTATTTCTCGCATCGAGAGCGGTTGCTTGGATATTCGGATCACTCGGTGTTGGTGATGGAGTTACTGGATGAGGATAATAATTAAAAAGTTTCTAAGAGGGGAATAAAATGCAAACAACGGTGTTAAATACAACGGGTTTATTTACAACCATTTAAAACAAAATAATCAGATACACAACAATGCGTAGAAAATAACGTAACAAAGTTAATCGAAAATGAAGAGCGTGGTAAGGGGAATATGGAATACCATTTAGAAAAATTGTAGCTGTGAGTACCGAAAAGTTATAAAATGCATGGCTTTATTTCTTATTCGATTTCTCTGATAAAAAGATGAAGAGGGATTTGCATTAGCTGATTTAAAGTGAAATAACTAAAAATTCTTCTTGAAAAGGGAACCATTTCGTTCTCTTTTTCTAATTTTTATAGTGTTTCTATGGTACCGTAGAAATAAGTACTTGTAATATATATATTTCTCTTTTGAACTTCATAGAAAATTCGTATGGATTTCGTGCGAACAGATGTAAACTTGCTGTAACGTCCATAAAGAATTCGTCAATGGAATACTGGTGAAAATCCTCAAAAGCGACGTATTGAAGAGCCAATTTTGTTATGTAATTTGAACATCTAATGTATATTTCCATAGTAGGATTTACTATGAGTATGTCATGCCGCCGTGGGATTTCGTATAATCGGCTCATCTTTTTAACTCCTAATTCTTTCAGAGGAGGGGTTGCAGCTAACACAATTGACCCTTGCCTATTCACATCGCCAACAACAGCTAGTTTTGTACAGAGCGGATCGAGACCCATTTTGATGCAGGAAACGCTAGCGTAAAAACTTCGAAGGTCTTCTGTTGTCAATATCTAGTAAACTATTTGTTTACTATTTAATTTGGACATATAGAATAAATATACAAATTAACACTTTCAGCAAAAAAGAAGTTTCGCCTTATTGGAATTTCATTTAATTTCATGTCTAGATAAAGTACCTAATCGTTTAACAGAGCCAAAATAAAAACATAGAGATGAAAAAATCTCTATGTTTTTATTTTCAGATCTATAACAGGAACCATGCCACTATCCCTAAAGATTATTTATATGGAAATTATCACTTATACAAATGATCGGAAATCATCTGTATAAGTGATAATTTCACCCCACTGCATATAGTCTTCATCAGATACTTTCCATGTGTGTTTATTGGTGTCATGACGTATAACAGCAAAATTATGTCTATCAGTAGAATAGATTTTAAAACCATTCTTTTTACAGGTATCTATAAAAAAATAATCTTCAGCTCTATTTACTTTTTCAAATTGAACTTTTTTGAATACGTCTTTTTTGAAGATTAGTGTAGCTCCTGCTACAGAATCAGTAAAGGCTTTTTCTGTATTTGATACCAACATCAAAGCTTGTTTAGTATTGAAATAAACATAATAAGAGCTTTTACCTAAAATAGCAATATCTTTATTATTAAATTCGGGCATCGCATGAGCTAGGTAGTATGGACCGTAGTAATCATCATCATCAAATTTGGCTATATAATCATACTTAGATTTCTCCACCCCGAAATTTAAACAATCACCTAAAGTTGCCTGTTCATGCAGCTGAAATACACTGACATTATGATAATCTTTAGCTTTATTTTTCCATTTACTTAAATTCATAGTATCCTTATTTAAAATAATAATTAATTCTTTATCTTTCCATATTTGCTGTTCATAGTTTCTAAAAACGTTCTCTATATATTCCTCTCTTATTGTACAAGTAATGATTGAAACCATTTACTTTTCCACTCCTAACATAATATATAACTTAGTCAAAGAAAGGATAATAAAATATAAAGATTTAAAATTCTGCGATTATTTTAGGAACCCTCTCTATTTTAATTTTGGTCCAATAATTTTTTCTACAATATAAATCAAATTGTTATACTCTTTTAAGTTTTTAATTTTATTGACATCAGATAAAAGCTCATTTCTTTGATCTAAGTCAAAACCTACTGCGTTTAATATGTTTATATGTCGAATATCAATCTTTAACAACAGTACAATAGTTTTTAGAATCTCAATGAATTTTTTTCGAAAAGATAGTGACTCATTTGGATGATTTTGAATGAGTAACTTATACTCGCCTAATACTTTGTTCATCATTAATAAATCTGTAATTCGAGCAAGCTCTAGGCCAAGAATAAGAACGTCTACGTCAGGGTGTTTTAGCGTGAATAAGTGGTAATTCCCCATCGCTTCTTGCCATCTATTCTCTCCAACAGGATGCTCTTGATGATAAGCTGTAACAGTCTTGCTAACTAAATATTTAGCTCCAGCCTTATATAAGCGATATCCTAACTCCCAGTCTTCATAACCATAATTTATAAAATCTTCATCAAATTTTCCCACTTGTTCAATTAACTTTTTACGTAAGGAAACATTTCCAGTTAAAAAGGCCATCCATGGAAAATGAAATCCATTTAATTGCGCATCAAAATTATCTAGTATTGTATTATACCAATGTACTGCAGGGGTCTTAACTTTTAATTCTCTATAAAGCTTTGTATCAATGTCTTTTCTTTCTAATAACGGATATGAAGCGATAATGTTGGAATGTTTATAGTCTTCAATTCGGTCGTAGAGCACTTGGTTATTTTTTGTCTTGGTGTATATTTCTTTTATTTGTTCGCGATCAAATCCCGGGAATATACAAGAATATACTGCGTTATAATACATACCCCCTGATAAAACCAAGTTATCCATTAATTGATGATACTTAAAATGATTTTGAACAAATTCAGGCTCTGTAATCATTTCTGCATCTAAAAATATAAGAATATCCCCTCTTGAATATTTAATACCAATATTTCGAACCGTCGCTCTACCGAGATTTCGTTTACATTTAAAATACCTAAAATGATAAGAAAATTGATGATTTCGTAATATCTGTAAAGTTTGATCAGTTGAAGCATCGTCGATAAAGAGGACTTCCATTTTTGAAAGGTCGAATGTTTGTTTATCTAAAGAATATAAAGTTAATAAATTTAGCGGATATTTATTATAAGAAGGAATGATAATACTAACTTTTATATCATGATTTTTTATTAGTTCCTTTTTATTTTGACTAGGAGTATTCGCCTTTTTTTCATCCATAAAATTAGGAGATTTAGTTTCAAATTCTTTGTTATCCATCTTTATTTCCACTCCTTTTCACACTACTATTAGTTAATGTAAAAAAAGGGGAAAAGATTGGACAATCACTTAGGTAAAAGCGTTTTTTTATAATCTAACACCTTTCGAATGAAAGTAAACTTTTAAAGATTAGTTCACTTTCACCAATTCACATTGGTAGTGAAGAATAATTAAATTTTGTTTCGAATACATACCATTTAATACAGTAAGCAATCACATATATTCTTTTATATTTCTTTTCTAACGCATACAAAAAAGATGGCTGGACACCATCTTTTTTACACAATTCTAAAATGTTTATACTCTTATCCAGGTTAAAAACAATCATAACAAAAAGAAATTAGATTACTATTAAATACTATGCTTGTTCTGATTGTTGAACATGTAATGGAGGTGGAATAATCCAACCTTTTTTCTTATTCATACGAAGCAATATAGCTCCAGCTTGTGCTTTTTTCATATGGAATTGACCAAACATCATTCCTACATCTTCTCGAAGAGATTGTCCCATAGCTTGGCTACATGCTACTAAACCAGCAGCAAGGTCCATAGAAACTTTAGCAGCAATTTCTGCATCATTAATACGAGCGCCAGGGGGGATCGACTCAATAGATGCAACTGGTCTTTCTGGAGGTGCTGGTGGCAATGCAACACCATTTAATTTTAATAAATTTTTTAATTCTTCAACTTCTGATTGGATATCATTCTCTACAAGGTTTTCTAAAAACTTCTTTAAGTCCTCATCTCCTGTATGGTTAATGAGAACTTGATAACCAGCAATTGCACCTTGTGCCGCTGCAAGATAACTCCAAATTCCAAAGACTTCTCCGTAATGCATTGGTTCATGTTGTGGATTTCCACTTAAAACACCCATTAAAATATTCCTCCTTAAAGAAATTAAACGCTTAACAACAATGCTTAGTATAGAAAAAATTTTCCTAACCATGTTCAGGATTAGAGAAAATAAGTTCTTATAACTCATATGGAACACCTTACCGAAATATAGTAATTACATCTTGTAGTGTATACTGTTACAAAAATTTTATTCTTATAAATAACACATGTATTTTAAGTAACATAATCCATTGTTATCGATAGAAAATACAAATACCTAAATCTAAAAATAATTTCAAAGAATTCTTTGAATAAGATAAATAATAATATAAAAGCAGCATTCCAAAACATCATTCCAAAACATCCAAAACTTAATGATAGGCGAACGTCTAGTTGGTTTCAAAGAACTTAACGGATGGATTTGGTGTCAAAAGGTTCTTAAATTTGAAGAAGGATATATAGATGAATATATAATTGATGATTTATAAGAGTTGTTGTCCAAAATGGTGACCGTAAAGGAAGATTAATGAGAGGTACGGTTTATCATAACATCAATAATATGTGGTGGGTTGTAATAAATGACTTTTCTTATACAAACAATGCTTGCTTTGAATTATTTAATATTGATACAGAGGAAAATAGGCAAAGAAAGCTTATTAAATAGTCAGGTCTGCATAATCCAAAATCAAGAATGGTGCCAACAGAAGAGGAATTTAAAAAACGAGCGTTAGAAGCAAGAAGATCTTCTAAGGAAGAACAAGTTAAAAAAGTTAATGCACTTTTATCATATCTATATTCGTTAGATTGGTTATCTCGTAAATTTAAATTTTATATAAAAAGTACGAAGAGATTAATGTGCAGGTTGTGGAAAAGTATGCGGATGGAAGTATCAATTCAATAAGAAAAGACACTCAAATTGAGTGCCTTCTCTTAGCATCAGCAGCCAAATCCACCTCCAAAACAACTACAACCGATTATGATTAATAAGATAAATAACACAATCAGTAAGGCGAATCCGCCGCCAAAGCCACCACAACCAGCAAAACCCATGACCTATTCCTCCTTTTGGTGAGGAAACAAACTATGAGGGCATCGTTATGGATATTCCAGCGGATTTACATTACACTATGTGACGTGGAATTAAAGAGTGCATGAACATTGTTCAACCAATCCGCGATAAAGAAGCAATTCAAGAAATAAAAGAATTTTTCAAGGAACAGAAGGAACGAAACTATATTCTGTTCCTTCTTGGCATTAATACAGGGTTACGTATTTCATATGTGGATTTAAAAGAAAGTTGTACCATTTATAAAACAGTTGTAATAATTTGAAAAAAGTTTAACCGTTTTAGAGGGGGATTTGGAAAGAACAAACCAATTACTAGATCGATGGCATACGTAATATTAACTCAAGCAGCAAAAGAGTTTGGATTAGAACGGATTGGTACTCATTCACTTAGAAAGACATATGGATATCATCACTACAAGCAATTTAAAGATGTAGTTGTTTTACAAACAATGCTGAATCATACGGACCAAAAAGGGGCATTAAGTTATATAGGTATTGAACAAGATACATTGAATGACTATCAAAAGAAATTTAAAATCTAATGTTTTATTTTTTATGTATTTTTGAATTAGCTATAAAAGAAAAGTGTCAAATTCATTTTTATAAAGTATTGAAAAGCTTATTATTTCTAGGATAAATCGGTACAGGTGAATTCAACACAATCTGATTTATAGTGAATTCATTTTTTATGATTATTAATCTTAAATATCAAAAACTATAAGAAAAGGTGGCCTAGAATAGCTAAAAAAGATATGAAATTAAGAACGGTGTGTACTGTAATGATTGTCAATGCGATGGAAGATAGGAATATCTTACTAGGGTTCAGCAGAGATGTTTCAATGTCTCGGATATTAGGACCAAAGATTTACCGCTTTTTTGAAAGAAGATACTACAATTGATGATGTTGTATTAGAAATAAGTAGATTGTTAAAGGAAATTGCTACACAGGAAACTCATCAAACTATTTTTTTAGTTGGAAGAGGGAATGATGGGAAGACGGCTATTATTGAAGCTTCACATCATAATGACTTTGAAATTACTAAGTATCAAGGTGAAACTTATTGGCTTTATGTTATGTCGAAAATTGATCCTGGAGAATTAATAAGAGTGACCGTAAACAGATTTCAGAGGATGGTATGCTTGTTATAGTCATAACTCTTAGTAAAACAGATAGAAAAATGATTTCTGATCCAGATATAATTTCTCGTGGATTTGTATACGTACGTGATTCGGAAGATTTTTTGAAGAAAATTAATCAATTAGCTGTAACAACCATTAATAATTTACTCAAAACTAATATTAACCAGTGGAATGTTCTTAAAAAAGAAATAAAAGAAACACCTGAACAATTTTTATACGAACATACAAAAAGAAAGCCAATGATTCTTTCTATTATAATTGAAGTTTAAAATGCCTATTTTCCCCCTAAGTAGGCATTTATTTAAATTTGAATTAACAGTATCCTTATTAAACTCTATCCATTTAGTTTAATAAGGATACTGTTATAAATTCCTATTATGATGTTAATAATATATTCGCTCTAAAAAAAACCCCAATAGGAGGGGGATTGGGGAAGTGTTTTATTCACAACCTTGCTAGGAAATTTAAATTATCTTTATAAAATATTTACTTTA
>NZ_NTTM01000060.1:0-18881 GCF_002560985.1 Bacillus sp. AFS018417
GGCAAAGCACGATAATCATTCTGAATCATGGCTTTAAATAATGCATCCAGAAAATTACAATCTACATAAGGTTTTTCTGTAGTTGGTTCTGAAAACAAATTACATTTCACTTCTTTTTGTTTTTCTTTTGGTTTTGTTTTCTCTTTTCCCAATTTTTTTTGATAGGAAAGAAGTTGCGTATCATTCATCTTCCCTATGTTTTTAGAAATCATATCCAAAACTTCTTTTTGTAAAGGTTGCAACTCCTTATCTTGTGTTAAACCTGTATATACTTGTCGTATATAAAAGTTTGTCGTGTTGTACATATTCTTAGCATTTTGGCAAGATTCTCGAAAATAAGAATACATACGATGTCCTTTTTTAATCCAAATCTGAAGAGTTTTATAATTTATTTGATTTTTCGTTGTCATTTTTTCACCTCCTTGTTAAGGATATTATACCAAAACAAGAACGTATGTTTCTATCGTTTTACTTGAACATAAAATATTTTTTTCGATTCACCTCACCACCTTCACATATGTTTAGAGGTGGGAGTCCTCTCGAAAGGTATGATAGAAACACACATATTTTTTGTTGAAACTTGTAGATAAAAGGAAGGGAAATGATGCCTTTATAACGAATAACATAGAAATATTAATTCATCAAGGAGAAAAATATGAATGAAATGTATGTACTACTGATTGGACAAGTAACTTTGTTTCTGTTCGGTACAATTTATGCAATAAGGCAATCAAAACAAACAAAGAAAAACGAACCATTACCCTTATTTGTACGTTTGCTTCTTAGTTTTTCATTAACTGGAGCTGCAATATGGATGTGGGTGCAAGACCCCGCAACACCTTATCGGCAATGGGTTGCAATCGGCATGATTTTATCAACAATTGGGGATTTGTTTATGGCAGGCTTGATACCATTTTGGAATCGTTTAATTGGCGGAATGGTGACATTTGCTATTGCACATTGCTTGTATGTTACAGCTTTTTTAGAAACAGGCATTTCATGGACTGGGTTATGGTTTAGCTTAGTAGGATATGCTTTATTTTTAATTATCGGCTGGTTCTTTTTTATTCGAAATAATAAGCAAGATAAGTTATTTACAATAGGAGCACTTGTCTACGGGCTTTGGGTTAGTGGAATGGCATGTTTTGCATTTGCACTTGCTTATTTGAACGGTGGAATATGGTGGGTTCCAGCATTTGGAGGTTTGTTGTTTGCCATCTCCGATTTTATTATTGGTGTTACTGATATCGGGGGAAGAAATATAAAATATGATCCTCTTTGGGTTTGGGCAACATATGTTGGAGCGCAAATTTGTATTATTTATGTTGGAATGTAATTGTTGAACTAATCGGGCTCTTACTTCCCGAAAGTAGCGGAATCAAGTTGACGTATGAATAATTGCTACCTATATAGAAAATAAAAACAGAACTGCTTAAGAGTAGTTCTATTTTTATTAGTTAAGTCATTTCTATAAATCACACAGATAATTTACTGACAATATAGAATTCATTTACAAAAATATTTTATAATATGTGTACATAGAGGGATAAAGGAGATAAGGATGAGAAAGAAAAGCCGCTTTCGGGAATGGATGGAAGTATTTGCGATTGCATGTATTATTGCTTTTTTTATGAAAGTATTTGTATTTTTTCCAACGACAGTGCAAGGAGCTTCCATGCAGCCTACACTTTATGAAGGAGATAAAGTCATTATCAATAAGTTAGCAAGGAAAGTTGATAGCTATAATCATGGTGATGTAATTGTGATAAAAACAGATAATTTTTATGTGAAGCGTATTATCGGTTTACCTGGAGATACAATTGAAATGAGAAACGATCAGTTGTATATAAATAGTCAATTGCAAAAGGAATCATATTTGGAAAAAAATAAGAAGCAAGCAAAACAACTTATGATGAATTTAACTGAAGACTTTGGTCCGATTACAATTCCAAAAAATAAAATTTTTGTGATGGGGGATAATCGATTAGTGAGCCGAGATAGTCGTAATGGGCTAGGACTAATTGATAAAGATGATGTATTAGGAAGTTTGGTTGCAATATATTATCCTTTTGAATGGATGCACATAGTAGATTAGAAGGAGAGTGGCTATGGAAGATATTATTGGTCACATTCTCGCTGGGATTGTACGAGGAGCAATTGCACTAGGAGAAGCGGCAGCGGATGCTGCAAAGGTTATCGCTCGCGGAACAGTTGGAATTGTAAAAGTTGTAGGAGAAGGTATAGCAGAGGAAATTGTAGAACAAGCGTTAGAAAGCATAGAAGGACGAGAGAAGCGAAAGCAAAGAAGATTTGCTCGTCATATTGAAAAGTTAAAAGGGCATGATTGGTTCAAAGTCATATATGAAGATGTAAAATGCCGAGATGTAATTTACACAGAAGAGCATTATCGAAATTTGTTGAGTAAGCGGCGGTATATACATAAACTAATTCGTAACGAAAACAAAAGACAACAATTTATTCAGCAAATTCGTGTGGAAGCAAAGGTTGATGATGTGATTTGGGATGTAAAAAAGATTAAAGATTAATCCTTTCTTATTATTCACATAAGAGTTTAGTATAAAAAGCAGCCAATATTGGCTGCTTTTTTGGTTCTTATTTACTACAATATGAGAAAGTTAAAAGGTGGATAGTTCATCTATTTCTGTTTCTAAAGTTGAATCTGGATAGGAATTATCTTTACCTATATTTAAGATTACTTCATACTGACATAATCTCAATTCAAAGAGCGTTATAGGGTCATGATAAACTTCAGGATTCGATTTCATTTTATGCAGTGTATTTTGATTTTCTTGTATCTCTAAATGAGTGTTTTCTACAGCTTGTTTCAACGCACCAAATGGATTTCTAAAGAACATAGTAATATCTCGCTCTAGTGCGTTTTCAAATAGCTCAAACTGCAAGAAAAATTTGTTCATAATAGAAGCTGTTACATCGGTATAATCTTCATTTTCTAAATACTGTTTGTATTTGTTATATAGCATTGCTTTGTTTTTAGGAAGAACTCCAAATAATTTACCGGCACTTTTCAGTAAAAATTGTGCTGGTGTAAAGCGGCGTAAGATATTCACTTCTTCCATTTGTATTCTAGTTGTCATTCTATCAGTATCTCTGCGCCAATCATCGAGCACTTTAAAGTCACATTCTAACTGTATTCGATTTTCTCCACATAAAGAATTAAGTCCTTCACTGATTTCTTCTAAGTACGATTGACTTTGAAGGAACTCGTTATTAGAAGCTTCAATCCAATTTTTCATAGAGAGAGCAAGGTTAGGTAATACAGTTTGTTCTAGATAGTTTTGAACTCTTTCGTTCATCGCTGTATTTAGTTCAATATCAATGTGTCCGAAATCGCTCTCTTCGCTAATTAAATCAGAACAACTTTGTAATAGTTTCGGAATATGTTCTGTCAGATCATGAGTAATTTCTTTTTTCATTTTACGATATGATTCTGTAATAAACTGAATTTTTTCCTTTTCAAAAGCAGTAAGGTTATTAATAAAACCATTTAGTCTAACTAAAATATCTTCATTCCAACTAATGGAATCCACTAGGTTGTTTTCCATCTCGACGCGTTTATCCAAAAGATATGTAATTGTTTTTCGAATGAAAACTAATAGCTTTTCAGTACGTTCTGCATCGATATTTTTATGGTTAAAGTTAAAATGAATAAACTCAGTGAACTCGGCTAGTTGTTGACTATTTGTATATAACGAAGAATAAGGGAAAACCCTCGCATGCGGGAAATATGCGTTTATTCTCGCTTGCGTATCATGTATAACTCTTTTTGCTTCTGCTTCACTGTAAATGTTATCAATTTTATTTAATAAGAAATGAATTTGTAGATTTGGTGTATGTTCTTGAATGCTTAATAGAATGTCACGTTCTTTGTCAGTAAAAGGTGAATCCGCATTCAATACGAATAATAATTCATCTACAGAATTTAAATATTCAAATGTTTCATTTCTACTATCATTGTTCCTGCTGAAGCTAGGTGTAACAACGAATGTAAGTTTATTTTTACTTAAAAATCTGCATGGTAATTTAAATTCAACACATGCTCTATCTCTATATGTTTGGCGGTGCATAGACAACATGTTATGGAAATCAGAGAAATTCTCAGTCGTTGTAATTGCTGAATCTGTTACGGCGTTAATTTCTGTCTGAGCATCATTTTTAAAGACAATTACATTTGAGCTGGAGTCTTCTAATATATTTTCTCCCAGTATAGAGTTAATAAATGAAGATTTTCCGTTTCCTGAAGTTCCTGTTATTAAAAGGCGATTTGTTTTTAAATCTGCAAGCTCGCCAACTAACCATCTAAATCGATGGCCTATTTCTAAATCATTTCTTTGTGCCCACTGTGTAATAGATTCAAAAAGATGTAAGCTATACTCTAATCCGTCAGTGTAATTGGTAGAATATGATAGGGTATTTTCTGCATGTTTTATATCTGCTGAATCTATTTGGGAAGGGAAAATCTCATCCCATGCTAATACTGCTGAAGATGGAAATACAGACTGAGACGGATTGGCTACCTTTAACCAATTTGTTAAAAGATTCGGAATGATATCGTGTAAGTGTCTCAGCATATATTGACCTTGAATTAATTCAAAATACGTTTCTTCGTAAAGAGAAGAAATTTTGTCCCATATATCGGACGAATGTATTTCGATATGTAAGAAAAATTCATTTATTGTTTTAAGCCATAATAAATAAGTCTGTTCATTTTTATAGCTGTGCCAAAGCGATGAAACAATTTGCGTAAATTGTACTTGGTCTACATTATTTAATGTAACTAATACTTCATAAAAATAATCTGGTGAAATGGCTTTAGTAAATCCTTTATCAATATATTCTTTTAGAACCTCAAACCATGGAAAAGATTCTGTTCGAATTAACTCATTCACAGCAAGCTCTACTGCACTGCCAAAATCTTGCTGTTCTTCATAAAAGGAACGTGCAATTGTTGTGACGTTTGGATAATCGGGATTTAAAGAAACCGCTTCTTTAATAACAGCGAAAGCTGAATCAAGTTTATTTTGCTCGATGTAAAGAGAAAGTAATTGCAGTGCAATTTCAGTCATAAGTATTTTGTTATCAGTAGTAATGGAGGTATAAACCTTTTCAGCAACCGATAATTGGTTAAGTTCGAAGTAAGCATCCGCAATATTTTTTTGTGCCCATGGTGCTAATTCATTATTGACTTTCTCCCATTTAAAAATAGCTGATTCAAAATCTTGATAGTGATAATAAAATTCACCTTGTGCAAAACGAATATAAGATCCATCGGAAAACTCATTTTTTTGTTCGTTTAAATAAGCTTCTCCAAGTACTTGAAGAGGTGGATGTGTTTCATTCTCCATTAAGAATGTTTCATAATATATCTTTTTTATTAATTGTTTTTCCAGTCTCATTTTTTTCCCCCACTATATCTTGAAAAATACATTTTCCTCTATGTGTCAACATTTTTTTGTATTTATACTTTTTATTTTAACAAAGATTTTCTTTTGGAAAATTTCATTTTCCTTTCATTTTTTAAGTATGATTGAATTTTAATGCGAAAAGTTTCAGTTCTTTTTCAATTTCCTTTCAGTTGTGAAACAACATTAGATGTTCCTAATAACTTAATGCGAATATAATATTCTACATTAAGTTGTAACATTCCATGTAGAGTTCGTTATAAAAACAATGTATAGTGAATATGTATGCCATGTTTGCTTCATTGATAGAGAGGGTACAATGTGGAATAACGATAACGTATTGGATGTGTCGTGCGAATGGAACAACATATTGGTGAATTAATCGCACACTATGGTTATTATGGAATTATTATTGCACTTGCTGGAGGAATCGTTGGATTACCGATACCAGATGAATTTTTACTTACATTTGTCGGATATAATATTTCAAGGGGATATATGTCAGGTACAGAGGCTTTTATGAGCAGTATGGCTGGGGCTATACTTGGGATTACATTAAGTTATATGCTCGGTTTAAAACTAGGACTTCCTGTATTAAAAAAATATGGTTCTAAAGTGGGAATTAAAGAAGCACAAATTGAGAGGACTCATATTTTATTTGGGAAGTATGGTCTTTTTTTACTAATGATTGGCTATTTTTTGCCTGGTGTCAGACATCTAACTGCATATTTTGCAGGAATGTCCAACTTAAAATGGAGTAAGTTTTGTTTATATGCGTATGGCGGTGCTTTGATTTGGGTGAGTGTATTTATTGGGCTTGGATGGAAATTAGGAGAAAAGTGGAGAGAGGTAGAGTATAATTTACATCGATATGGATTTTGGATTTTTATTATTTCAATTGTCATCGCTTTGATTGTTTATACATATGTAAAAATACAAAAAGCTAAGAAAAACCGCTAATTTATATTATATAGCGGTTTTTTTATTAACTAAAAGCAATAAAAAGAACTCCTGTTGTAATAAGGAGAACACCGATACCAGTCATGAAATTTAACTTTTCACCAAGAATAATCATAGCGAGGATAATCGAAAAGACCACGCTTAACTTATCAACGGGTGCTACTTGTGACACTTTTCCTGTTTTTAAGGCGAGAAAGTAAAAGAGCCAAGAAGAAGCGCCTGCTACACCGCTAAGTGTGATAAATAATAATGCTTTCTTGTTTACTAATACTTCTCCGATATTTTGGAATTTTCCTTGGATGATAATAACGCCGATCATAAATAAGGCCATAATGATTGAACGAATTGTCGTTGCAACATTCGAATCAATTCCTTCTAGTCCTATTTTTCCAAAGATAGATACAAGTGCTGCCGTGATTGCTGATAGTAATGCGAATAATAACCATGAGCTCATATGAATTCCTCCGATCATCTATTATTTTACATAAAAAAGACCATTCCTGTTAGGGAATGGTCTTTTTTTATTACTCTGCAATCTCTTCATATAAGAAGTACGTCACATTATAAATATGTTCTACCTCGTCATCTGTCATATACATAAGTTCTTCACGTTCAATCCCTTTTTTCTTTTCAATAAACTCAATCATGTTTTTCCGTTCTTCTCTTCTCATCATTTTAATTTCTCCCCTCATTCTGTTTTAATACAGTTTATTTAAGTTAGTACTATTATATAACAGAATCTTTAGAAAGTTCCAGCTTTTTCAATTTTTTTTGGAAAAGAACTTTTCGACAAAACGAGACCTCATATTTCGTGAGATCTCGTTTCTTTTGCTATAGACGTAAAAATTCTGGTTGCGTTGTACCAACACTATCAATGTAATAAATTGTTTCAGGATTAATTTTTATTAAAACGTAATTTGGATCTTCAGGACCAAGTAACCAACGTTTTAAGCTGTTTGTCCAGAATTTATTTTTTAATGTATTGTCTTCTTCAATAGAAGCGATTCCTTCTACTTCAATGTACTCTTCATCCCAGTTCTTTCCTTCCTTACCAAGTAAAATATGAACGTTTGGATTTTGTTCTATATCTGTTATCTTTTTTGAATGACGATCTGTTGCAGCGTACAATACGAAATCTTCATGAAAAAATATCATAAAGCAGCTATGTGGTTTGTTGTCACGAAGTGTTGCCAGTACACCTGTTTTTTGATTTTGAATGATATTTGCTATTTTTTCTTTTATATGCATTTGTTTATGCCCCTTTCTATTGTCTCGCACTTATTATTAGTTGAATTAACAGGCTTTTACGTGATGAAAAATTCTTTGCTCGCTCTTACTTTTTTCTTCAATGACCTTTTTTAAACGTAATTTTTATGAAAATTGGGTAAGTTAGAAGAATAATGATAAAACAAAGGGTAATTGATGAAAATTGGAAGGATGAAAAGGATGTTTAATAAAATCTTTTTATTCGTTGTAGTTATTGGTGTGCCGTTTTCCATTCTTGGTAACGTCATGCACTGGCCACAAACAATTATGTTTGCCGTATATTGTATTACGATTATTGGGCTTGCTGGCTTTATGGGGAGAGCGACAGAAAGTTTGGCGATTTTGTCAGGACCACGTATCGGTGGCTTGTTAAATGCAACATTTGGTAATGCAGTTGAGCTTATTATTTCTATTTTTGCATTGCAAGCTGGGTTAATAGAAGTAGTGCTCGCTTCGTTAACAGGTTCTGTTCTCGGTAACCTATTGCTAGTGGGCGGCCTTTCATTTTTTGTAGGTGGTCTAAAGTATAAACGTCAAAGCTTTAATGTATATGATGCAAGACATAATTCAGCCCTATTAATTTTTGCGGTTGTTGTTGCATTTGTTATTCCAGAAATATTTTCAATGAAAATGAACATAGGAAAAACATTCCAACTTAGTATTGGCGTTTCAATCGTTATGATTATTTTATATTTAGCTGCATTGTATTTTAAACTTGTCACGCATCGAGGAGTATATCAGCCTAAAGAAGAAATAATAGAACAACACGACGAAGAGCCAGAATGGTCAAAAGGAAGAGCGTTGCTTATTTTAGCACTTGCAACAGTAGCGGTTGGCTATGTATCAGAGGCGCTTGTACATACGTTTGAAACAGTTGCAAAAGCATTTGGCTGGAGTGAATTATTTATTGGGGTTATTATTGTGGCCATTGTTGGAAATGCAGCAGAGCATGCATCGGCTATTCTCATGGCCTACAAAAATAAGGTTAATATTGCAGTTGAAATTGCAGTTGGATCAACATTACAAATTGCAATGTTTGTTGCGCCTGTACTTGTCATTAGTTCTATGTTTTTTGCAGTGGAAATGCCTCTTATATTCACTTTCCCGGAATTAGTGGCAATGATTACAGCTGTATTTTTGACAATTGCTATATCAAATGATGGCGATACGAATTGGTTTGAAGGTTTAACATTACTTGCAGCGTATCTCATTATGGGTATCGGTTTTTATTTATTATAAAAACTTCTATCACTTATCACTTTTAGATCTTGAAGTGGGGTTTTCTCCTATTTTTTGATAAAAAGTTTGGATAACAACGAGGAGTGCGGAAAAGAATATAACCGTATAGTCCCATTAGGAAGGAGCTTTACGGATGAAACGAGTGTCCAGTATTTGTCTCATCATCATGTTCTCGTTTATCTTTTTATTCCCTTGTAGTAGCTTTGCAAAGACAGAACTGAATGTGAAAATTCCACCGTCTGTTTTAAACATTTCAAAAGAAAATACGTATCCAAATCCAACACAAGATTTGCCGCGCTTACAACCGAGCGAACTAGCAAAAACATTGCTTGAAACATCGCCAATAGTGATTGAAAATCCGGACCTAATTCGAATGTTTAATGAAACGTCTATTTCTAATGCGCCGCTTGCAGTTGGATACCGGGCTAAAATTTATTTAGGACAATGGCCTTTAAATTATGAATCAACTGAAACAACGATGAATTGGGAATATCGACAAGTGAATCGGAATTTCCATGATAATCGTGGTGGACAGGGGTTTTATTCACTTCGTTATAAGCAAGAAGCACAAAAAATTGTGGAAGGTGGACTCACTTCTTACATTAAAAATGCGGAAGATGTAAAGAAGATGATGCTACTAAAAGCAATGGAAAAAGTACGCTTACCTCTTTCGTTTAAAACAATTATTGGCTATGGAACCGAGCATGAACGAGTATACAATATTAGTCCGAAACAACTTGGATACTTATATGCATATACGCCAGCAGTTAATGAAAAAGGAAAAGTAACATTTGGAGAAGTATATCTTGTCTTAAAAGGAAATCAGCGAAAACTTATGATAAAAAATATAACATCACAAGGAATTGGAGCTTCCATACCAATTCAAGATCATATTTCATTTAAGTTTATTTCGTCTCCTACCCCAAAATAAAGTGAAACTTCCATCATTGGGGGTTCTTCATCTTTCACTGATGGAAAGCTCTCACCAATCGGGCTCTTACTGCCGGCGAATAGAGGGAAAAAAAGCCAGCGCATATTGCGCTGGCTTTTTTTTTCCCACTTATAGAGTGAGATTTGCTTGTTTTGTTAAGAAGTCTTCTGTTGAATAATAACTATTTTTCACAAGAATATTTGGTCCAAGGCATTTTACAGCTGGACAATGACAGCTTAATTCTTTTGCTGTTTGTGAAGAGCTCCATTTGTCATAAGCTTCTTGCAATGTGTTCGTTTGGACGTTTCCAAGCAATGGAATGTCACCGAAATCTGTAACGATAATATTACCGTCAAAAATATTTACATTTAAGCGAGAACGACCGTCTGGGTCATTGCGTACTGTGACGTTTTTACTTGTATGTAGCTTTTTGAATACTTCTAAATCACGTTCGTCATTGCTACATGCATAGAATGGCAATGTTCCAAATAACATCCATACATTTTCATCACGAATATCAAGAAGATGTGAAATTGCACTGCGAATTTCATCTTTCGTTAAAATTTCAAGATTGCTAGCAAAATCACTTGGATACATCGGGTGTACTTCATGACGTTTGCAGCCCATCTCTTCAACAATTTGACGGTGAATATGTTCAATGTGTGGAAGCGTACGTTTATTTAGCATTGTTTCAGCAGAAACAAGAACACCCGCTTCTGATAATGCTTTACTATTTGAAATCATACGTTCAAATAACTTGGCACGTTGTTCGTATGATGGTTTGCGCTCCATCATGGCAAATCCGCCTTCAACGAAATCATCAATAGTTCCCCAGTTATGAGAAATATGCAAAACGTCTAAGTAAGGAATAATTTGTTCATAACGAGCTAAATCTATAGTTAGGTTAGAGTTAATCTGTGTACGAACGCCTCGTTCGTGAGCATATTTTAAGAGCGGTGTTACATAGTTATCAACAGATTTTTTTGAAAGCATTGGCTCGCCGCCTGTAATACTTAAAGAGCGTAGATGAGGAACTTCATCTAATCGTTGTAATAATAAATCAAGCGGAAGTGGATTCGGATCTTTCGGCTGTAATGTATAACCAACAGCACAATGTTCACAGCGCATATTGCATAACGTTGTAGTTGTAAACTCAACGTTTGTTAATAATAATTTGCCATACTCTTCAAGGTCCATATACGCTTCCCATGGATCATAAGAAGGAGTAATCGGCTTCATTTTTTGTGATGTATTCATTTATGAAATACTCCTTTGACTATTGAAATAACAATTTGTCCATCCTCTATGATAGAAGAAGATTGCTTTTTAATAAAGTGAAACTTCCATCAGTGGGGAGTTTTTTTCACCCCCACTGATGGTTAGTTGAACTAATTGTGCTTTTAGGACAGTTTATCCTATATCTAACTTCTTTGTTTTTTGCTGAGTTTTAAAGTATGGAAATTACTGCCTGTTAATAGCGGGATAAACCATTTTACTTAAATGGAAGAAAAAATTTCATGACCGTGATAATCATTTTTGCTGTATAATAAAATAAAGATTCAACAAGCAAACAATGAGTATGCTGAATATGAATCGAAGCAATCGAGTTGTATAAGTGTGTTATTTTTCGTAAATAGAACATTTATGTTTAGTAAGATCTAATTAGGATAACTCGAATAAAAAGGAGAGAGCACCTATGGGAAATGCTACTTATGATAAAGATTCACAATTAGTATATTTGAAAGAACGTCTAAATATGTTTTTAGAAGTTATTGATACAATTGAACCAGAAGATGTAGAACTAGAAGATGTGGACCGTCTTCTTGAAATGTTAGATGATATTGAATTTAAATGCGAGCAATTTAAAAAAGGTGAGTAAGAATCAGCAAATTGCTGATTCTTTTTTGTTAGAAGCAACACAAAAAAAGATGTATAATCAAACTGTGAAATTTTTTAAAGCGTTTTGGTAGCGTTCACAATTGAGGGGGAAGTAATAATGAAAAAGCTTCAAGAAAGCATGTATCAACTAATTGTTGAAACGTCGACGAATTTACCGAAAGATGTTCGCCGTGCAATTCAACGAGCAAAAGAACAAGAAAATGCAGGAACTCGTTCAGCGATGGCGCTTGGCACAATTACAAATAACATTAAAATGGCAGATGACAACATTTCGCCAATTTGCCAAGACACAGGGATGCCAACTTTTAAAGTTTACACACCAGTTGGTGTAAATCAATTACACATTAAAGACGCGATCTACCAAGCACTTGAACAAGCAACAAAAGACGGGAAGCTTCGCCCAAACTCTGTTGATTCTCTATTTGGCGATAATAGCGGAAATAACTTAGGACCGGGAACACCTGTTATTAAGTTTGAGCAATGGGAAAAAGATTATATTGATGCACGTCTTATTTTAAAAGGCGGTGGCTGTGAAAATAAAAATATTCAATATAGCTTACCTTGTGAACTAGAAGGGTTAGGACGAGCTGGTCGTGATTTAGAAGGAATCCGTAAATGTCTTCTTCATGCGGTATACCAAGCGCAAGGACAAGGATGCAGCGCTGGTGTAATTGGTGTTGGTATCGGAGGAGATCGTACGTCTGGTTATGAGCTTGCGAAAAACCAATTATTCCGTACATTAGATGATGAAAATCCAATTCCAGAATTGAAGCAACTTGAAGAATATATCATGGAAAATGCGAATAAGCTTGGCATTGGAACGATGGGCTTTGGTGGCGAAACGACATTGCTTGGTTGTAAAATTGGCGTATATAATCGTCTTCCAGCTAGCTTCTATGTTTCTGTTGCATATAATTGCTGGGCATATCGCCGCTTAGGTGTAACGATTCACCCAGAATCAGGTGAAATTATTGACTGGTTATATCAAGAAGGTGAAGATACGTTAAAGCAAGAGGAAGCGAAGGAAGATGTAAATACGCAACGTGAAATCGTCCTGCAAGCTCCAATTACAGAAGAGCAAATTCGCGAGCTTCGCGTTGGTGATGTTGTAACAATTAACGGTATGATGTACACAGGTCGTGATGCGATTCATAAACATTTAATGGATAACGATTGCCCAGTTGACTTAAACGGACAAGTTATTTATCACTGCGGACCAGTTGTTGTAAAAGATGAAAATGACAATTGGAAAATTAAAGCGGCAGGACCAACAACAAGTATTCGTGAAGAACCTTACCAAGGCGATATTATGAAGAAATTTGGTATTCGTGCTGTTATTGGTAAAGGTGGTATGGGTGCGAAAACATTGGCGGCATTAAATGAGCATGGCGGCGTATATTTAAATGCAATTGGCGGTGCAGCACAGTACTACGCAGAGTGTATTAAAGAAGTAGAAAATGTTGATTTCTTACAATTTGGTATTCCAGAAGCAATGTGGCATTTACGTATAGAAGGATTTAAAGCAGTTGTAACAATGGATTCTCACGGTAATAGCTTACATGCTGATGTTGATAAAACATCTTTAGAGAAATTAGCAACGTTTAAAGAACCAGTATTTAAATAAGATGAATGAGGAGAAAGAGCATTTCCAATAGTGGAGATGCTCTTTCTTTGTATTGGTATAAATGGAAAAACGTGTTCAGCATGAAACAAATTAGAGACACAGAAACTACAAGTACGATTATATATGAAAAGGAGCTTATAAATGAAGCGTAATTGGTTATACATCAGTATTATCTTTTCAATTATGATGGTACTTGTTCCAGCTTCTGTGTTTGCTTATGTGAATACACCAAATCATTGGGGGATTCCACGTGCGAAGAATGAAACTCCTCCGGATGCTGGTCAGAAATTTACAGAGCTGCTGCAGAAAAATGGAGGATTTTATTTAGGGGATACAAAGAAAAAAGATATTTACTTAACGTTTGATAATGGGTATGAAAATGGCTTTACAGGAAAGATTCTTGATGTGTTAAAAGAAAAGAAGGTACCAGCAACGTTTTTTGTAACAGGACATTATATAAAAAGCCAACCAGATTTATTGAAAAGAATGGCAGATGAAGGACATATTATTGGAAACCACTCACAAAGTCATCCGGATTTTACAACAGTAAATGACACAAAGCTTCGTGAAGAACTACAAATTGTAAAAGATGAAATTAAGAAGGTAACTGGCCAAAAAGAAGTACTATATGTAAGGCCGCCACGCGGGATTTTTAGTGAGCGTACATTAGCACTTGCAAAAGAACAGGGGTACTATAATGTATTTTGGTCACTTGCTTTTCTGGATTGGAAAGTAGATCAGCAAAGAGGATGGCAATATGCTCATAATAATGTTATGAATATGATTCACCCTGGAGCTATTATTTTATTGCACTCTGTTTCCAAAGATAATACAGAAGCATTGGCGAAAATCATTGATGATTTACGCGAGAAAGGGTATCATTTTAAAAGCTTAGATGATTTAGTAAAAGGCAATCAACCGTAAGCATGTATGCTTGCGGTTTTCTCATGCTATAATGATGTGTAAAAAGGATGGGGAACGTATGTGGAGCGAACAAGTTACGTTAGAATATCCGTATCGTTTTGAAGAAGTGTTAAAGCGATTATCTTTTGATCCATTAAATGTCGTTAATCTAGAAGATAAAACAATTCATGTTCCGCTTAGCATAGATGGAGAGCAACTTGTTGTACGTGTACAAGGGAAGGGCACAATGGAACAACCACAATTTTGGATTTCTAGCCAAACAGACAAACAAGATAAAATTATGAAGCGTATTTCTTCTATTTTCCAATGGAATCAACCTTTTCATGAGATTCAAAATCATTTTACAAACACGTCATTACGTCCACTGTTTGAAACATTTGCATATACACCAATTATTTTAGAGTTTGATTATTTTGCTTGTCTTCTTCGCTGCATTATTCATCAACAAGTTCATTTGAAATTTGCTACAAAGCTTACAGAACAATTTGTAAAAACGTATGGAACAGAGAAACACGGTGTTTTCTTTTTTCCAAAACCTGAACAAGTAGCAAGTATTACAGTAGAAGAATTGAGAAATCAAAAATTTAGTCAGCGTAAGGCGGAATATATCGTTGGGCTTGCGAAACATATTATGGACGGTAAGTTAAACTTAGAAGAGTTAGAGGGAAAAACAGACGAAGCGGTTAGAGAACAACTATTACCGCTGCGAGGTATTGGAGCGTGGACCGTACAAAATTTCTTACTGTTCGGGCTTGGACGTCAAAATATGTTTCCAAAAGCAGATATCGGAATTCAACGCGCACTTCAACAGTTATTTCAGTTAGAACAAAAACCAGATGATGCATTTTTAGAACGAATGAGACAAGAGTGTGAACCATATTGCAGTTATGCATCATTATATTTATGGAAAAGTATAGAGTAGAGGTGTAACAATGATACAAAAACAACATGAGAGTAAGTTGGAAGTTGGTCAAACGTTTCCTGTGACAATTAAACGTCTTGGAATTAACGGAGAGGGCGTAGGTTACTTTAAGAGACAAGTTGTCTTCATTCCAGGAGCATTACCAGGAGAGGAAGTTGTTGCAGAAGCAACGAAAATTCAACGTGGTTTTGCAGAAGCAAAAGTGAAAAAAATTCGTAAAGCTTCATCGCATCGCGTGAAGCCGCCATGTCCTGTATATGATAAATGCGGTGGTTGTCAGCTTCAGCATTTAGATTATCAAGAGCAGTTAAATCAAAAGCGTGATATCGTTGTACAAGCATTTGAAAAGTATATGAACGGAAGTATGGAAGCTATCATTCGTCCAACACTTGGAATGGAAGATCCATGGCATTATCGTAATAAAAGTCAGTTACAAGTAGGTCGTAAAGATGAAAAAGTCATTACAGGGTTATATGAACAAAACTCACACCACTTAATTGATATTTCTCATTGTATGATTCAACATAAAGCAACGAATGAAGCAACAAAAGTTGTAAGACGAATATTAGAAAAATTGAACATTTCTATTTACAATGAAAGAAAACAAAAAGGTCTTGTACGTACAATTGTGACACGTGCTGCCGTTCAAACAGGGGAAGTACAAATCACATTAATTACAACAAAAGAAGAATTGCCAAATAAAGAACAATTTATTGCAGAAGTGCAAAAACAAATGCCATCTGTAAAATCAATTATGCAAAATGTGAACTGGCGTAAAACATCGGTTATCTTTGGTGATAAAACATTCCGTTTAGCAGGAAAAGAAGTGATTCAAGAAACACTTGGTGACTTATCATTTGAATTATCTGCACGCGCATTCTTCCAGCTGAATCCTGAGCAAACAGTTGTTTTATATAACGAAGCGAAAAAAGCAGCTGCTTTAACAGGAAAAGAAAAAATCGTAGATGCGTATTGCGGCGTTGGTACAATTGGACTGTGGCTTGCAAATGATGCAGCGGAAGTACGAGGAATGGATGTCATCCCAGAAGCGATTGAAGATGCGAAGAAAAATGCGAAGCGCCACGGTTTTACAAATACAAAGTACGAAGCTGGAAAAGCGGAACAATGGTTACCAAAATGGGTGAAAGAAGGATGGCGTCCAGATGTAATTGTTGTTGATCCGCCGCGTACAGGCTGTGATGATAAACTACTTGAAACGATCTTGAAAGTAAAACCAAAGCAAGTTGTGTATGTTTCTTGTAATCCTTCGTCATTAGCACGTGATGTGAAAACATTAATGAAGAGCTATGAAGTGGAGTATGTGCAGCCGGTGGATATGTTCCCACATACGGCGCATGTGGAGAATGTTGTAAGGCTTGTTAGAAAAGAAAGTTAAAGGTGTAGTAGTGAGCCATAGGCCTTATCGAAAAATCGATAAGGCCTAATTTTTATTTAGGATTGATTACGCTGAACCGTATCATAAGTAAATGAGGTTTTAGCGAAGAAACAACAGCACCCTCTAATTTGCTGGAGAGGTGCTGTTTTGTTATTTGAATGGCTTACGTTAATATACTCCTTTAATTCGAATGGTGGCAGCACCTTTTATTAGAATTGTCCCCTTGATTTAACAAATGCTTTTTTGTAAATAATATGTTTGTTAAACAATTAATTAAGGGGGACTTGTATGCCACAGGATCGAAAAGCAGAAGCTCAAAACGATGCATACGAAGGAAAAGAGATCATGCCAGATAATCCACAATATCTACCGCGTCACGTGCAAATGGAGCTGCCTCACGAATTTTCTGTAAATCCTCTGTTTGCCCGCGAAGGAGAATTAGTCGTTCCGCGCTTTCACATGCCTGATGAAGGCATGTTACCAGAAACAGCGTATCAAATCGTCCATGATGAAATTGCTCTTGATGGCAATGCCCGCTTGAATCTTGCAACATTCGTTAGCACATGGATGGAGCCTGCCGCAGAGCACTTATATGCCAAATCATTCGACAAGAACATGATTGACAAGGATGAATATCCACAGACAGCCGAAATTGAGGAGCGGTGTGTCCGCATTTTAGCCAACCTCTGGCATTCGCCCACCCCCCTTACGACTATGGGCGTTTCAACAACTGGATCGTCGGAAGCATGTATGCTCGGGGGGCTTGCGTTAAAGAGACGCTGGCAAAACGCACGCAAAAGCGAAGGGAAGCCGGTGGATCGGCCCAATATTGTGTTTAGTTCTGCTGTTCAAGTCGTTTGGGAAAAATTCGCGAACTATTGGGAGGTTGAACCACGCTATGTAAAGGTTAGCCCAGAGCATCCCCGATTGGATCCTCATAGGGTCCTCGCTGCCGTGGATGAAAATACGATTGGTGTGGTACCGATTCTCGGTGAGACTTATACCGGGCTTTACGAACCGGTTGCCGCCATTGCGAAAGCGTTGGACGATTTACAGGAGAGGACGGGCCTCGACATTCCCATGCATGTGGATGCGGCTTCGGGGGGATTTATAGCACCGTTTCTTCAACCAGATTTAGTCTGGGATTTTCAATTACCGAGGGTGAAGTCCATCAATGTATCCGGACATAAATATGGATTAGTCTATCCTGGGTTGGGTTGGATAATTTGGCGGGAAGCTGAAGATCTCCCTGAGGATCTAATCTTCCGCGTCTCCTATTTGGGCGGGAACATGCCGACTTTTGCCCTGAATTTCTCTCGTCCTGGCGCACAAGTGCTCCTGCAATATTACAATTACGTGCGTTTGGGGAAAAGTGGGTACTATGATGTCCAAAGGGCTTCTCAGAAAGTCGCTCTTTTTCTTAGCAAGGCGATTCAGAAGATGGAACCGTTCGAACTTTTGTCCGATGGTTCGGATATTCCGGTTTTCGCTTGGCGACTGAAAGATGGTTACACATTAAACTGGAATCTTTATGATTTATCTCGACAATTGCGTGTGTTCGGCTGGCAAGTACCCGCCTATCCATTGCCCCCAGATATGGAAGCGGTGACGATTATGCGTGTTGTGGTTCGAAATGGATTTTCCATGGATCTCGCGCATTTATTTTTGAGGAACCTCAAACAGGCCGTTGCCTTTCTGGATTCCCTGGACGGGCCTATGCCACATGATACGAAATGTGATAATGGGTTTCATCACTAAGTGGGGATAGATCCCGTAGTCATTAAGTTGAGCTAACCACCGGTGAAATTAACTATCTTAGATGAATCCCTCCATTAAGAAATTTATTGGAGGGACTTTTTATGGAGATTAAGTCGACCAATAAGGATATGCTTTATACAGAAGAAAAGTTTATATCTCTTATCGGTTGGGGGAACAGGTTAAGCACCCGATCTAATAAATAGACGGAGAGATTCCGCCAATTGACTCGAAAAATATGAAAATGGGTAATCGTTTAGAAAGGCTTCATGAGAAACGTTTTCTCAAAATCAAAGACCTCTTTCACAAAATGAGTTACCATATTGTTCAGCTTGCAGTTCAATACGAAATTTCTACGATTGTGATTGGGAAAATACATCGTGGAAACAAAACAGTGAGATGGGGAAACGACAGAATCAATCGTTCTGCCATCTCCCGCATAATCTACTCATTGAAATGATCACCTATAAGGCAAAACGAAAAGGTATTGCTGTACAAGTCGTAGAAGAATCGTATACAAGCAA
>NZ_NTTM01000061.1:0-42759 GCF_002560985.1 Bacillus sp. AFS018417
TTTATAGACTCCGTTCGTAGGTTGCATACCCAAGAATGATTCCCTAGTTCTTGGCTCTATGGTGGCTCTGTAACAGTTCTGATTGGGAAGGAACGGTCAACCACATGCCTTCTTGTATAAGAAGTTGCCAACACCTACAAACATTGGCGAAGGGAAACTACATCCTTATTTGGATGGGCAAAACACGCGTGTATTTGCCATGACTTGCTTTAGGCTGTGCCTAACCGAAATTCATCCCCATCTTATCGCTAGGCTATTGCCCGTCACGCGTTCGAAGATGGGGATGAATTTCGGAAATACGTTAAAGTTGAGGAAAAAAATATGAACGTTGTTATTAGTACATTAAACGCAAAGTACATTCACACAAATCTAGCAATTCGTTATATTAAAGCATATGCCCAGCCTGAATTTGATTTAGAAATGGCTGAATATACGATTAACGATCCTGTCATGAATATTGTTACTGATTTACATAGGCGCAAACCCGATGTAATAGGATTTAGCTGTTATATTTGGAACATCGAAGAAACAATTGAAGTCATTCAAATGCTTAAGAAGATTAATCCAAACCTTATCATTTTTATCGGTGGTCCAGAAGTTACATATGATGTGACATATTGGCTAAAACGTGTTCCTGAAATCGATTTTATTATTATTGGTGAAGGAGAAATTGCTGTAAAAAATCTTCTATTTGAAATACAAGGTGCACAGCAATTTGAAAATCTTGACGGTATCGGATTTATAAAAGCTGATGGTACCCATGTAATAAAACCGCAACGTGAGAAACTAAACTTAAAAGAATTACCATCCCCTTATCGTTTCCCGGAAGACATTCCACATTTAGGTAAACGTATTACCTATATTGAGACAAGTCGCGGTTGTCCGTTTAGTTGTCAATTTTGTTTATCTTCTATTGAAGTTGGCGTTCGTTACTTTGATCGCGAACGTATTAAAGAGGATATTCGCTACTTGATGAAGAATGGTGCACGTATTATTAAATTCGTCGATCGTACTTTTAACATTAGCCGTAGCTATGCTATGGAGATGTTTCAATTTTTAATTGATGAACATGTACCTGGAACCGTATTTCAATTTGAAATTACAGCCGATATTATGAGGCCTGAAGTCATTGAATTTTTAAATACACATGCCCCTGCTGGTTTGTTCCGGTTTGAAATTGGTGTACAATCTACAAACGACCAAACAAACGACCTCGTAAAAAGACGTCAAAACTTCGAAAAATTGACGAGAACAGTTACAATGGTTCGTGATGGACAAAAAATCGCACAGCATTTAGACTTGATTGCCGGATTGCCTGAAGAAGACTATCAATCCTTCAGAAAAACATTTAATGATGTCTTTGCTTTAGGACCAGAGGAATTACAACTTGGCTTTTTAAAACTGCTGCGTGGTACGGGCCTTCGAATTCGGGCAAATGATCATCAATATATATACATGGATCAGGCACCATATGAAATGCTCGGAAATAATGTACTATCCTTTGATGATATTATTCAAATTAAACAAGTTGAAGATGTATTAGAAAAATATTGGAATGCTCATCGTATAGATAATACCGTGTCATACGTCATATCTCATACATTTGATACACCTTTTGATTTCTTCCAAGAGTTTGGAACTTATTGGGATACACAAGGATGGAGCCGAATTGGACACCAACTAGAAGATTTATTCCAACGTCTGTATCAATTTTTACAATCAAGAAAAACTGCACACCTTCATATGATTAAGGCCTTATTGACAATTGATTATTTACAAAATCATAAATATCGTCCTCGTAAATCATGGATAGCGGAACAAAGGAAAAAAGAGGAGGTAGATTCCTACTATAAAATGATTATGGAACGGCCTAACATACTAGGAGACGCATTTGCTGATCTTCAATTGGTAGAAAAGGACTTGTATAAACACACAATTGTAGAGCATATACCATTTGACTACCACCATTACATGAAGCATGGTGAAATAATTTCCAAACCGTCCATCCTTGTTGCCTACTACGATCCAAAAACAACACAATGTGAATTATTTGCAGCAAATATAAGCTGATTAATAAAGATGACATGATATTACAATTAACAGAGGCTTTCATTCATACCAAAAGCCTCTGTTATTCTAACTAATAGTCCAGCGAATCCCCGCTTTTTTTACTTCTTCTTCAAAGCTATGTGGCATGCTTTTATCACAAATAACATGATGTATATCTGAAAATCCAGAAATGCGATAATTTCCTTTTATACCAAGCTTCGTATGATCACATAAAATAAATGTTTCTTCTGCCTGTCGAACCATAGATTCTGATAACTTCGCTTTCTCCAATTCAAAGCTCGAAACTCCGAAATTAGGTAAAAGTCCATCAATTGAAATGAATGCTTTGTCAAAGTGAAATTGCTGAATGAGTTGCTGAGAAATAGAACCTGATACCCGGCAGTGCTTTGGAGCCACTTTTCCACCAATAAACATCACTTGACCATCAATCATTTTCTTATTAATAAAAGGAATTAATTGCATTGCAACAGGAAACGAGCTTGTAATAACAGTCAAATTTTTTCGGTAAATGAGATATGGTACCATTTGAAGTGGCGTACTACCATCATCAATAACAATGACATCACCATCTTCTACAAAAGTTGCTGCTTTATAGCCGATACGTTTTTTTTCTTCTAAACATAACATTTCTCTTTCTAGCATTGGAGGGTCCACTTTAGTCCCTGGCAATCCGACTGCTCCCCCATATACTTTCTTCAATTTCTTCTCGCGATCCAGGTCTCCTAAATACCTACGAATTGTCTCTGTTGATACCGAAAATTCTTTTGCAAGCTCTGATACCTTTACTTTTCCTTTTAACTCTACTTTCTCAATAATAATCCGCTTACGCTCTTCTCCAACAACAGACATGACTTCACCTCCAGTTATACAAAGTCATATTTCTCTTCTATTAATACTACTTCCTCATGCATGTAAATTCTTCGTTTTTCCATCAAAAATGATTTTTAGATTTTGGAATACCGCTTCTAGAGTTACAACATTTTTCTACTTCTCGGTTCGTAATAAGCTCTATTTTTCATCTTTCGCTTTTATCCCGCTATTCGCGGGCACCTCAAGATGCAGAGAGAAGCAAAGAAGATAGGTGGAGGATAACTGCTGGCATGCGCCCGATTGGTGAGAGCTTTCCAGCAGGACACCACTGATGGAAGTTTCACTTTATTGCCACTGTTTCTTCTTTCTTTGGACTGCATCCTATAAAGTGAAACTTCCATCTCTATTATTAAAATTCCCCTTCATGCTTTGTCCTCTCCTTTGTTTTCATATGTATAATTTCAATATAAACGTTAAATGTAAAAACCACATTAAACAAAGATTAATCTTTTGTTTATTGTTTGTTTTTGTGTAATACGTTGGTACTTCTATGTTTTCTCCCTCTTTTTCGCCTACGACATAACAATAAATTTACAAACAATTAAAAAATCTATAAAAAATCCCACAAAAAAAGAGACGTTTATAAAAAACGCCTCAATTTTTCTTGCCTTTTTTCGAGTTGCGATTTGCATATTTTGCAACATCTTCATTTTCGTACTCTACTGCAAATTCCGCATCCGGCAAGCTTTCTTTTGGAGTTTGATTGTTCTTTGCAGCTGCGTTACGACTTACCTTTCGTTTTACCATACGAAACACTCCTCAATCCTTTATATAAAACCAATGCTTACAGTACTAATATGGACATTGAAACTCCACTCTATAGATGGTAACTGTTAACAAGTTGCGAATACGCAATGTGAGGAAATGCTATAAAATAGGGAGGTACATATACCTTTCTACTTTTATAAACAAGGAGCGGTAAATGTGAAGAGAAATCAACCAATCGACTCTCCTATTCTTGACGAAACAATTCCGCATCAAATGAATTTTCCTTCTTTTAAAGGAACTGGCATCACGATGCAACCACCATTCACCAATGAGTATGGCGTAATTATTGGTGACAGCCAGTATAATTCAGAAAATAGCCCCCTGAACAATTGGAGTGATGATATTGATCCTGCTATGATGGCCGGAGACCAATGGATACATCCAACAAATGATATCGGCTGGATTGCTGAAGAAAATCAAGACTTACTGCAAAAAAACAATACGGATTCAGAAGAAACTTTTATGCATCCGCAGTTTGGTATTAACGATTAATATAGAAAAGCGATTGTATTTTATAAAATACAATCGCTTTTTTTATCCAACAATAATCCGTTCTTTTGGATACTTATATCGAAGTGGTCTCTCTTTTCCCCCAATTACAAATATGAACGTTAAAATACCAATTCGCCCAATAAACATGAGCACAATTAATACGAGTTTTCCAACTGTTGTGAGTTCTGCTGTAATTCCGGTCGATAAACCAACTGTTCCAAATGCTGAACATACTTCTACAAACAGATCCATTAATGGAAATGGTTCCGTTATACATAACACAAATAGTGCTGCGGCACATAGCAAAGCACCCATCAATGCAACAACAAATGCTTTTATAATATCTTCTTCGTGTAATTGTCTCCCAAATACCCGTACACTTCTACCACCTTTTGCAAAGGTATACAATACGAGGATACAAACTGCAAAAGTTGTTGTACGAATACCACCACCGACAGAGCTTGGAGAAGCGCCAATAAACATTAATATACTCATAAAGAACAGTGTTGGGGGCGAAAATTCTTGAATATCCATCGTTGCTAAGCCACCACTTCTTGTTGTAACAGATTGAAACAATGTATAAAACAACATTTCATGCCATGATTTCCCACGTAAAAAATGATTCCACTCTAACAAAAAAATAACGATTGTTCCAACAACCACTAAAGTAAAGAACGTTGTCGTTGTGAGTTTTGTAAATAATGAAAACCGAAATAATTCATGTTTCTTTTTACCTATATATTGTCTCACTTCAATCAATACTGGAAAACCAATTGCCCCTAAAATAATAAGAAGCATATGAATAATTTGTACGATATAATCGTTTTGGTACGGTACAAGCGATTGTCCCGTCAAATCAAATCCGCCATTCGTTGTAGCACTAACAGCTGCAAAAAAGCCATGAAAATATGCTTCCTTCCAATTAGGGAAGTAACGTAAAAATCTTGTTCCTAATAACAGTGCACCAATTACTTCAATTGAAATGATTAATATTAAAATAGAGCGCATTAAATGAACAAGTCCCGCTAAATTTCTTTGATTTTGATCTGCCATAATTAAACGTCGCTGCTGTAAACCTATTTTCTTTCCTGTAATCATCCAAACAAACGTACCAAGCGCCATAATGCCCAGTCCACCTAATTGTAAAACAAGCGCTAAAATAACAATACCTGCTGTAGTAAATGTATCTGGAATCGATACAACAGATAAACCTGTTACACTTACTGCACTAACAGATGTAAATAAAGCATCAATAAATGTCCACTCGACTCCTGGTTTTATAACAAATGGCATGCTTAATAATATAACAGACACAATAACAGCAAGACCATAAAATAAAACGATGAGCTGTACCGGTCTTAAATGTTGTAACCATTTCCTAATACCTTTCATTCCATCACTTCTTTAACTTTTTTACGACGAAATATTTCGAAATCCGAACTACTGCCATGTGCAAATAATTCCTGAAATATTTTTGCAAATACCATACTATAGACGGTGCCATTCCCGCCATAACTTAATGCATAATAGAGGTTTGCAATCGATTCGTCCTCTTTCAGAATGGGCATTCCATCATGTGTTCCGCCAAATATTGCTGCCCAATAATATTCTGCTTGTACGTGTTTCAACTGTGGGAATAATTTTGATGTTATTTGAACAAGAAGATTTCTTTTATGTAGTAGATGTGTGTCACCATATTTTTGTAACATACTCGGTTCATCTAGGCCACCGATTATAATTCGATTCTTATACGTGCGGCAATATAAATACGGACGCGCAGTTTCCCAAATTAACGACTGCTCGTACCATCCCTCAAAATTTGGTTGTTCGTTTGTGACAATTGCATAAGAAGTCGCCAAAGTTGCATTTGCTTCTTTTTTTATCTGTTGCGTTTCGTATCCTGTAGCTATAATAACAGCTTTAGATATAATTTTCTTTCCATTTTTAGTATAACAGATTGTATCTTTATGAACAGATTTAATATGAATAATCTCTGTATCTTCAAAAATAGCCGTTCCATTCTCTTTTGCTTTATGAATAAGAGCATGTGCTAACACATACGGATTCACTTCCGCATCTCCTCTTGTGTACAAAGCAGCTGGTTTTGTAAATGAATAACGTTTCGCTATATCTTCTTCTGTAAAAAACTCAACAGGAAAATCATAATATCTTAAGGTCTCATATTCTTTTCTTAGAAATGAAACATCATCTTTATTACTTGCATAATATAAGCTTCCTCTACGAATAAATTCAGGATCTATATCGAGTTTTGTTACCACTTGCTCCATAGTATCGAGCGCATCATAACATAATCGATATGCTCGAACCCCTTTTTCTTCACCAAATGTATGCACAAACGAAGTTAATGATTTATCTTGAGTGTATTGTAACAACCCTGTATTCGCAAGCGTACTTCCGCTTGCAACTTTCCCTTTATCTACAACTGCCACTTGTAGTCCAATTGCCGATAACATATATGCAAGTTGAGCACCCGCTTGACCACTTCCAATAATAAGCACATCACATATCATATCATTTTCCAACTTTTCATAACAAGGTATAGAAATCCCTTCATCCCAAAACAATTTTCCAAGTAGCAGTTCCATCAAATCTCTCCTAAAATAAATTTATCTTTCTTTATCCCATTATTTTTCGTTATTTCCCATAAAAAAATCCAGCTAGTTTTCACTAGCTGGATTATACTATCATGCTTTAGAAGTGGTATTTTCCACTTCTCTCAATGCAAAATCACCCGTACTCAACTAACTATTAGTGGGAAAAATCACCCACTAATAGAAGTTTCGTTTTACTTTGAACGCTCTTCAAGCCAATTACCAATTGTCGGATATGTTTGTTTCACTGCCGTTCCTCCGTATACAATTGACATATGCCCTGTCGGAATACACACATATTGTTTATCTACACTAGAAATATGATCTAACAATGCTTCCACTTGACATGGAAGTGCAATATGATCACGTTGAGCAGAGATATTCAATACATTTGCTTTAATATTTTCTAATTTCACTTGTTGGCCGCGAATGATAAGTTCCCCTTTTACTAACTTATTCTTTTGGTAGAACTCACGAATCCATTGACGATATGCTTCTCCTGGAAACGGAATTCCATCCGCAACCCATTTTTGAACTAATCTCCAACTTTCTACAAACCGTTCGTTTTCTGAGCGATCAAGGAGCGCTACGTACGGACCTACAAAATTCGAAAGTGGTTTCAACATTTTATTTCCAAAGTCAATCATTTCTGGAGGGATATTTCCAAATGTATCAACTGCTTTATCTAAATTAAAATATTTTTCATCTAATAATGGTCCATATAAACCTGTATCAGAAAAGTCAAATGGGCTCGTCATGAAAATTAAATTACGAATTGGCATATGCGGATGAAGCGCAGCATAAATAGAAGTTAAGGTTCCACCCATGCAATAACCAAGAAGAGAAATTTCTTCCGCATTTGCTGTACGCAATACTTTTTTCACAGCTTTTGCAATGTAATCAAGAACAAAATCATCAAATTTCAAATGACTATCTTCTAAACCAAATGTTCCCCAATCTAGCATATACACATCAAAGCCACGGTCTACTAAGTATTCCACTAAACTATTCCCTGGCGTTAAATCCATAATATACGGCTTATTAATAAGAGCATAAATTAACAAAATAGGAACAGAATGTGTTTTTTCTTGTTTTGGAATGTAACGATATAACTTCGTTTTGTTTTTCGTCCAAATAACCTCTTTCGGTGTTAAGCCTACTTGCGGCTCTGGTTCACGAAGTAACACCTCACTTGCTCGTCTAAAGCGTTTATATGCTTTTTGATATTCCTCTGGATATAACTCTAATTGTTTTTCCCATTCCGTTCTTAATGTTGTCATTTTCACAACTCCTTTATTTTCATTTCTTTTAGAAAGAAAGAAGTGCATACCTATCATAGACATGCACTTCTTTGTTGTTAGATTACATATATAAACCGCCGTTAATATTTAATTGCTGTCCTGTAATGTACGCACCATCACGGCATAAATATACAACACCTTTTGCAATTTCATCTGCTTGACCGAAACGTTTCTTCGGAATTTTCGCTACGATTTGCTCACGAACGTTTTCCGGAACTTCTGCTACCATTTCCGTATCGATAAACCCTGGGCAAATTGCATTTACTGTTACATTCGTTCTTGCATACTCTAACGCTAAAGATTTTGTAAACCCAATCATACCAGCTTTTGCAGCTGAATAGTTCGTCTGCCCAAATCCACCAGCTTGTCCAATAATAGAAGAAATACTAATAATTCGTCCTTCTTCAGCTTCTGTTATGTATGGAAGTGCAGCACTTGTTGTATTGAATACGCTGCTTAAATTCACATCGATAACGCGATCCCAATCTTCACGGTTTAACTTTTTAAATGTACGATCTCTCGTAATACCAGCATTGTTAACTAAAATATCTACTTTTCCAAAATGCTGTACTGTTTCTTCTACAAGACGCTTTGCATCCTCTAATTTAGAAACATCCGCTTGACAAGCATATACATCATGTCCTTCTTTCGCTAGCTCATTCACAAGGTTCTCAGCAGCATCTTTACTGCTATTGTAATTAATCACTACTTTTGCACCTTCTGCTGCTAGTGCTACTGTAATTGCTTTTCCAATCCCCTTTGCTCCACCTGTTACGATTGCTACTTTTCCATGTAATTGAGCCATTTTTGCTCCCCCTTTGTTATAATTCGCGGCCACATGATGGATGAGCTTTGCCTAGATGAACACCGCAATGCATACATACATTTATAAATGATATACCGCCCTAGAAAGAGGTGCTCCCCGCCTCTTTCAGAACGAATATATATTTAACGAAATTATTTTTTATTATCGTTTTTAGCTTGTACCGCTGGTGCTGCTAGTACTGCTGGTACTTGTAACTTTGCTAATACTTCATTTTGTTTTTCAAGCAGTTCAAAAATTTTATCTAATTTATTTTCTAATGTACGAATATCTTGTTTCACTTTTGTGACATCACGCTTTATTGTAGGAGATTGTCCAAGAGACTCTACCTTTTCTTCCAAAAACTCTTCGATATTGTCAACTTTGTTTTCTAAATTAATAACAAGAGAAGCAACTCTGGCAATATCTTCTTGCGTTGGGATATTCACTTTCTCTAAATATCCCTTTGTTGCATCATTCATCATCTTTTGATAAAACAAGTTCAAATCTAGAACGCTTCCCATCCATGCAGAATACTCTTCTGTCTTGACTGTTTCATTAAGCGTTTTTCCCCAAAACTTTTCTGTCTGTTCGTAAACTTCTTTCCAAGCTTGTAGTGGATCGAGTTTTTGTTCAATCACTTCTCCTACACTCCTTTATTTAGTTATTGGAACAATTCAATCTATTCATTATTTTCTAATATTCCGACTAAAAGTTCAAGTGTGTATTTATTTTTTATTTTCCAAAAATACATTGACAAAAAATACAGATAGGTGTAAATTGCACATATAAGAAAAAAATTCCATCTAACTGATTCATGAGGTGATGCACAATCATGCTACAAAATGAACCAGAAAAAAAAGAAAGTTTGGACACAACCCAAACGAAACAACCAAACTCCATGCCAAAAAACTTCTTAGTTCCATTCTTACTTCTCTGTCTTAAAGACTGGAGTCTTCACGGTTACAAACTTATTCAGATGCTAATGGATATTGGCTTTTCTTCTATTGATCAAGGTAATGTATATAGGACTTTACGCAAACTAGAAAAAGAAAACCTCATATCTTCTACTTGGGATACAAGTGAAGGAGGTCCAGCAAAACGAATTTATTCTTTAACGGAATATGGAGAGGAATATTTAACATCTTGCGCTACGTCATTTGAGCAATATCAAAAAATGCTTCGTACGTTTTTTAACCTGTACACAAGTGCATTCTTTCCATTTTCCAATGTTCCAACAAAGGATGAGAAATCTTCATCGTCTTTTGGTGACATAGCAGATTAATCTGCGTTCACAATATGTAAAAAATTTATTTGGGGGTCAAGTCATGGAAACGAAACCACACGAACTTGTTGATGCATTCTGGAAAAACTGGTCACACTCTCTTTCCCTTTTTTCTTCAGCGGGAAAACAAATGGAACAACTTACATTAGAAACATTGAAACATCAGCAGGAAGCTTTGCATAAATTAACAGAAAGTACAGAAGAAATCGAAAAAGAAATCCAGCAATTTTCAGCACAAGCAAACACGCAATATACTGAATATGTAAAGCAATTTGCTGGTAACTCCTTTAATGAACAAATTGACGGATGGCAAGAAAAATGGAATGAACTTTCTAGTCATATGCACCAACTTACTGTTTCTCCAACAAAAGCATCTTTGTCTTTACTTTCACAAACAAGCGGACAATTCGAAGAAGCAGTGAAACAACTGATTAGCCAACAACAACAACGTCAAGAGGTTCAAAAACAAATGGAGAGTTTTTTAGAAGAATTCAAATCCATGCAACTAGACCTCGTAAAAAAGTTCGAGGAAAACTCAAACAATCTATTCACTTCCATGAAATAAGAAAAATGTGGCAACTTACTGCAAAAAATACTCGTCTCTTTCTTTCTCCCCTTACATCGGGATGGCTCACATTTTTCAACATGGAAAAGAAGGAGGAAGAAATGAATCTTTTTCAAGAAGCAGAATCTGTCCATGAGCTTTATTATGATGAGATTCACATTGGTGATCAAGCTTCTTTAACAAAAACGATTACAGACGAAGATATTGTTACTTTTGCAAAACTTACCGGTGACGTAAATCCAATTCATTTGCTTGATTCTTTTGCAAAAACAACGATGTTTAAAGAACGTATTGCTCACGGTATGCTCGTATCTAGCTTTATTTCAACAATACTCGGAACAAAGCTTCCAGGGAAAAATACCATTTATTTATCTCAAAATATGGCATTCCGTGCTCCTGTAAAAATTGGGGATACGTTACGTGTTGTGGCTGAAGTAATTGAAAAACGCGATGACAAAAGAATTATTACGTTACAAACAAATGTATATAATCAATACGATAAAGTTGTTGTTGAAGGTACAGCAACTGTCCTGAAAAAAGAGTAGCGCTGCTACTCTTTTTCATTTCATCCAAGAACTGTTAGTATGACCGATTACTTCCGCGTATGAGTGAAAACAGAACACATACAATAACATTATCAGCTATCATAAGCTGAAAATAGAAAAAGGGGTATATCTAACATGGCGAAAACAAATAAACTACTTGTCCCTGGCGCTGAACAAGCACTAGAACAATTTAAGTATGAAATTGCTCAAGAATTTGGCGTGAATTTAGGCTCTAACACAGCTTCTCGCTCTAACGGATCTGTTGGCGGTGAAGTAACAAAACGTCTCGTTTCACTTGCACAACAACAATTACGCGGATAATTAATCAAATAAATAATGGATTTGAGGCAGATATTCTCTGCCTCTTTTCTTTTGCCTGTAGAAAGTATGTAAAGTTCAACTTCCATCAGTGGGGATTTTTTCATCCCCCCTGATGGTTAGTTGAACCAATCCCGCATAAACGTTAAATATCTGAGCAAAAATTTTTTAACTGGTTGACAAACATTAACAGTTCTTATATATTATACATAACAGCATATTTCCAAAGGGGAGTAGCGTCAGAGAAAATATTCTCTGAAACAAAGTCGTCATTACGTGGAACTATGTTCCTCCGGCTTTGTTGGCATATTTTATTACATATGTCTAGCAAGACCTTTGCCTATTAACGGCAGAGGTCTTTTTTGTGTTCTTTTTGAAATTTCTCTGCCATTGGTAGAGCTTATTTTGGGGAAGCTAAACAATGGGGAATTTTCTTCTTTTGTTTAGCACATATACAAACGAGAGGAGAATGTAAATGGATCTATCTTTATTATTGGAGTATGGTTGGGTATTACTTATTTTAGTTGTTTTGGAGGGAATTTTAGCAGCAGATAACGCACTCGTCCTTGCTATTATGGTAAAACATTTACCTGAAGAAAGACGTAAAAAAGCCTTATTTTATGGGCTTGCAGGAGCCTTTGTATTTCGCTTTGGATCGCTGTTTATAATTTCATTTCTTGTCGATGTATGGCAAGTACAAGCGATTGGTGCCATCTATTTAATGTTTATTGCTGGTAACCATCTTGTAAAAACTTATGTAAAAAAGAATGCAGCGCACGAAGAAACAGAGAAAAAAGAGACAGAGAAAAAACAAGAAAACTTTTGGTGGACTGTATTTAAAGTAGAGGTTGCTGATATTGCGTTTGCTATTGACTCTATTTTAGCGGCTGTTGCATTAGCTGTGACATTACCGAAAACAAATCTTGGTACAATCGGTAGCCTCGATACAGCACAGTTTTTCGTTATTTTCGCAGGTGGTATGATTGGATTAATCATTATGCGCTTTGCCGCATCTGCTTTCGTAAACTTACTGAAACGTAAACCTGGGTTGGAAACTGCTGCATTCACGATTGTAGGTTGGGTTGGTGTGAAATTAGCAGTTCATACGTTGGCTCACCCTGCATTAGGTGTGATTCCACATGAATTCCCAGAATCAGCTACTTGGAAAATTATATTTTGGACTGTATTGCTTGGAATTGGTGCATGTGGCTGGTTCTTATCAAAAGAAACAACGCCAAATGTACAACAAGATTCGAAAAAATATAACGAAAAAGCGCTGTAATTTCAGCGCTTTTTCCTTTTTCTTTGAAAATGACCGAACTTTCTTAATCATTGAAAACACACTATATTATATAACATAAATGTTAACGTTTTCATTAAAATCATGTCCTTTTTGTGAAATATTGCACAAACTTATTGAAAGTATGAACAAATACGTGTACTTTATTCATATCAAGAGTATTTATAAACGATGGATTAAAGGAGCGTAATGACTTATGCTAGAACAAGGAGTAGCTTACCTTGTGCAGCTTGCAAAGAAGAAAAAACAAATGCTAGATAACAATCCAATGCAATATTTTCTTCGTGCTGCACTTGCTGGTATCTATATTGGTTTTGTTATTGTACTATGTTTTAAATTAGGGAATTTCTTTCATGATGCACATTCACCCGCAACTTATTTAGCATCTTCTATGTTTTTTGGAATCGCACTCATTTTAATTCTTTATGGCGGTGCTGAATTATTTACAGGAAATACAATGTATTTCACAGTTGCAACTTTGCGAAAAGAGACAACGATTGGTGATACATTACGTAACTGGGGTGCTTGTTATGCAGGTAACTTAGTAGGGGCAATATTTTTTGCAGCACTCTTCTATGCGACTGGTATTTTTGAAACGATTAGTCACAATCACTTATTAAATGAAGTTGTCGGAGGAAAGATGGGCGCATCAACAATGCATCTATTTTTTAAAGGTATTTTATGTAACTGGCTCGTTTGTCTTGCATGTTTCCTTCCTTCTCAAGTAAAGGGAGATACAGCAAAAATACTTACGATAATGCTTATTGTCTTTACATTTTTCTTATCTGGATATGAACATAGCATCGCAAATCTATCACTATTTACAATTGCTTTAGTATCACCACACCCTGATACAATTTCTTTTGCGGGTGCAATTCATAACTTAATTCCCGTTACAATTGGGAATATTATTGGCGGATCGGTGTTTGTCGGCATGGTGTATCATTATTTGACTATAACAAAAAGTAACCCAGAATCTACAGAAGATGGAATAATTTCCACACAAACTGAAGAAATTATTCCATTACAAGTACATGTAAAATAAAATTTTAATCAGTGGAGGGTCTTCATTCTCCACTGATTATTAGCTGAACTACTCAAACACATACCAGCAGTTATCCCCTACTACCTTCTTTACTTTCGCTGAATTTTGAGGTAGGGGTATTACTGATGAACATCAAAAATATGCATTCCAATCAACTTGGAATGCATATTTTTTAATAACTCCCGACGCATTTTATTATAATAGACGCAGAAATTTCTCCTGATTCTTTTCCTTTTTGTATTCGATTTAACATATAATGTTGTCCAATCGTATCATTCGTATGTAAATGAATTTTCTCTACATGTAAGCCTTCCTTACAAAATATATCTATGAAATACAATCCGTTTTTTTGCCGCAATCCCATATTATAATCGAGCGATAACGTATGTACCCTATTATTCCGAACAAAATCCAGCGCCTGCTCGACTGTGGTAGCTAGCATAAAGCCAGCTGGACACGGCCTTTGATCATCCATATATACGTTCATCTAATCCCTCCTCTACATACACATACTATATGAACATACTGTTCCAAGCGCAATAAATGGTGCAAAAGGAAGCGGTTCTTTATAAGTCATGCGCCGAATAATAACAGAAATAGTAAGAAAGCAAAGACCAAATAATGAAGAGAAACAAAGTGACAGTAGTATTGCTTTTGTTCCAACTACAAATCCAAGTAAAATGAACAATTTGACATCTCCACCGCCAATACCTGCTGGATGAATTACTTGAATAATATATAAGAACACAAACATAACCGCTGCTCCCAGTAATCCATCCCACCATGGGGAAAGCGGTATAAAAAAACGCTCTATTACAAATAGCCCTGCAAAAAAGAATAAAATACGATTTGGAATTACCATATAGAGAAGATCTGTGATGGTAACAATGAAAAGAAGTGATAATAGAGTCCAAACAATAATAAGCTGCTCACTAGGACCGATAAAAAACGCTGTAAAGAAAAACGATATACCTGCAATACCCTCAAATAGCGGATGAAAAGGTGAGATTTTTATATCACAATGTGTGCACCGTCCTTTTTGTATACAAAATGATACAATAGGAATCAACTCTTTTACTTGTAATACATAATGACAATGCGAACAGTGTGAGCGCGGTTTTATAATGGAATAACCGAGTGGAATACGATAGGCAACGACTTGATAAAAAGAACCTAGTATCAAGCCAACGAAAAAAGCATATGCATAAAATAGCATTTCGCCATCTCCTTTCGCACCTAATATAGCAAAAAAGTTGAACATGTTGTATTTTCAAAAACTTATCTTTATCTATAAAAAAACAGACCTTTACTAGGCCTGTTTTTCCATTTATACAACAAAATAAAATGCTTTTAATGGTCCATGTACACCAACGACAAGGTTCATTTCAATGTCAGCAGAGTTACTTGGTCCTGTAATAAAGTTAATACAAGAAGCTGGTGCTTCTCCATTTTCTACACGTGTATTTAAATCATGTACCGCTTGTGTAATACGCGGTACTAATGTTTCACGTGGAATAATAGCTACGTAAATAGTTGGTAAGAAGTGTAGTGAACGTCCTCTTCCTTTATGACTTTGCACTACAATTGTACCAGATTCCGCTAACGTATAATCACTAAACGAAATTCCGATATTTGCTTTTTCCGCTAGCTTCATATTTTCATCTTTCTTCTCGGGATCCCAAGTATTCACTTCTACGTTTTCGCCTGGAAGTTCCGCTCCAAACAGTTGTTGTAATCCATACTCTTCAAAACGATCATCTTGAGATAACATAATTGGCCCGCCGCCATTTTCTGTGATAACTTTCTTGATCGCTGCACTTAATTCATCTCTATTCGTTTCAATGACAGTCGTATGAATGTTGTTACATTGTTTCTTAAATACTTCTAATAGTTCTTCTTGTGAGTAATCGTTTAACGTCTCTAAATTCACATTATTTTTCCATTTAGGGCGCTGTACACCTTCTGTTTTACGCTCACGTCCAAGTTGTTTTGCGACATTCTCTAAAAATGAATCACGATTTTGAATCGTTCCTGCCATTAGTTATTCCCGCCTTTCTTATGCTCTTTATACCAATCACGGAATCTTTCTTTGCTTGGAGCTGGGAATTCGCGAATCTCCGTCCAATTTTTAAGCGGTCCCACACCTTTAGAAACGCGGTTTCCAGATGTGAATGGGCTCATTGCAGCCGGCGCCATTTTAGATCCCATTTTGTATAAAGCAGCAGAAGAAGCACCCATACTAAACATCTTCATCGCAAGCTTTTCTGCAAGTGGTGCACGTCCTTCTTTTTCCACAATTACTTGACGATGTTTTAATAACAAGTCATGTAATGGAATTTTTACCGGACAAGCTTCTGTACATGCTCCGCATAAACTAGACGCATATGGAAGTTCTTTATAATCATCATATCCACCTAAAAGCGGTGTTAATACCGCACCAATTGGACCTGAATAAATTGATCCGTAAGAGTGACCACCAACATGACGATATACAGGACATACATTCACACACGCCGCACAGCGAATACATTGCAGCACTTGACGAAATTCAGAACCTAAAATTTCAGAACGACCATTATCTACAACAACTAAATGGAACTCTTCAGGTCCATCTACTTCGTCTTCTTGAATTGGTCCTGCTACTGTTACATAACTTGTTAGCTTTTGACCAACAGCACTACGGCAAAGTAAACCAACAAGAACATCAAGCTCTTCCATTGTTGGAACCATACGTTCCATACCCATTACTGCAATTTGCGTTTTCGGGATAGACATCACAAGGTCTGCGTTACCTTCATTTGTTACTAAACAAAGAGAACCTGTGTTAGCAACTGCAAAGTTACATCCTGTTACGCCAATTTCTGCATCCATAAATTTTTCACGAAGAATTTTACGAACGAATTTCGTCATTTCATATGGATCATCAGAGTTTTCATATCCTAATTTTTCTTTAAACACACCTTGAATTTGCGTTCTATTTTTATGAAGTGCTGGTGCAACAATGTGAGATGGTGGATCATTGTCTACTTGTAAAATGTATTCCCCTAAGTCACTCTCAACGACCTCACAGCCGATTTCTTGAAGTACATGGTTCATACCGATTTCTTCTGTTACCATTGATTTTGATTTAACTACTTTTTTCGCTTGTTTCTTTTCAGCTACTTGTTTAATATACTCAGCTGCTTCTTCCTTCGTTTTCGCAAAGAAAACATGGCCGCCTCGTTTTGATACATTTTCACTCAGCTGCATTAAATAATAATCTAAATTTTCTAGCGTATGCTGACGAATTTGTTCACCAAGGTCACGCCACTCTTCCCAGTTTCCTAATTCATCAGCTGCCTCTAAACGTTTTGTGTATAGACGCGTTTGTGCAGACGATACTGCTCCGCGCATAAATGAATCTTGAAGATTTTCGCCAACACGATCATTAAATTTTTTATCACTAGTTTTCATAGACATAGTTTACTTCCCCCTCCATCAGCGGCTATTCAATACTTCAGCAATATGCATCACTTTTACATTTTTTCCTAAACGCTCGATACGCCCGCCAATGTTTAACAAACACCCACAGTCTGCTCCAATTAAATAATCTGCTCCAGTTTCCATGACACTGTCGACTTTTTCATCTACCATTTGCTCAGAAATTGGTGTCATTTTTACTGAGAACGTTCCCCCAAAACCGCAACAATTTTGTACATTTGGTAGTTCTTTCACTTCTAGACCTTTCACATTTGATAGTAAAATGCCTGGAGCTTCTTTTACTCCTAGTAAACGTGTCATATGACAAGATTTATGAACCGTTGCTACGCCATCCAAGCGGGCACCAACGTCAGTAACTTTTAACACATCAACAATAAATTGTGTCAGTTCATATGTTTTTTCAGCTACTTTTTTCGCACGTGGTCCCCATTCTGGATCATCTTTAAATACGTGTGGATACTCGTGAAACATTGTCGCACAAGAACCAGAAGGTGTAACGATATACTCAGCGTTTTCAAATGTGCTAATCATATGCTTCATTGCTTCTTTTGCTGCTTCTACGTGGCCGCTATTGTAAGCTGGTTGTCCACAACAAACTTGCGCTTCTGGAAATTCAATTTCACAACCTAATCGCTCTAAAATTTCAACCGTTGCTTTGCCGACATTTGTTTCAAACATATCGACTAAGCATGTAACAAATAATGTAACTTTCATATTATAGTTCCCCCTCATTTCAACTCAGCCAACAATCATATGGTCATCAGATGACTTAGTAAAAAGAAAGAAGCGAAACATAAACTGCTCATGTTCATTCTTTCTTCTATTTAGAAAACGCTTACTTATTCTTTCTCTATTTTATCAAAAAAATAAAATTTTGAAAGTACAATATTACGAATTTGTTTTCTCGATGCCTGTGACCATACATTCCACATTCGTTAGGTGATCTTGCATCGCTTGCTGCGCTGCTTCAATATCATTCTCTAACACTGCTTCATAAATTTTTCGATGCTCTTCTAGAAGTCTTTCTGCTGTTGTTTGTTCACCATATAAAATAATTCGTCTTGTTTCACCAATTGCTTCAGCGATCATTTCAGAAACATGGTTCATCAATTCTAACAAAATATTGTTGTGTGAAGCTTCTGCAATTGCCATATGGAAATGAAAATCTGCTTTTTCACCAGCATTTTCATCTCCTACGCTTTTTTGCATCTCATCTAACCAATGCTGCATATTGTGTAAATTTTCTTCTGTACGTTTTACTGCCGCCGCACGAGCCGCTCCTACTTCAAGCACTTTCCGTACTTCCAATAAATTCACAATATCCTCTTGTTTCATTAATAGAGTTGTATTTAATGACGCTGTTAAAGAAGATGGATCGAAATTCTTCACATACGTGCCTTCCCCTTGTTTCATCTCAATTAAGCCCATTGCTCGCAAGGCACTTAACGCTTCGCGCACAGCAGATCTGCCAACTTGAAACTGCTCTGCCAATTGATGAACAGGAAGAAGTTTGTCACCAGGCTTTAATGTACCATTTTTAATCATTGCTAAAATGGCTTCCGATACTTCTTCGTAAATTTTTTTCGGCTTAATAGATTTGTATTCCAGTTGTATCACCCCAGTATCATCCAAACAACAATGACAACAATTTATCCCGCGCTAACGGGCAGTAGGACTCCCACCTCAAGATTCTGAGAAGTCAAAGAAGATAGGCGAGAGATAACTGCTAGCATGCGCCAGATTCGTTCAACTAACCATCGGCAGGAAGATAAACCGTCTCCCCACTGCTGTAAGTTTCACTTTATATAGAAAATAGCATCCATATCTATTTTAGAACTAAATACACAGAAGTACAAACATTTTGTTCATAAAATGGACAAAAATTTATTCCGAAGAGATAATTGGTAAATAAATCGAAATTTTCGTTCCTCTGCCTTCTTCACTTTCAATATGCCACGTTCCGCCGTGAATGTGCACAATTTGTTTTACAATCGCAAGTCCTAGTCCCGTTCCACCATTATGGCGGCTTCTTGCTTTATCGACTCGGTAAAAACGTTCACCCAGTTTTTCAAGATGTTCCGGACCAATGCCAATCCCGGTATCTATGATTTGCAATTTACATTGCCCTGCCTGTTGTTCTACTTGCACATAAATAGCACCTTTTTCACCTGTATAGCGAATAGCATTATCTAATACATTATGAAGCACTTGTTGCATCCTATCTTCATCAATATTGACAATAATATCTGGATCAAGAGTTGTATGCAGTACAATTTGTTTTTCAATCACTTGTAATTCATACGTCTCTAGTACATCTTCAATTAACTGCGCAAATACAATAGGCTGCTTTTTAAGAGGAAAACGCTCTCCTTCAAGCTGTGCTAAATCCAGCAAGTCATGAACAAGCCGTTGCATACGCCCTGCTTCTTTATGAACAAGCTGGGTGAATTTTAATTGCTGCTCTCCTTTTGCTACTCCATCAATAATCGCTTCACTATATCCTTTAATATAACTAAGCGGAGTTCGAAGCTCATGTGACACATTTGCTAAAAATTCTTTTCGCTGCACATCCTCTTCTTCTAATGAACTTGCCATCTTATTGAACGCTTTGCCAAGTTTTCCAATTTCATCTTCTGATGAAATCGTAATCCGCTGCGAAAAATCTCCTTTTGCCATATGATGTGCGACCCGTTCCATTTGTGAAAGCGGCTTTGTAATTGTAATGACAATCTTTCGTCCAATCCATATAGTTAGCACAATCATTACAAGGGCAAGAGGAGCTAAAATGAGTCCCATTTCATAAATTAAATCTTTAATGCTCTTTAAAGGAAGATAAGAATATACAATGCCAACTAGCTTTTTATTGTCTAACACAGGAATAACGACACCCATAATGTTACGATGAAAGTGTTCTTCATACCCAATCTTCGTAATCGTATTTCCTTCTAGTAATGTTTGTCGGTCATTCTCACTAATAATTGAATTGTAATGAACATCAAATGGAAGACATGCACTTAAATCACGCGGATTGCTAACAAACAGTACATCTGCGCTCGCAATTTTATCGAATGATTTTACCTTTTCTTCAAATACATCTACGGGCTCATCTGCTCTATATTGCGCCACAAGACGATTTCCCTCTGCTTTTAATGTCTCTTCAATATTTTGAACATATAATTTCTCATACGAATACAGCGAGACAAAATATAAAAACGAAACTGTTACACACACAGCACATGCAACTGTAAGCCATAACTTTTGTACCATCGTAAGCATCTTACACCTCAAATTTATAGCCTACGCCCCAAACAGTTTGAATACAATTCCCCTGTTCTTTAAGCTTTAAGCGCATTGTTTTCACATGTGTATCAACTGTTCGAGTGCTGCCAGCGTAATCATAGCCCCAAACTTTTTCAAGCAATTGCTCTCGGCTAAATACTTGGCCATTATGTTGACAAAGAAAATAAAGTAAATCAAATTCTTTAACAGTTAATGAAATACTCTCATTTTCTATTTCAACGCGGCGACTTTTTTCATTAACTACAATCGGTCCAAATTCCATCTCTTCTTGCTCTTCATATTTCGTATATCTCCTTAATACCGCTTCCATACGTGCAATTAACTCTCCTGGGCTAAATGGTTTCACAATATAATCATCTGCCCCCGTCCGCAGTCCATTTACACGATTCCACTCTTCCCCTTTTGCTGTCAAAAAGATAATTGGAATATCTGATGTTTTTCGGATTTCTTTACATACCGCAATCCCATCCATTTCTGGCATCATGATATCTAAAATAACAAAATCAAAGTCTTCTGTTTCCAGTATGTGCAGTGCCTGTTTTCCATTCTGGGCTTCTTTCCACTCATAACCAAAGTTGTCTAAATACATACCAACAAGCTGCCTCATATCACTTTCATCATCAACAAGTAATACTTTATACTTACTCATTTCTTCTCCCCTACTCTTTGCACAAATTGAAATGGCCCTTTACCAACCGAAATCGTCTGTTTTATTTTCATTTCGTTTAAATCTACAACGTACACTTCATCACTATCATAGCTCGCAACATACCCTTCATTGCCAATTTGCCAAAATGCAAATGGATTCGACCCTACTTCAAGAGAATCTACTTCTTTATACGTTTTTCCATCGAACTTTCTCAGCGTGCTAGATCCGTGGCTAAGTACATAAATAAATTGTTGATCTGCAGACAAGTTAATTGGCATAAATGGTGCATCTAACGATTGAAGCATTTCGCCATCTTCGAGAGAATACTCAAGTACTTTTTCATTTACTTGTTTACCGTCACCGTGTCCACCAATAAAGATGTCCTTTCCATCTTTGCTAAGAACCGCACCAGTTGAAGCCGGCGGAATCATAAAAGAGTTCACAACCTTTTTTTGTTTCACATCAATGCTAGACAATTTCGTATCATAAAAATTGAGAACATATAACATCTTATTATGTTGCACCATGGTAAGCGGGCCTTTCCCCACCGAAATACTCTCTTTTTCTTTTCCATCGGTTGTGAAAATATGAATTTTTTGCTGATTTTGATCCGCTAGGAACAATTCTTTTCCATTTTCAGATAATAAGATGTTTGCTATTCCTTTTCCTGTATTCCATTTCTCAAGCTGCTTTCCATCTTTTAAAGAATACACATATATATAATCTAGTTGCTTACCATACACAAGCAAACGATTCCCGTCTGGTAACAACGTTGTTCCCATAATAGGTTCATTTAAATGCCACGTTGTAATTGTTTTTTTCGTATCAATATCAATAAAGCTAATACTTCCTTCTTTTATATTTGTCGTAATGAGAAGATCCCTTTTTGGATCAATAGACTGATAAGCCCCTCCCTTACACCCTGTAAGTAATAGTACGATACAAAGTGAAATAAACCACTTTTTCAAAAGATTACCTCCATTATGGACAGTTTCGATATACTTGTAAAATAGCAAATAATTGTGAGGAAAGTGTGAAATCTTTTTTCTTTATCATAATCACTATATAATGGTAAAACAAATATAAAAATAGTGGGTGTTAAAAGTATGCTATTTCCCGATCTAGCAAATAAAATTGTCCGTGAAGTACGAAGACTCATTACCGAAAATATTATCATTATTGACATAAACGGAACAATTATCGCAAGTACAGACCAGGAAAGGCTTGGGAGCTTTCATGAAGGAGCTCTTCGCTGTGCGGAGCAAAAAAGGACGGTAATTATTACAAATGAAGATGAACAGAGCCTATGCGGCGTAAAAGCAGGCATCAACCTCCCTCTCCTCTTTCACGATGAAGTGATTGGTGTAATTGGAATTACAGGAGATCCTGAAAATATTTCACAGTACGGAGAAATATTACGGAAAATGACTGAGCTATTAATTCACGAAAACTATTTTGTAGAACAATTAGAGCTTGAACAGCGCTCATACGAAGCATTCGTATTTGATTGGCTCCAAGGTACTGATTGGTCCTCTAGCTTCTTAGACCGCGCCAAAACCCTTGGAATTGATTTACAAAAAAAGCAACAACTCATTTTACTTTCATATAATCAAGATGATTCGATGCTCCAGCGGAAAATTTGGCAACATATACGCAACCTTTTACCAAAACAAGACTTGTTTGTACGCTGGGGCAACGACCGCTTTATTTTATTTCAGTCGTTTAAAACAAAAAAAGAAACATTTCAATTTTTAAAGCGATTAAAATATGAATGTGAAACATTATTTCTTATTATATTAAGCATCGGTATTGGACAAGCAGTTGCGCCAAATGAGATGCACCACTCTTATGAACAAGCACTCCGAGCACTTAATGTTTCTCAAAAAACGACAGAAATTGTTTTTAATGAAGATTTGCGCTTAGAAATGTGTCTTCAGGATATTACTCCCCGTACGCGTGAAGCATTTTTACAACGCACCATTCATAAACTTCATACAGAAACTGAATTGATTGAAACATTGCGTTTATTTATCGAAAACAATCAATCGTATAAACAAACAGCGGAAATACTTCATATTCATATCAATACATTGCATTACCGCTTAAAAAAAATTGAAGAACACACCGAATTAGATCCAAAGCAAATAAAGGATTTAGTCATTTTATATTTCGCCCTACTCTTATTAGATAATCATCCAAAAAAAGAAGGGAAAATAGGATAATATTTGTTTATTCACACATAGCGGGAGCCCCCGCTTTTTTTTATCATAAAAATAGAAAAACACTGTGACAAAGTTTGTATTCGAAAAAACTTTGCATAACAGTTTGAGGGGGATTTTCAGTATGTTAAAACAACAAATTGTTGATGCACTCGTATCCATTGTTGGTAAAGAGAATGTAGATACGTCTAACATGGGACGTTTAACGTATAGTTACGATGCGACTCCAAACTTTCAGGCAATGCCAGATGCCGTTGTCGCACCTCGTAATACGCAAGAAGTAGCAGAAGTTTTAAAAATATGTAACGAACATAAGATTCCTGTATACGTACGCGGCTCTGGAACGAATCTTTGCGCAGGAACTTGTCCGCTAGAAGGTGGAATCGTCCTTATTTTCCGCCATATGAATCGTATTTTAGAAATTGATGAAGAAAATTTAACAATTACAGTGCAAGCTGGTGTCATTACATTAGATATTATTAAAGCTGCTGAGGAAAAAGGATTATTTTATCCACCAGATCCAAGCTCGATGAAAATTTCAACAATCGGGGGAAACATTAATGAAAATTCTGGTGGTTTACGCGGTTTAAAATACGGGGTAACGCGTGATTATGTCATGGGACTTGAAACAGTTCTACCAAATGGTGATATTATTCGCACAGGTGGAAAATTAGCAAAAGATGTAGCTGGCTATGATTTAACACGTTTATTTATTGGATCTGAAGGAACACTTGGCGTCGTAACAGAAGCAATTTTAAAACTTGTCCCAATGCCAGAAACGAAAAAAACAATGCTAGCTTTATATCAAGATATTAATGAAGCTGCACGTGCTGTTTCTGCGATTATTGCAAACAAAATTATTCCCGCAACATTAGAATTTTTAGATCAACCGACCATTGAAGTCGTAGAAGAATTTGCTCAAATCGGCTTACCAACAGATGTAAAAGCCGTTCTGCTCATTGAACAAGATGGTTCTCCGGAAGTAGTAAACCGTGATATTGAAAAGATGGCAAACATTTGCCGTTCTCTTCATGCTGTTGATGTTCGCGTTGCAAAAGATGAAACAGAAGCAGATGCGCTTCGTACAGCACGCCGCAGTGCGCTATCTGCATTAGCACGATTAAAACCAACAACAATTTTAGAAGATGCAACAGTACCTCGTTCGCAAATTGCACCGATGGTCGAAGCAATTAATGAAATTGCAAAAAAATATAACATTCCCATTTGTACATTTGGTCATGCTGGTGACGGTAACCTCCACCCTACTTGTATGACAGATGCTCGTAATGAAGAAGAAATGCACCGTGCGGAACAAGCCTTTGCAGAGATCTTCGCAAAAGCGATTGAACTTGGCGGCACCATTACAGGTGAACATGGCGTTGGTGCGATGAAGGCTCCTTACTTGGAGCTAAAGCTTGGTAAAGAAGGCATTGCTGCGATGAAAGCTATTAAGCAAGCATTTGATCCAAACAATATTATGAATCCTGGTAAAATGTTTGCAAAAGACTCTCGTAAAAGAGTGGTGGCTCAGCAATGACTACATTAAATACAAGGCAAATTCAAAAAGAATTTAAAGAACGTTTAAATGAAGATGAACTGCTGAACTGTATGCGCTGCGGCTTTTGTTTACCAACATGTCCAACCTACATTCAATCTGGGTTTCAAGAATCCCATTCTCCGCGCGGACGTATTGCGTTAATGAAAGCAGTCGTTGATGGCTTAATTGAACCAGATGAAGACATAGAAAACACGCTAAATGTTTGTCTTGGCTGCCGCGCTTGTGAACCCGTTTGTCCATCGGGCGTTAATTATGGACATTTATTAGAAGAAGCACGTGATATTATAAATCAAAACAAAACATTCTCTATCCCAGTCAAAGCTGTTCGTAAAATTGTCTTTGAAGGGTTATTCCCTCATCAAAATCGTATGCGGACATTAACAGGACTGATTGGGTTTTATCAGCGTTCCGGCTTACAAACATTCACACATAAAACAGGGATTATGAAGTTATTCCCTCAAACATTAGCAACAATGGATCTCGTTCTTCCAAAAGTACCAAAAATGAAAGAAATGAAAAATCGGCCTGAATTTTTACCAGCAAAAGCAGTAACGAAAAAACGTGTTGCTTTCTTTACTGGCTGTTTAATGGATACAATGTTCTTAGAAACAAATAATGCGACAATGAAACTATTGCAAATTGCAGGTTGTGATGTCGTCATTCCAAAAGATCAAAATTGCTGCGGGGCCCTGCACGGCCATGCTGGTGAAAAGAGCGGTGCAAAAGAGCTTGCGAAGAAAAACATTCAAGCATTTGAAGACTTAAAAATTGATTATATTATTACAAACGCTGGTGGCTGCGGAGCCTATTTAGTTGATTACGACTATTTATTAAAAGATGATCCAGAATGGGCAGACCGTGCAAAACAATTTGTTGCGAACATTAAAGATATTTCTTCTATATTAGTAGAATTAGATTTTCATAAACGCACCGACTTACGTCTGCCACCGCAAGTCATTACGTATCAAGATTCTTGTCATTTACGAAACGTGATGCGTACATCTTCTGAACCTCGCAAGCTATTACAAGCGATTCAAGGCGTAACTTATAAAGAAATGAAAGATGCCGATCGTTGCTGTGGTTCAGCTGGTATTTATAATATTGTACATTCTGAACTATCAATGGAGTTTTTAGACTACAAAATGGAACGAGTTCATGAAACCGAAGCAACAACAATTGTAACAGCAAATCCTGGCTGTTTATTACAAATGAAACTTGGTATTGAACGTGAGGGTCTTTCTCATAAAATGCAAGGAGTTCATATTGTAGACTTATTACTTGAAGCAGTAACACAAAAAGAACGATAATTTTAAATGAAAGACGGACGTACCTTTCTCTATTAAAGATACGCCCGTCTTTTTTATCGTCTACAACATTAAAAGTATGTTACTGTATCGTAAAAAAGAACGACAAAAAGATTACAATTACGTAAAAAAGCATCCATAATATTCCTCGTTACTCCTCTATAAATGCTGATGTTATCCCTTTTCTCTTCCTCTTCACCGGAAGTTATATCCAATTTATCTTTTATTTCTCCTCAGAAAAAATACTGTCTATTCCTTATACCATCTAGTATTTCGGCATTTGTTCTTTCTCTAAAATCTAGGATAAAAAAGGAAATCTCATAACCTATGAATTTTTTTCCAACCTTTTTTCGACAAAATCTGTGCTACGATGAATTTGTCAGTCAAACAGGCCGACAAAAATAAAATCTGTGTGATAACAGTTTCATAAACTTTTACATAGGGGGACAATTATAATGAAAAAACGTGTTTTACTATCTGTAGCAGCAGCAACTGCTCTTACATTTGGATTAGGAACAAATGGTGCGAAAGCAGAAACAGTGCAACCATCACCAATTAAAGTTCAAAATATTTCGCAATCTCCATTTTTCATGCAACATATGAATCAACAAGACTTCCAATCTTTCTTAACATCTCTTTTAAACTCATATGCAAAATGGAATCCAGGTGCTTTTCAACCAGGTAACTGTGTAATTCCTGGACAACCAACTAACGTAACTATTACAACTCCTTGGGGAGATGTTGTAATTACAAACCCAATTAATAACAACGAAACAAATACACCTGCTGATAAACCAGCTGATAACAACCAAGCTAATAAGCCTGCTGATAAACCAGCTGAGAAACCAGCTGAGAAACCTGTTGAGAAGCCTGTTGAGAAGCCTGCTGAGAAGCCTGCTGAGAAGCCTGCTGATAACAACCAAGCAACTAAACCTGCTGATAAACCAGCTGATAACAACCAAGCTAATAAGCCTGCTGATAAACCAGCTGAAGACTCAAAAGGTTCATTAAGCGCATTTGAACAAAAAGTTGTTGATTTAACAAATGCTGAACGTGCAAAACAAGGTTTACCAGCATTAAAAGTAGACACTGAGTTAAGCAAAGTGGCACGTATTAAATCAGAAGATATGCAAAAAAATCATTACTTCGACCACACTAGCCCAACATACGGTTCTCCGTTTGATATGATGAAACAGTTTGGTATTTCATACAGATCTGCTGGTGAAAATATTGCACAGGGACAACAAACTCCAGAAGAAGTTGTACAAGCTTGGATGAATAGTGCAGGTCACCGTGCAAATATTTTAAATAGCGGATACACACATATCGGTGTTGGCTATGTGGAAAACGGCAACTACTGGACACAGGAATTTATTTCAAAGTAAGCATAAAATGAAACAAATAATCAGTGGGGGTTCTCCCCACTGATTATTTGTTCAACCAATTAGCAGTTTATCTCCTATCTAACTTCTTTGCTTTCTGCTGAATTTGGAGTTTTAGGATTACTGCCTGCAAATAGCGGAATAAATAGAGCCTTCTAAAAAGGCTCTATTTATTTTGTATACATATAAGAATGTAATATATGAGAAAAGTCATGAGGAAGAGGTATATCTACGTCAATTTGACGTTTTGTAATCGGATGTAACATTGAAATGTGAGCAGCATGCAATGCTTGCCGAGAAAGTAGCTTTGTCTTACCTGCATACAATACATCGCCGACCAGTGGATGACCGAGATAACTCATATGAACACGTATTTGATGTGTTCTTCCCGTTTCTAATTGAACTTTAACGAGTGTTACATTGCTCTCTTTTGAATATTGCACGACCTCATAATGCGTTACAGCACGGTCACCTTTTGGAGAAACACGGCGCCTCGATGCATGGTGACGATCTCGTCCAATTGGAGCATCGATTGTGCCCCGCTTCTTTTGTACTTTCCCTTCAACAAGTGCCATATATGTTCTCTTAATTTTGCGTTCCATCAATAATCGATCCATAATCACACCAGCTAATGCATGCTTTGCAAAAACGACTCCGCCTGTTGTATCCTTATCTAGCCGGTGAATGTGACGTACCTTTGTTTCAATTCCTTGCATTTGCAAATGAAATGCTACATAGTTTGCTAATGTCCCTGTCCCACCTTTACTTGCAGGATGCGTATCTACTTGGAAGGGCTTATTAACAATCAATACATGATCATCTTCATATATGACTTCTATATCATAAAACTCTGGTTCTACGCCATACTCTTCTTGCATGAACATATGAACTTGCAATTTATCTCCTTCTTGCAGTTGTTCACTCCAGCGTTTTCCTTCTCCATTAACAAGAATGCTTTTTTCCATACGATAGTGATGTAATAATTTTTTCGGAACTTGCCATTCTTCTTTCAAAATAGAATCAATCGTTCGTCCCTCCCATACAGAAGGAACCGTAATCTCACACCATTCTCCCATTTTCTTTACTTTCATATAATCACCTTATTTCTATTAATCCTCTTATTGTAACGGAAAATCCCTACTAACGCATAGTTAAAAAGACAGTTCAACAATTATTGAACTGTCCGTAAAAGCACGATTGCTTCAACTACCATCAGAACTCTACTGATGCTAATTGAACTTTATGCACGAAGTTTTTTTATCTCCTGCAACATTTCTTCGGCTTTTCTTTCATATGATAAGTCCTTAAAAAATTCAGCTAGTTTCTTGTAATCATTATAAGCATCTAATAATTGATCTATCGTCTCATGATTACATTTTTTCCGCGGTGTTTTCATTTTAACAGGATAACGATACTCACCTATATCATGAATTTTATAATACTCCTCCTCTACTTGAATAACTTTCACAAGCTCATCTTCTTCCGCATCTAGCGTGTACCCATCAAACTCTCGCAGTAGTTCATAAATAATATGTGTCCATTCATCCTTTGGATAAAAACCTTTTTCTAACCGATAGCCGACAATGCGATACATATGCCCATCATTTTCTGCAAATTGTACAGTATCATTCAATTTAAATTTAAAATAACGAAACATTGTCCTCACCCACTCTTATATGTAATTTCCTTATCTCATACTATTCGCTAAAAGGGTGGGAGGCTATTCATACAAATAGCTCTCACCATATAAGATGAGAGCTATTTTTCAATGCATTTCTTTCTGTTTCTTCTTCCTAAATGGGAGCCACCAGTTCCACTCACCAAACATTTTCATTAAACTCGGTACAAGGATTAATCGAATAATTGTTGCATCAAGAAATATCGCTAGCGCAACGCCAAGTCCCATTTGTTTCACTGGCAAAATATCAGTAAAAGCAAATGCACCTGTAACAACAATCATAATTAGTGCGGCTGATGTAATAATTCGGCTCGTTGACACTAATCCCTCTAATGTTGCATAATCATTATCTCTTGTCTCCTCGTATAATTCATGAATACGTGAAATAAGAAATACTTCATAGTCCATACTTAATCCAAATACTAACCCGAAAATAAAGATCGGTAATACAAATAATACTGAGCTCTGTTCTAATCCAAAATGGCCTCCTTCAAAGAGCCAAATGACAATTCCAATTGTCGCACTTAAACTAAGCACATTCATCACAATTGCTTTAATCGGTATAAGCAACGAACGAAATGCTAGCAATAAAATCAGAAATGTTGAAGCGAAAATAACAGACATACCAACAACAACTTTATTTTTAATCTCATCTTCTAGTTCTTGTTGAAATGTTGTCATTCCACCTAAATAATACGTTATACCTTCCGTTTTATAGTTTTCTTTAAAATCTCGCACCCATTGCTTTGCCTCTTCTGTTCTTGGCTTTGTATCTAAAACAATTTCAATTGTTGTCTTATTATCTTTCACATACGCCTCTAATACTGGCTCTACTTGCGCACGACTTGGCGATTGCAGCATTGCTGACAGTTGTTCTGCAGACATATTTCCAAGCTGCTCATATAGACTCTTTACTTCATATACATTTTTATCATTCTTTAACTTCTGCACAACCTTTTGCAACGTTTGTAAATTTTCTTTTTCTGTTACATTTCCTTTTGTCTCAACAACAAGTGTTACATCTGCATGAGTTTTTACCATTTTATTAAACGCGTCTTCATAACGTTCATAGGCAATGCGCGCTTCACTTTTCTCAGGTAATGATTCTACACCAGGGAACTGTAAATCTGCACTGCGCAGCGGTAATAAACAAATAATAATAAATGTAAATACAACAACTGTCATCACAATCGGATACTTCATTACAAACTGTGCAAATTTACGCCACATTGGTGCTGTGCGATGAACATTTTGGTTCTTTCCTATTAAACGTTTCCCCATTAATGCTAACAACGCTGGGAGCATCGTTAAAGAAAATAAAATACTCATTACTACAACAATCATCCCACTAATTGCGACAGATTGAATATAATCAATTTTGAAAAAGAATAAACCAGATAAACCAACAAATACACATAAACCTGAGAAAATAATTGCACGACCAGCCGTTTGATATGTAACTATAATTGCTTCTTTAACAGAACGATGTGCAAGCTCTTCTCGAAAACGATTCACAAATAAAAGAGCAAAATCAATGGATAAAGCAAGCCCAATCATCGGTGCCACGTTTAGTACAAAAATAGAAAGTTCCTTTTGTTCTCCGATAAAATATAAAATCCCCATCGTACTAATAACACTTAGCGCTCCGTTTAAAATAGGCAAAATAGATGCAAACAAGCTACCAAAAGAAAGCAATAATACAAGAAAAGCAATCGGCAAACCAATCATCTCTGCTACTTTCAAATCATTTTGTGTTCTTGTATTTATTTCATCATTAATGACTGGATATCCAGTTGGAGACACTTTTACTTCCCCGTTACTTTCTTTTTGAATCTCCTTTGCAAAGGCTAATGTTTTTTCTTTCCGCTCTTTACTTGTTTTCCCGGAAAATAAAATGGTTGCATAAGCAATATCATCCTGTAACATTGCTTTGTTTTCTATAGGATGATGAAAAGAATCGTATGTTTCTTCTTTTTGAATTTTTTTTACAATCTCATCAATTCTCTCTGTAAATCTTTGCTGAGACACACCTTGTTCTTTTTGAAAGACAAGCAGAAGCGTATCTTGTGACTGTTTAAAGTCTTTCTCTAATATCCCTTTTGTCGTTTGATAATCGCCTTCCGTTTGAAATCCATCCCCGCCTAATACCCCTGGAAGCTTCGGTGCAAATATGCCAAGTGTCACAGCTAGCAATACTAATAGAGCAATCGTTGTATAGCGAAATCGATATAAGAACGCTCCAACCTTTCCCCATGCATCTACTTTATGTACAGTTGTTTTCACCAAATATCACCTATCCCTCTTCTCCATTCTATGTCTTAGTGTATCATATCCATTCTCCAGCTCGTAAAGTGAAACTTCCATCAGTAGGGGCTTTTTTCATCCCCCATCTAGCTTCTTCGATTCTCTCTCAATCTTGAGGTGGGGGTCTTACTGCCCGCGAATAGCGGGATAAAAAAAGCTACCCTTTTAACCAAAAGGATAGCCTTATTTTAACGTTCCTGATTCGTTTGAAAACGAGCTGAAAATAAGCGATGTAAGTAAATCGTGATAATAAGTAATATACCACCCATACAATAACCAGCTAAAACATCAGTCGGATAATGTACAGATAAAATGATGCGACTTAGTCCAATTAAGACAATGACTACAATTGCCAATATCGTTACAAAGCATTTCACTACTGTACTTTTTACGTTTGCTGCGATGATATAAGCAAGAAATCCATACGTAACAATCACTAACATCGCATGCCCGCTTGGAAAGCTATATCCAAGTGCATCTAGCGCCTCATTTATATTCGGACGATCTCTTTTTACAATGGATTTGATAAGCTTATTAATAAGATTCGTACTAATAATAGAAAGAGGATATATTACCATCGCTACGTAATAACGCTTCTTCCAAAAAAAGAAAAGACTTACTACTAGCACACTTACAATTCCAATTTCAGAACCGAGTTTTGTAAAATAACGAAAAAATGAAAGCGATGCTTCTGTTTGAAATCCCTTTACCATCGTTCTCACATATTCATCAACTATCGTTACTCCGCCTGAACGTACTTTCCATGCAATGATACTAAATAATCCAAGCAAAAGTATGATGCACATCATCTCATACATATGTAATTTCTTTTTCAACCTTCAGTTCCCCCTGCTATAAAAAAACGCGATTTCCGCTAAGAAATCGCGTTTTTTTATTACTTCCCTTTTCCTGTCTTTAGTTCTGTCCAGTAACGATCATAATCTTTTAATTTCCCATCCACATCGACAAGCCATTCTGTACGACTTAACTCTTCTGGTGTTAAGAAAATCATACGATTCTCTTGATATTCTTTACTATGAAGAGAACGAGCTTTTTCATTTGGATTACTATATCCAATGGATTCATAGTTTTTCACACTGACTTTTGGATCCATTAAGTAGTTAATAAACTTCTCTGCAAGCTCTTTATGTTTTGCACCCTTTGGAATCGCTAATGTATCTGCCCAAATTGTTCCGCCTTCTTTTGGAACTACGTAACCAACATCTTTATTCTCTTTTGCAATAAACGCTGCATCTCCAGACCATACTGTACCAATCCATGCTTCTTCTGTAATGAAATTTTGCTTAATATTATCTGTATCAAACGCTAATACATTTGGTAATAATTTTTGAATATCCGTGAAAGCTGTTTTTAATTCAGCATCATTTTGCGTACTATTTGAAAATCCATTTTTCTTAAGTCCCATACCAAGCACTTCACGAGAATCATTTAATAACTCTACGTGACCTTTATATTTTTCATCCCAAAGATCACTCCAACTTGTTGGCGTTTCTTTCACATATTTTTTATTATAAGCAATCCCTGTTACGCCCCATGTATAAACAATAGAATACTTATTTTCCGGATCAAATGGAGGCGTTTTAAAGTTCGAAACAAGATTTTCTACATTCGGAATGTTCTTTTTATCTAACGGCTCTAACAAATTCATGTTTACCATTGTTTTTACCATATAATCAGACGGTTGAATTAAATCATACTGCGCACCGCCTGCTTGTAATTTCGCAAGCATTTCTTCATTACTTGCATACTTATCATAGTTCACTTTAACGTTATACTTTTTTTCAAAGTCTTTAATAACTTGCTCATCAAAGTTATCAGCCCAGCTGTAAATATTTAATTCCTCTTTCTTTTCACCGCATCCTGCTAACACTCCAGCGGTAATTCCGAAAGTAAGTACTGTACTGGCAGCTACTTTCATCCATTTCATTTGCATTCCCTCCTGAATTTGAGCTTAATAGATGCAACCTGTATTCGTTCATCTATTATAATGGCAAATGGCCTCCTGAATTTTCTTCTCCATCCGCACCTTTTTTACGGAACATTTCAGAAGCAATCATTAATCCAACAATCACAACAATCAAAATTGTAGAAAGCGCATTGATTTCTGGCGTTACACCATGTTTTACCATACTGTAAATATACAGCGGTAATGTTGTTGATCCTGGTCCTGATACGAAGAAGCTAATAACGAAATCATCAATAGATAATGTAAATGTTAATAATGCCGCTGAAATAATACCTGGTGTGAGTCCTGGTAGCGTCACATAACGAAACGTTTGCCACGGAGTCGCACCTAAATCATTCGCCGCTTCTTCTAAATCACGTCCCATACCTGAAAGTCGTGCCGATAAAATAATAACAACAAATGAAACACTAAATGTAATATGAGCAATAATAATTGTCATTTTCCCAAGTTCAATCCCAAGCTGACTAAACAAAATTAGAAGTGATAATCCCATTAAAATATCTGGAATTAAAATTGGTAAATATACAAGTCCGTTAATTGCACCTTCAAAACGATATTTATAACGATGCAGAGCAACTGCAAACAAAACACCAAGCAGCGTGGAAACAATTGTCGTAACAACAGCAATTGTTAAACTGTTTACAAACGCATCCAGTACATCCTGTTTTTGAAATAAATCTGTATACCAATGAAGTGTAAAGCCTTGCCACTCCGCATTAATACGCGAGTCATTAAACGAATACACCATGAGTACCATCATTGGTAAATAAAGAAACAATAAAATCAACCAAGAATAGGTGACTAAAAACTTTTTCATATTCGTTTATTCCCCTCCGTTTCCATAGTTATATACTTTCGTAGCACGATAATATAAATAAATTAACAGAACGGAGAATAACACAACAATGATAGATAATGCTGATCCAAACGGCCAATCACGTGCACCTAAAAACTGATTTTGAATAACATTTCCGATTAATGCAACTTTCGAACCACCCATGATATCTGATACAACAAACATACCAATAGATGACACAAATACTAAAATCGAACCCGTCGCTATCCCTGACATCGTCATTGGAATTGTTACATGCCAAAACGCTTTAAGCGGTGTGGCTCCTAGATCGTATGCAGCTTCTAATTTTCTCTTATCAAGCTGTGCAATTGCTGCATATACAGGTAAAATCATAAACGGTAATAGTGAATATACCATTCCTAAAATAACAGATGGCGTATTATATAATAAATTTAAAGGTTCACTAATAACACCTAACTTCATCAATACTGTATTAACAAGTCCTTGTGAACGTAAAATAATAATCCAAGCATACGAACGTATTAAAAAGTTAATCCAAAACGGAATTGTTGCAAGAAGTAGTAAAATAGATTGCCATTTACGATCCACAATTGTTATCGTATAAGCAAATGGATATCCAATCAATAAACAAAGTACTGTTGTAATAACCGCAATTTTCACTGTTTCCCATAACGTCTCCATATAGAGCGGATCAAACACACGTCTCATATTCTCTAACGTAAAGCTCATCTCAACTGTCCCATACGCCCCGCGCTGCATAAATGCAAAAGCTAATACAAACAAGAGAGGGACTAAGAAGAAGGCACACAACCAAATAGCTGTAGGTAATGCAAGTAATTTTCCTTTTTTCAATTTAAGGTCACCTCATCCGCTTGCTCCCAGCCTACATATACATTATCACCAATGTCCCACTGCATTACTTCTTCTGCACTTTGATATGCCATCCATAGTTCTGCCGTCTTCTCATCGCGAATATATAATTTCTCCATATTTCCAACAAATTCAATATCTTCAATATGACCAAGGTGGTATCCAGGGACAGCTTGCTCTTCCACTGAACGTACTTTTACATTTTCTGGACGTACTGCCACATAAGTTTCCCCTGTTTGAATAATATTGTTTTCCCCAATAAATTTTGCAACGAACAGCGTTTTTGGTTTATGATAAATTTCTTTTGGTGTTCCGATTTGTTCAATGTGACCTTTGTTCATAACCACGATGCGATCGCTCATGCTCATCGCTTCTTCTTGATCATGCGTCACATAAATGAACGTAATACCAAGATTACGTTGTAAGTTTTTCAATTCACGTTGCAAATCTTTTCTAAGCTTAAAGTCTAGCGCTCCTAGTGGCTCATCTAATAACAACACACGAGGATTATTTACAATTGCACGCGCAATCGCCACACGCTGCTGTTGCCCACCAGAAAGTTTAGCCGGCTTACGATTACGGAATTCTGTTAACTGTGTTAAACGCATCGCTTCCTCAGCACGCTCTTTTTGTTCTGCTTCAGCAACCTTTTGCATCTTCAGTCCAAAACGAATATTTTTCTCAACGGTCATATGCGGGAATAGCGCATAATGCTGGAATACTAAATTCATATGACGTTTATAAGGAGGCAAGTCATTAATCTTTTCTTCATCAAGTGCAATCGTACCTTTTGTTGGTGTCTCAAAGCCAGCAATCATACGAAGTAACGTTGTTTTCCCACAACCACTCGGACCAAGAATTGTTACAAACTCTCCTTCTTTAATATCTAAAGAAAGCGGTGGAATAATAACTTGGTCCCCAAAATATTTTTCTACTGCTTCGACCTTAATAATATTTTTCATTTCCTCATCCTATCTATCTCATATTTTTTATATCAATCTAAACAAAAAATCATGTTTTATACCACGCTAACAGACAGTAAAAATTTGAATAGTTACAGAAGTTTCACTCTATGTAGTATGTTTTATTCCGCTATTCATGTGCCATAAGCCTCCACCTCAAAATTCCGAGGAATCAAAAAATAGATGTGGAGAACCCCTATCAATAAAAATTTCACTTTATATGATACACACCCTGAATAGAAAAACCCCTTCAATTATGAAGGGGTTTTATCATACAGCTACGCTAACCGATAAATACCATCACTATTTTAACAATTTTCGGATGAATTTTAAAGCATTTTTTGTAGAAGAATAGCGGATTTTCATGTCAAACACTGTCGATTGAGATAAAATACTTTTATAATGCGAAAAGGTTTGAAAGCTGGACTCTCCATGATAACTACCCAATCCGCTTGGACCAACACCACCAAATGGTAAATATGGAGTCGCTAAATGATACACAGCGTCATTAATACAACCACCTCCATAAGAAATGGATTGCGTCACTTGCTTTTGTATATCTCGTTCCTCAGCAAAAACATATAATGCTAATGGCTTCGGATGACGTTGAACAGTTGCAATAACATCTTCTATATGTTCATATTCTAACAGTGGTAAGATTGGCCCAAAAATCTCATCTTCCATTACTGCATGATTCCACGTCACACCTGTAAGCACTGTAGGTTCAATAAGTAGTTTATCATTATCATAATTACCGCCTATCACAGCCTTCCCATCTTCCAAAAATGAACACAATCTTTCAAAATGACGCTGACTCACAATACGAACATATTTTTCATTTTGCAAAGGCTGCTCTCCGTATTGTTCACGCACAGCCTTTCTCATTTCTTCTATAAACTGTTCTTTAATAGAGGAATGAACATATACATAATCCGGCGCAACACACGTTTGTCCTGCATTTAAAAATTTCCCCCATACAATCCGACGCGCTGCAACATCAAGCTTTGCATCTTTATGGACAATACAAGGGCTTTTGCCACCAAGTTCAAGTGTAAGAGGTGTTAAGTGTTTTGCAGCTGCCTCCATAACAATTTTCCCAACTCCGACACTCCCGGTAAAGAAAATATAATCAAACGGCTCTTTTAATAAAGCTGTACTCGTCTCAACACCACCCTCCACCACAGCGACAAGCTCTGATGGGAATAGTTCCGTTAACATTTTCGCAATAATCTTAGAGACATTCGGCGTTAACTCTGAAGGTTTTAATACAACTGTGTTTCCGGCTGCCAATGCTCCAATTAACGGGGCAAGCGCAAGTTGAAACGGATAATTCCACGGGGCAATCACCAACGTTACACCATAGGGCTCAGGAATAATTTTTCCTTTCGATCCAATATGAGTCATTGCTGTTTTAGCACTCCTCGGTTTACTCCACTTCGAAAGATTCTTTGTCATAAACGAAATTTCTTTTAGCGTATACCCAATCTCTGTTGTATACGATTCATGCTCTGATTTATTTAAATCAAGCTTTAACGCTTGAAAAATTTCAGACTCATAACGCTGAATACTTGTATATAGCGCTTGTAGCTGTTTCTTTCTCTCATTGATTGCTCTTGTTTTCCCGCTATAAAAGTGCGTTTTTTGTCGTTCTATAATTGATGCAATCTCCATAAATATTCACCTCTCTATTTCATCGTATATCATAATACATTCTTGTTTCTTCCTATTTAAAATAAAACTTCTATGAGTGATTTTTGCATTCTCGACTAATGAAAAGCTCGCATCAATCAAGCGCATGCTAGTAGTTATCCCCACCTAGCTTCTTTGCTTCTCTCTGAATCTTGAGATGGAGGTCTTACTGCCCGTTAATGCGGGATAAAACGATATGTAGAATTTAATTATATATTACTTTGCAAATGACTTGAAACATATTTGCCCATGAAAAAAGCTGTTGAAAGGAATCCCTTTCAACAGCTTATCCATTATTTGCGGTATACGCGAATTGCACCTGCAGAATTATCGTCTGCTTCTCCAACTACTTCAAACTTCAGTCCAAGCTGCGGCACTTTACGTCCTGCATCTGGAATTGCGTTGTTCATATACGCTTTAGAGTCATCAAACTTCGTTACACCCGGTAATCCTTTGTAATCAAACGTTCCGCGTGTTGGAGAGACAACTTTCCAAGCCGGTGTTTGATCAAATGAGAACGCAGCATCTACAACTTGGTATCTTGTGCTATTCGCAACACTCGGTTTACCATCTAATGTTCCCCAAATTGCTTCTGGATGAGAGTCAACAACACCAAGGAATCCTTCACCTGGGTGAACACCAACCCAGTTATCTGTAAAGCTAGAGTCTGCATACCATACAACAAGACCTGTATTGTACACTGGACCGCGGCCATACTTTAACGCTTCATCTGCACCTGCATAGTTTCTCCACTCTAAATAGTAGTTATGATTCTTCTTATCAAAACCGTTTGATACAACGAAGCCGTTTAATTTAAATTGTGATGTACCTTCTGCATCATCAGAGAACACAACTTTGCCATCTACAGTTAATGTAGCATTGTCTAACGTAAAGCCGTTTGGAGCTAAACCACCATCTGTAATATATTCGAATACTAATTTGACTTTTTTACCTTTAAATTGGCTTAAGTCATATGACTTATCTACCCATTTACCATCAGTTGTATCCATGCCGCCTTTAACTTTTTCGTCACCGATTGTGTCAACTAACGTTTTCGTTCCATCTTCCGCTACCGCATGTACTTCAAGGAAATCATAATCTGCTTCAACTTCATACAATGATTTGTAATCAAATTTCGCATTTGTTGCATTTGTTAAATCAAATACCGGCGTTTCTAATGTTGTATGAAGATCATCGCCTTTTGTACTATAGTAGTATTTTTGACCAAATGCAGGCTGAATACCTTTTACATCTTTATCAGGTAAATTCACACGAATCAGGCCAGGACGAGCTGATTTCGTTACACTTTGATCTAAGAATGTTGCAAAACCAATCCCTTTATTTAACTTATCATAATCTACTTCAACGATATTTGCCCAGTTACCGCCAATGTTCTTTTGGAAGAACTCTTTGTTTTGCGGAGAGAAGCTTGTTGGTGCTGTGCCCGCAATGTTACCAGCCCAGCTGCCGCCACTCATAATAGACCAAGCTTGAACCGGCTCACCTGCACCAGTATACTGTGTATCATACTCATCAGGAAGACCTAAATCATGACCATATTCATGTGCGAATACACCAACTGCTCCGTCTTCCGGCTCAATTGTGTAATCAAATGCTGCCATCTTACCGCCCCAATATGGAACCTTTGCTTGTGTGCCTTCAACTGGATATGGTTTTGGTCCAATCGTCCAGCGATGAGACCAAATTGCATCGTTACCTAGTTTACCGCCGCCAGCTTCTTGTCCTACACCAGCATGAAGTACCATTAAATGGTCAACAAGTCCATCTGGTTCATTTTTATTACCATCGCCATCTATATCATATTGATCAAACTCATCATAGTCAGCTAAGTTTACACCACTATCCACTGCAGCTTTTAATGCATCTTTTACAAGATCACGTGGACCTAGAGGACCTTTATTATCGTGACCACTTTCAGCATCACCACCATAATCAGCAGCTTTCCCTGGAACTGTTAACCAATTTGTTACTGTTCCGTCTACTGTATAGCTGCCGCCTGATTGCTCTTCATAGTAATTCTTAAATGTTTCAATTTTTGAACCATCGAATAATGTAAACGGCTCATCACCAAATAACATTTTTTCATAGTGTTCTTTATTAAAGTCATCAGAGTACATGTAACCAGGTTCTTGATCAATGTTGTTATGCTTAAAGTCAGCATATTCTACAAGTAATACAAGAACTTTATCTTCGCGAACAGGCCCGTTATACTCTTTTTGTTTTGCTGGAGTAGTTGGTACTTTACCGTTTAGTCCCCCTTTACCAATAGCTTGTCCAGCTACCGGACCGCCGACATGTTGATTTGCCTGTTCTTTTGTGTCAGCCTTTGCATCTTTAACTTTTTTCAGAAAGTCAGAAGCTTCTTTCGTAACACTATCCCCCGCTGCTGGTTCTTTTCCAGGATTTTCACCCTTTTTCTTTTCTACATATTTTTCAACAGCTTTTAACGTGTCTTCTTTCGACGCTGATTCACTAATTACGCCACGCTTCTTTAGTGCATCAGCCAATCTGTCCTCTGGAATTAAATGATCGTCGATTGGACTAGAAGTTGTTACATTAGATGGTGTTGCCGCATAAGCAGATTGGCTTCCAAACCCAAATGTGCAGCTAAGCACAGCTGTCGCCGCAAGCGTAGACAGCACCTTAAAAGGCTTTTTCTTCATCCCTATTTCCTCCCTAAGCTCAAATATGTACTAATATTTTGATAATATTAAAAATTCAATCTTTTTACAATATATTGTCTTAATTTGTAATATTCTTGAAAAAATCCTTTATTTTATATAAACAAACATTCGAATTTGAATATATTTTCAGAAAATATTGATAAATATTGATAAAACTATTAAAATTCTATATAGAATCACAAGATCCAGTTATATTTTTACAAAACTTAAAATTACGCCCAAATTTTACATTTTTCGACACTATTATAATTTTTAAGATTATAATAGTGTTAGTTATAATTTTTATATCTATATCTTCATATAAAGATTAACCGTTAAGGGGAGATCATGCTTGCAAACAAATAAAAAGGAAATACTAGATCAAGAGTGGATCGATTTACTGCTGGAAGCTTTAGATATGAATATTAACACTCAAGAAATTACAAATTTTTTAAAACTGGCGAATCAAAAATCACAGAACTAATCATCATTGTTCTTTTTAAAGAAAAATGTGTTATAATAAATTACATCTTATGTCGACTACATACAGTAAGAAAGGTGCGCTAACATGATTGGAGAACGTATAAAGCGACTGCGACTACAAAGAGGTATTTCCTTAACAGAACTTGCCGAAAAAGCAGGCGTTGCAAAATCATACATTAGCTCTATCGAACGAAACTTACAAAAAAATCCTTCAATTCAATTTCTCGAAAAAATTTCCAACGTTCTGCATGTTTCTGTTGATGTTCTTCTTCATGACGAGCCTACAGAAGAACACGCAATGGACTCAGAATGGATAAATCTTGTTAAAGAAGCCATGCATTCTGGTGTTTCAAAAGAACAATTCCGCGAATTTTTAGAGTTTAATAAGTGGAAACAGCAACAAAAATAATATTATGTAAGAAGAAGTGCTTTCTATGAAGGCACTCTTTTTTTTATTTGTACTACAAAAACTACAAAAGCGGGGAAAGGCCCCCGCTTTTGTTATATCACTTATTTTTCTTCGCCTTCAGTTTGTGAAGCGTTGAATGTCCAGTTTAGTTTCAGTTTATCACCTTGGAATTTATTTTGATCTTGACCATTATCAACAAATTCAAATTCTACCCATAAGTAATCTTCAGATTTTGGAGCAAGTCCGCCTTCCTCAGCCCACTCTGGTGCGAATACGTCTTTACCTACTGCATCGGGGTTTTCTTTCTGTAATTCCGCTAATGTTTTAGAATAGATTGGCTCACTTTGTTTATCCCAGTTCCAGAAGAAGTTTACACGAATATGTTCACCCAGGTCTTCCCCATTGTTATCACCTTTCGCATCTAACACTTCGTATTTAGTTGCTAATTGCACATCTTTAATTGTTAAGGAACCTTTATTTTTCAATACAAATTCTCGCTTCATTGTATCGCCTGGTTTTAAATCCTTTACATCAACCAATACTTTTGGATTAACATTAAGATCTAATGTACCATTCGCAAATGTATTGTTTGTTTCTGCTTTATCACTAAAGAATGCAAACGTTCCTCCACCAATTAAAGATAACCCTAATGCTGCTGATGCTACTCCCATGCCTAACTTTTTCTTAATACCCATTCTAAGTTCCCCCAATTTTCTTTTTATTGTTAGCTCTTATGAAGATAAGAGATATAACTAGTTGAATAATTGCTTCGTCTCGACATGATTTTTGTAAATATACTTCCTCTTTCTCTCTATGTATGTTCCTTAATAAACCTACTTATGGTTCATTATAAAGAACGATAAGTACATAAATAAAATCGCAAAAACTTCTAAATTTTCTGTTTTTATATTATTTTTTTCTATATTTCTTTCCTTTTCAGCATTTTTCTTACAAATTCTCTTTTTTTCATACATATATGATATTTCCTACAAGAAAGGGTAAGGCACCTCT
>NZ_NTTM01000061.1:42777-55349 GCF_002560985.1 Bacillus sp. AFS018417
AGAGGTGCCTTACCCTTTCTCTTTATGATCGTTTCTCTCGCTTTTGGTATACAAATAATCCAATAAGCATCATTCCGATTCAAATTGTATTCATAAAATATATCCCAAAATCCTCTTGCAATATATTTTTTATATTAGTCTCTATTTATGTAGAAGGCATAACCGAAATATGCATTACTGCTTTGTTTCCACAGCAGTTGGTGCTTCTTGCTTTACCTCTTCTTTACTTTTTTCAGATTGTGTAGATGCTAAATTGTCTTCTTGAACTTGTTTCTGTTGTTCTACATTCGCATTATTTTCCTGTTTCTTCTCTTCTTGTTTTGAAGATTGTTGTTCTTGCTGAGAAGGCGTTTTAGGTTGTTCAGACGTTTGTTTCTTTGCTTCGTTTGTTTGCTTCATCTTTTCTTCAGTGATTTGTTTTTCTAATGCTTGAATATGTTCATCGACTTTTTGTAAAATCTCTTGCTTGTCCATATCATTACGAATACTTTGAATTTGTGTAAAACCAGCTTGTACATACTTTAATATTTCTTGTGCTGATTCCCTGTTATTTACCTTTATATCTTCTACTACTTCGTTATAATATGATTCAATCTCAGTATAAATGCTTTGCACTGCTGTTATTTCTACCTTGATTACTTCACGGTGTTGCTTCCATACAGCAAGCTTATCTTCTAATTCTGCAACAGTTCCATTTGAGTTTACTGCACTATTTATCACATTGTAATGAGTGAAAATAGCGTCCTTATGCTTCTTTGCTTCCTCTATTAATTTTTCAATTGTTTTCGGAAAAACAATTGCGGCTGAGAGGTCCGATTGTACTGTTTGTTGATTTGAAAAAGATGCTTCTGTATATGTCACTACTTGAGATCCCATATAAAAGGCCATAGAGCATATACACGGTAATATGAGCATATTTCTTACTTTCTTTGAAAATTTTTTCATAACCACATCTCCCATTGTGCACATTTAAGTTCTTTATAAAAAATTTTTCATTATAATGAAAAGCTCAAAAAAGTAAACCTAAGTAAAAACGAAAGTGCTATGCATTCATGAAGAAATTTTTAGCATATTTTATATAAAACTATCGAAAAAAAGTGGCGGTCCTATATATATCGAACTCTACAATCCTTTATATAGAACGAGACTATCTCATAAAGATAGCCTCCTCGTTTATTTCTTACTTATCTATTCCATCAGTGGAGGATACCTCCACTGATGAAAGTTTCACTTTATACAGATTGTCCTGCATCAGAAGACTTGCTTTTCTTCTCAGAGTCTATGCTACGTATTGCTCCAAAAATAGAAACTGCAGAGTACCCTAGTAATAAGACACCTGGAATTATTAATAATAATGCTGCCCCTGCTTTAGAATTTGCATAGCTTAGTAGATAACCAACATATGGGACAGTAATATCTGCATATTTTCCAACTACGTTTTCAGCAGGAACTGGCTGTAAATCTGGACCATTGTTATTATCCCCTTTTGTTTCATAGAACACTTTTCCATCTATATTTTGCACATCAATAATGCGGTGAGTAATCAGCTTGTTATCTTCTTTAAATGTGATGACATCACCTTTTTTATATTTTGAACCGTCTTTTGTTGGTTCAATTGCAATAATAGATCCTGTTAAAAATGTAGGTTCCATCGATCCTGATAATACTGTCTTAAATTGATATCCCATCACTGTTGGAGCGCCGCCACTTGCCTTCGATGAAATCGCTACAAACGCTAAGCAAACCATAATAGTAAACAAAACAAACGAAATGATATTACTAAAAATTTTCCAAACTAATTTCATGTGTCTCGCTCCCTTCCTTAGTCTCTATGCGAACGGAAGTAAAAATATTCAAATTTATCATTCTTTTCGAAGAACTCATAATTATATTATAACGAACATTAAAGAACCGCAATAAAAAAAATAGGCAAAATTTGTTTGCCTATTTTTACTGAGACACTGTCCGCTTTTTTTTACGCTTCCAAAGAAATATTCCAATACTAATGACAGTAAGAATCCCTGCACCAATTCCAACCGCTAGTGCATATGAAGGAATTGAATTTGTTATTTTACTTTTTGACGGCTCCTCAAATGCAACATCTTCTTTCGAAAGAACCTTTACACTTTCTAACGTTTCATTATTTTTTTTAATATCTACCGTCCCAACAACATCGCCGCGGTGAAGACCCGTTTTATATAATTGTGCTTCATCAATAGGATTTTCCTTAAAAACAGCTTGTACATTTTTGGCTTCACCTTGCTTTAATACAAGTTCAACGCTTCGTTCTAATTCACCATCTACTGATTTATTCAAGTAAGGCATTTCCTTTGTCCAATTGTTTTTATCAAGCACTTGTTGTTTTGCAAATTGGGGAAAAGCATAATCGGCAATTTGCCTCATATCTTCATAAATTTCTGGCTTTTGTGAAGCCATTACGACATTAATAATACGATTTCCATCTTTTTCATTTATTTCTACAAGTGTATTATGAGCTTCATTTGTAAAACCTGTTTTCCCACCAATACAATTTGGATTTTCAAAATATCTTCCTTTATTAAAAATAGAAACTGTTTGCCCTGACGTTGTAACAGTTGTTCTCTTCGTATTCATTGCCGACATAATTTCTGGATACTTCATCGCACCTCTTGTAATCATTGCCATATCATAAGGTGTTGTATAATGATTTGGATCATGTAAACCATTTGGTGTGACAAAATGACTGTCCTTTGCACCTAATTGCAGCGCCTTCTCGTTCATCATCTTCGCAAAATTTTCTGTACTTCCTGCAACATGCTCAGCAATCGCATACGCCATATCATTTGCGCTCAACACCATTAAAATCATAAGTGCAGTATCTCGATCTACTGTCTCTCCTGGTTGAAATTCAATTTGATAATTACTTTTTTCTTGTTCCAGAGCTGTGGGAGAAAATGCAATTCTCTCTCCTGGCTTCACATGCTCCATCAATAAAATACTTGTTAATATTTTCGTTATACTAGCTGGATAAGCATGCTGATACGCGTTTTTATCATACAAAACATCACCTGTCTTCGCATCAATAGAAACCGCATACTGTCCAAACACATTTGGCGCTGGTGGAGTTTCTGCATAAAATTTAGCGGGGGCAATAAAAAATAAACCGCTTGCAATAATTAAAGCCAAAATTTTCTTTAAATTACCCATACAACTCTCCTTTTTTTCTCTCTTTATATCTATATATTAAAATCATAATAAATTAATATATATTTTTCACTCACTATCCTTCACTATATCATAACTTTATAAAAAAACACAGAACAGCATAAAAAGAAGGAGGAACTACTCCTCCTCATCTTCAAATAAATCCATAAGAATTTTTTTAGCCTCCTCTTCTGTTATCTCTTCTGTTAACCCTAAAAATGCCCAGCCCTTTGATTCTACCCATTCTATCAACTCATCTACAAACTCATCATGAGATATATCTACATCGAGAACTGCTCCATTAATAGAAATCGTTCTATATCTCGGTACAAACATCTTAAAATTTTTTCTTACCATATATACCCCTTCATTTAATATATTTTTATACGAAATGTTATTTGTTCCTTTGTATAATATATTAATAGAATAGTAGAAAGTTAACCCTCATTACGCCTTTAAATATCTAAAAATTTAAAATAATTACATATATTACTTGATTTTACTATAAGACTATCATACAATTAATTGCATACTAGTTTATTACATATAAATCCCCTGATCCCGTAGCTCAGCAGGGAGAGCGCCACCTTGACAGGGTGGAGGTCGCTGGTTCGAACCCAGTCGGGATCATACTAAGGTCGAAAGCCGCGTCAGATTAACGTTTGATGCGGTTTTTTATTTTACGTTGACTTGACGTACAGTGGCGGTTGCCGTCTAAACACGGTGGCGGTCAGCTAAGGCAGGTAGCTATACGTCTCTCATCTCGTTTTTAATAACGAAATAGGAGGCGTTTTTCTATGACACCTAATAATGAAGAAACAGTTTCAAAACGTAAAGGGAAACGTGTGAAGAAAGAATTACGGACAGTTACGACACAAACACATGGCGACTTATTTGAGAAGTTCTACCACGCTAAGGTTGCTGAAGGACGAGCTGCACGTACTTTACATCAATATGTCGACAAAACATAGATATGATTCATTACAAACGAAAAAGGCAGCTCATTTAAGACTGCCCGTTAGCATAATCAATATTATTGGAAGTCAATGTATTTACTCCATGAAAAAACTCATCAGAATTTGTTCTGACGAGCTGTTTTATTCACACAATTTATCAATAATTATTTTTTTCTCTCCGGTTGATAGGAAAGAATAACGACCCCTGAACTGGTCGTCCTTGTTTCTATAAGTTTGAAAGCCTTTGTATCGTTCCCGTTTTTAAAGAGATGCTTTCCGCTCCCCACGATAACAGGATTGACCATAAGGTGATATTCATCAATGAGGTCATATTGCATCAACGTTTGTATAAGATCACTGCTGCCATAGATTAAAAGATTCTGACCGGGCTGTTCCTTTAGTTTCAATATTTCTTCTGCAATATTACCCTTAATAAGATTTGCATTCCATTCGGTTTCTTCCAAAGTCGTTGAAGCAACAAATTTAGGCATGCTGTTCATCTTATCAGCAAAACCCTCTTCATCAGTCATAGAAGGCCAGGCGGCTGCAAAACCTTCATATGTCACTCGTCCAAGTAGAAGAGCATCGCTTGCAAATAGTAGATCAGATTGAAATTTAGCCACTTCTTCATTGAAGTATGGCGCAGTCCAAGCCGGATCTTCCATGACACCATCTAACGATAGGTACATTGCTACAATTACTTTTCTCATTTTTTCTCTCCTTTAATTTTAATTGGATTTTTTACGTGTTATTGGACATAAGTAAAGTCCAAACAAATAATATTTCTTCAAACATAAAGGTGTACCTTCCTCAGCTTTTCGACAAAGGTGAAAAACTTTTATATATTGTCAATTTTATTCTATAAGATGCTCTAACTAAACTGTGTATTCGTTAGATAACATTGTATATCATATTCATGTTAGGTTAACGTAACGTATCATTATCGGCAATGATATACCCAATTCTAGTCTTATAGTCTGCAAGCTCATCCCGTCTTGTTTTTTTGCCGTATGCAGGCTTCTATATATCGTTGCCATAATCGTCTTTATAAGATTGATAGACGATTTGGTTTGTATAAAATCTTGCATACGCTCCTGCTAGTGAATTCCCTTATTTACCGTACGGTGTTGAAGCGAATAACCCACGTAAAGTGTCGTCTGGTTGACCTGATTTTCTAAAGAACACATATGGATTCAGCGTATAGATTCTGTCTCGCTTGTCATTTTGGCGTATCGTTTCAGCGACAACTCCCACTTTACGTAGCTTATCCAACGTCTTAGACGTCTTCTTTTCTTCCATCTCGACCAGCCATGCAATCTGCCTTTTGTTCAAAAATTGGATTTCCTCGGGCTTTGAGAACGGATCAGCACAAATCATATTAGTGTCGTAATGTACATAAGGTAACAATTTGTACAAAAATCCTAATTCCGCTGGCTTCAGCTTCAGTTCATCTTTTAGTCGCTTCACTGTAGTCGTGAACAACTTAATAACACGTCCATTCTCAGCTTTTCGTCTGAAATGAAAACGAGAGTTGACGTAGTATTCGCCACTATTAGCAATAACAATGTCGTATTTCCTCATTTCACCCCAAAAGCCTCTGTTTTAAATTCGTATTTTGTAACAGAATCCCATAAAATATTACGCAAAGCATTAACACCTGTTGTCTTTTGAATATAGGCTACCTCAGTAGCTCTCGACAAAAGCATTTCCTTTGTAAAAAGAAAATTAATATTAATAGATTTCTATAGCCTTTCCCCATTTGTTGCAATTACATCTTTATACCAGAAAAAGGACTTCTTCTTTTTCCGTTCTAATGTTCCACTGCCATCGTCATGTTTATCAACATATTAGTTGTAATGCATACACATTGAACATTACTAATCCATAGCTGAACAAGTTATTGATGTTCTATGCTTCTAAAAAATCATGTTTGCACCAGAACTAGATTTCTTCTTTATGATGCTTTGCGGATATTTATTTTTCCCCCTCTTTACGCCACTCTTTAAATTCAGCTGTTGCTAATACAAGCGTAAAATAAAGAAAGAGGTATTCACGACGTATTTATCGGAATACCTTCTAAATTTACGAGGAGCGCATGCGCCAGTGAAGTAAATTTTGTTGTCGAATCAGCAGTGCATCTGGTGACATATTGCTGAGTCGATACTATCAAACCATGCTGCTGGGAAGAAGAACACCTGGTTCCATAATGTCCATTGATTTCTTGACATTCCCGGTCCTATGAGCTTGCCGCTTCTCCAAAGTTCAACGCCGTGATTGTCGTGTATAGACATTCCACCGTAGAATACCCAGACATCACCTGAGTCACTTGACATTACATCCGCGTTAAACCTAGCTTTTCCGTCAGACCAGAAGGAACACCTCATGTTCTGGATCGTGCAGTCGCCAACGTGGTATACTTGTCCCGACCAAGACAGCACCTTTTCTCGTAATTCCATCACTTTAAGTGAATCGCCAAGTGAACTGCTTACAGCATTTACCGGTGGGACTTCCGAGCATTTTTTCGTTTGTTTTTTAGCTCTTTCCTTTTCATCAGTATTGATTTGCTCTTCAATGTTCAGTTCATTCATTGTCCTTACCTCCATTACTGAATCGAAACCAGTCCTACTTATTTTAGTCAAAATTCTTGCATCTTTTTTAAATTTGCAACAGTTGTTAGTTTCATTCATGTACTTTAAAAATATTCATTTTTCTTCTCAAGTAATCTGCTTAAGGATCAATAATAAATTTAATGATTTTTTTAATAGTGCCCTGAAAAAATTACGCCACCCGTTAAGGTGACGTAATGGTTATCGTTATTTGAATACGTAATTAAGTAGAGAATGTGTGCTGTGCTGATTCTGAACGTCCAAGTTGGTTGCACATATCGTCGAACCATATTCATTCTTAGATTCGTTACAGACAAACCATGACCAGTGTTATCGTACACTTTTATCAGAATCTGGTATCGTTGGTGTTTATATTCCTTGTTTATAGTCCGTCGAAGTCCTTTTCTATAGCATCCTCTAAATCTTTCCCATAGATTTCTACATAACGTCTTAATACTTCCAATGACTGGTAACACGATAATCTTTGTAATAAAAAAATATTCGTCCCAGCTTCCACCTTTAAGCGGCAAAACGTCCGAATATATGCGACGTCGAACGATTTGACTTCATGTTCATACCCGTCAATTTGATGGACATGCACGTTAAACCCTTAACGCCTTACGCATTGGTTTTCGTGATTGCATTAACACTTCATATAATCCACCTTCTGTTAAGTGTTGCTTTGTAAAAAAGTTTAGTTAAAAATACAGTCCGTATTTTAATCAAAATTTTTTTACAAACTATAAATCTTTTTTATAAACAATCAGACTTTTATAATTTATCAAGACCTAAATTGTAAAAAATCATAAAATCACTTAATTCTTGTTGAACTAACGCACCCAGTTAGTTGAAGAAAGATTAGACCTACATTTTCTAAGTGCTTTGCCCAAATAATCCTGGTGTTGGTAAGTACCTGATGCCAAATGGTCGCCCTAATAACCTACTATTTCCAAGTACATTTTATAAAAATCCCCATTTACACGTATATAAATCCATACTGATTTATTGGACAAGCATAAGATAAATAGAATCTTATTATAAAGGAGGAACAAATATGAACTTAAATGCCACGCTTCTCTCATGGGTCCCGAGCACGGGCGCGCTGACTTACAGTGTTAAAGGCGTCACGCAGACGTCGACTGTTGTGTCTACGACGCACCCGCACCGCGCAGCGCTTAATCTGTTTCCCACTGATCCGGTCCTTCCAATCGTCACGCACTGGAACGCACTGATTGAGGCTACCAAGGGCCACGTGACATTCGGTCCGACGAACCCGCCTGTCGACATCCCAAACACCTTCAGCGGGATTACGGGCGAGCTTGTGGTTGTCGGCGCAAACGTGCAAATCCATCTTAAACCCCATAGCAATATCGTAGCCTCTCTCCGCCCCATTCCTTTTATTCCACCAAATCCAGTATAATCAATAAGCTGATTAGTCCTCTGTGAATAGAGGTTTCTTTAACTACAACTCAAATTTTCAACATAAAAAGACAGGAGCTTGTTGCTCACTGTCTTTTATTTATGAACTATATATTTAGTTGTAATGCATATTACTAATCCATAGCTGAACAAGTTATTGATGTTCTATGCCGCTAAAAGGTCATATTTGCACCAGAACTAGATTTCTTCTTTATGATGCTTTGCGGATATTTATTTTTTTCCCTTCTTTACGCCACTCTTTAAATTCAGCTGTTGCTGTGAAAAGTACGTCTGTGGATGAGTTAAGTGCTGTTTCACAAGAGTCTTGTAAAACACCTATGATAAAGCCTACTCCAACTACCTGCATAGCAATCTCAGATGGGATTCCAAATAAACTACATGCTAGAGGAATCAGTAATAAAGATCCACCGGCAACACCTGAAGCACCACAAGCGCATATAGCTGACAATACGCTGAGGATGATTGCTGTAGGGACGTCTACTTGAATACCAAGTGTATGAACCGCTGCAAGTGTCAAAACAGAAATCGTAACAGCGGCACCACCCATATTGATGGTTGCACCTAATGGAATGGATACTGAATAGCTGTCCTTATTTAAACCTAGATTTTCACATAATTTCATATTTACAGGAATATTCGCAGCTGAGCTACGTGTAAAGAATGCGGTAATGCCACTTTCCTTTAAGCACTTAAAAACAAGCGGGAAAGGATTTTGACGTATAAACACGAACACAATGATTGGATTGACAACCAGCGCTACAAAAACCATACAACCAAGCAAAACTGCAAGTAATTTTCCATAGCTTAGTAACGATTCGATTCCATTTGTAGTAATAGACTCAACTACTAAACCCATGATTCCTAATGGCGCAAACTTAATAACCCATGTAACTACTTTGGATACAACATCTGAAAAATCAGAAATCATTGTTTTTGTCGTATCAGAGGCATTTCGTAAAGCCAAACCAAAGAATATCGCCCAAGCTAAAATACCGATATAGTTCGCATTATAAATTGCTTTAACTGGGTTATCAACAATGTTCAGCAGTAATGATTTGAGAACCTCTACAATACCGCCAGGAGCAGTCACACCTTCAGCACCCTTTGCAAGTGTTAAGCCTACAGGAAAAATAAAACTTACAATAACGGCAGTTAATCCAGCTAAAAATGTTCCTAAAAGGTATAAGAAGATAATGGATTTCATATTTGTTCGTTGACCACTCTTGTGTTGAGCGATGGCCGACATAACCAAAAAGAGTACCAACACAGGTGCAATTGCTTTCAAAGCACCTACAAATAAAGTGCCTAAAATTGTAATCGGTTTTGCTGCTTCTGGGACTGTCACAGATAGAATAATACCAATAATCAAACCTACAATGATTTGTTTTACCAGACTTACTTGGCTCCACTTTTTCAGTATACTGTTCATAAATATTCCCCCCATTAGTTGAAGATAAAATTACAACATTGCTAATATAGAGCTATTCATTTCTCACAACCCTACAATAAAATTAAATCGGTTTAATAATAGATGACTTTTATTAAATATGTACCAATCTCTATCCTAGAGTTGTGCTTTTGATTTTCTCCTCCCACACTATTTCAGAATATCTCTAAAGGTTTTTATAATATAAAAATTCAGATAATTATTTTGATGGATAGCCCTTTTTATCACATTCTACTCCATAAAAATTAACTATCTTATCAATAAGTAGTATTATAATGATTCTTTTCATATATAACAATATTATTTTCTTTATTTTCAAAAATATCTTAATTGCCAAATTTTAAATTCATGTATATCTCCATGAATCATGCTTTCATAACTAAAAAAAAGCAGTGCTTTAATTACGTAAAAGCACTGCCTACTTCCTTTTAGATTATTTTTATATCTCCCTAAAAATTATCACTGGTTCTAAAGATAGGACATAATTAAGCATTCAATGGCAATGATAAATTTATACAAAAGATTTATTTATATGCTTGTAAATTTTTCAAAATACAAAAATCATCTCAAGCTCTTAAGAGTTTGGGGAATCTTACGGAAGATAGGTCTTTTTCTTTAACCACTAAATTTATGCAATATTGTTTTCGTAAAGGAGAATCGGATATGTCAGAAACAATGGCTCAAACAAAGGCAGGAGAAGGGTTATCGAATTCATCTGCTAATCTGGAACAACATGATGTACTGAATCAGCTATTAAAACCAGAGGTTCAGCAATCTCTAACTGCCTTAGTGGAGCAGTTGCCAAAATTGACTGAGCTTGTAAGTATATTGACTAAGTCTTATGACTTTGTTCAAGCAGTCGCTACCGATGAGGTATTAAAGAGCGATACCGTTGGAGCGATTCAAGAAATTATGGACCCTGTAACAGACTGCGTGAGAAACATCGCAGCCACTGCTATAGAAGCGAAAGATCGTGCTGAGGAAAGCAATGAGGTAATCGGTCTTTTTACTCTTTTAAGGATGATGAAAGACCCGCAAGTGCAGAAGCTTTTCCGTTTTATAAATGCCTATCTCCAAATTAGCAGGGAACACAATAGACACGAATAAATCTTTTATATTCAAAATTAATAAGGATGGAGGATAAATGATGGTAAAACATATTGTCATCTTAGGCGCTGGTTATGGCGGACTTCTAGCGGCTTTAAACGTTCGCAAGTACTTAAGCAAGGATGATGCACAGGTTACTGTAGTAAACCAGTATCCAACACACCAAATCATCACGGAGCTGCACCGTCTTGCGGCAGGAAGCGTTGCTGAGCCAGCCGTATCTATACCACTGGAGAAGCTTTTCAAAGGAAAAGACATCAATCTTAAGATCGAGAAGGTTGATTCTTTTTCAGTAGACAAAAAAGAAGTAAAGCTTTCAGATGGTTCCACTTTAACATATGATGCTCTCGTCGTCGGTTTAGGAAGTAAAACTGCTTATTTTGGTATTCCAGGACTTGAAGAGAATAGCTTAGTGTTAAAATCGGTAGAGGATGCTAACAACATCCATCAACATATCGAAAAGCGTATTCATGAATATGCAAAGACAAAAAATGAAGCTGATGCTACCATTTTAATCGGCGGCGGCGGATTAACCGGTGTTGAGCTGGTCGGTGAAATTGCTGATAAGCTTCCTAACCTTGCTAAAGGCTATGGAGTAAACCCTAAAGAAGTGAAGCTTTTGCTTGTCGAAGCGGGTCCAAAAATTCTTCCTGTTCTACCGGATTCGCTCATTGAACGTGCACAGACTAGCTTAGAGGCGCGCGGTGTTCAGTTCCTATTAGGTCTTCCCGTAACAAACGTTTCAGAAAATGTCATTGATTTAAAAGATGGTCAGAAGATTGTAGCGAATACTTTCGTTTGGACAGGCGGCGTACAAGGCAACCCTCTAGTAGGTGAATGCGGCCTTGAAGTGAATCGCGGGCGTGCAACCGTTAATAATTACCTTCAATCTACGTCTCATCCAGATGTGTTTGTTGCTGGTGACTGTGCCGTTGTTTTTGGTCCAGATGATCGTCCATACCCGCCTACTGCGCAGATTGCTTGGCAAATGGGAGAACTAATCGGCTACAATTTATTTGCATACCTAGAAAACAAATCATTCGAAGAGTTTAACCCAATCAACTCAGGAACACTTGCAAGCCTGGGCCGTAAAGATGCTGTTGCCACAATTGGAGCAAGCTCCACTCAGCTTAAAGGAATGCCAGCATCCCTAATGAAGCATGCAAGCAACACTCGTTACTTATCACATATTCATGCGTTGTTTAGCTTGGCTCATTAAACCAAACGGGTATCAAAGTGTAAAACATCCTGTTTATTTAAATGAAAACAGATTTAGATGTAGAAGGAATTCTGTATAACTTACAATATTTTTAGGTATTCTAAGGATGTGAGATGTTATTATTTCACACACAACCCTAAACCAAAAGGCTTCCTCACCCGAAGCCTTTTGGGCATACTTAAAGTATTCATGCATCCATTAAGATTTTTCGCCCTATCCAGAAAAACAGTCAACGACGTTTTGAACCCCAGCCATTTTTTATAACCAGCTTGTTTTGTAAATCCAACGTAAATCATACATATACAAATTGAATATTTTAATACCATACCTCTCCTTTTCATTCGGATAACATATTAACCCATCAAAAAAGAAGCTAATTGTTTCGGACCCAGTCGGGATTATACAAAATAAAAAGCCTCAATCCTTTTATTATGAAGGAATTGTGGCTTTGCTCATTCTGGCTTCAATTTAAGCTTGATTCTCCTAATTCATATTAGACTTAGTCTACTTCACCATGACTTTTCTGTCCAACTAAGTGTAGCCTATCCGGATATAATGTATTACATACCTGGGAAACCGCCCATATCCATGCCCGGGGAACCACCCATACCCAT
>NZ_NTTM01000062.1:0-51222 GCF_002560985.1 Bacillus sp. AFS018417
GCCCGTTAATGCGGGATAACACCCAGTTCTTGTGGGTGGTTAATCTCTATTTATAAAAGTAGGGATTACCCACCCGTTAGAACGGGTATCAAATAAAAGGAGGTTTTACATATGGAATCGAACGTAAACACGCAGAAGGTAAGTGGAGAGAAGCCCTCATTATTTGGAATGATTACCTCGCCTAGTTTGCAGTTTGAGAGAATGAGAAGTAATGCACCGGTGTGGGGCGCGTTTTTCTTAATGGCTGTATTAGGTGGCCTTATCGGAGCTATAGCTACATATTTATATTCTATAGACCCTGCAGTTGTCGCAAAAAATAAAGAGCTTGGTTTTGAACTGCCTATAGCAATCACACTAGGCACTGGATTTGTAATGGCATTAATTAGCGTTATGGTTACATTCTTTATTGGTGCAGCTCTGTATAAAGTACTTATGATGTTTATGAGCAATGATACGTCTTATAAGAAGTTATTAGCAATTACTGTTTATTCTAGTATTATTACAGTTATTGGTGGCATTATTAATATGGGATTAGCATGGATTCTTGGCGGAAATGGTCAAGAAATGTATACAGGATTAGGACCGCTATTTGCTTCTACTGGCGGCGTTGTACATGGCATTGCAAAATCATTTGAAGTTTTCGCGATTTGGGGATTGGTGGTAACAGGATTAGGATTGCACATTACAGCAGGCTTAAGCAAGAAACAAGCAACGATCCTTGTTGTTATTTTCTTTATTTTATCAATGGCATTTGGAGCAGTTGGTGGTTTATTCCCAAAAGCATAATATAAGATCATATTTATAGAAACGGCTCATATAGTTAAAGATATATAAATATTAGGAGTAAAGATAGTAAGGATTGAATATCCCTACTATCTTTTTTTATCTAAACGGATAAATTAAAAATATATAGTAATAATAGATAATTTATGTTATTATCAGAATATTAAGTATATTATTTTAGTAGGGGAACGTAGCCTCCGTGCGAGGATAGCACTCCGCAGGACGATAGTCCGAGGACCTTAATTTTAATAAATGATTTAAAGGAGTTAATAGTTAGATGAATATACCTAAAAAAGAAAAAACACTAAAAGATAAATGGCATGAAGTTATATCCATACGAGAGGCACAAACAAAAAATGGTGTAATGTATTATCTCATGGATGAAAACCTTGATTTCTTACCATTAGTAAAAGAATATCTCGATATGATACAGGCGAGGGCTGAACGAGAAGTATCTCCTAATACAATAAGAACATATTGTTATCACTTATGGTATTTCGTTGTATTTTTAAAGATTAAAGGATTACAAATTTTGGACCTTGATGGTAAACCTGATATTTTAACAAAATTCAAATTGTGGTTAAAGAACCCATATAGGTTTTATGAAAACGTAGACATGTTAGATTATGAATATGTTGAGGACGACCTTAAAGTAACGACTGTAAATGCAATATTAGATCGAATAAGTTCGTTATTTCTTTGGCTTAAAGCTGGTGGGAGAATTAAAGATAATCCAGTTGTTTATCGTAATATTATGGTTACAAATGCAATGAGAGATAAAGATATGTTGGCCCATACAAGAAGAAATAAAACAGTACAGAAAAATACTCTTAAATCCAAAGTACCTCAAGTTATCCCAAAGACCATTGAACAAAAAGATTTTAAGAAGTATTTAGAGGCTGTTAATCTCTTACGAGATAAGATTATTCTTCTTATTCTAAAAGAGGGTGGTTTGAGGTCTGGTGAACTTCTTGGAATAAAGCTTGAGGACATTGATTATGGTGAACAAGGTATATATATTCGTTTCAGACCTGACAATGAAAATGGTTCAAGAGCCAAGGCGGGATATGGTAGGGACAGGTTCGTTCACCTCCCTCCTGACCTTATGGTTTTGATAGATAGGTATATTAGTAGTGATTGGATGAATAGTGACCCCGTTACTGATTTCCTGTTCGTTGTGGTTAATAGTAATAACCCTATGGATAATGGAAAACCGATGAAGAAATCAACGCTTACCTCCACTCTTAATCATTACAACAGGAAAACGGGGATTAAACTGAACACCCATAAACTAAGACACACGCACGTTACTGAATTGGCAAGAGAGTACCTCAGTAAAGGCGAGCCTATCAACTGGAAGTATATCCAAGAAAGGGTTGGTCACAAAGATGTTACAACAACGATGCAAATATACGCCCATTTAAATACAGAAGACCATAAAAAAGAATATCAACGAATGAGTGAGTATAGAGAAGAGAAACGCAAGGAGTGAGAAAATGGCAAAAAGTGAAGCAACAAATTCATCAAAAGCATATAGCTCGAAGAGTCTGGAAGCAAAGGCAACTGTTTCTTCCTTTCCTGTTGCGGCTATTGATACCTCTTGGATGACGAAAACACAGAAGCAGTTTTTTGAAATACTACAGCAACCCGAAAATCAATACAAAAAGTATAATGAATTATCTACATTAGCAGGATACAAAAGCACTGGACCTTGGTATAAAGCAATTAAAGATGAAAGGTTCGCTGATTTATTGGAAAACCTTGGAGTTCAGGTAAGATACCACGAAAGGGACTACGCTCCCCATCATGAAGTTGAGTACATTAAAAGTCCTGAAGTACGGGAAGAATATTTAAAACAAGATATATGGGATATGAGAGTATTATTGAAAGATTATCCAAAACATCGACACCCCCATGATTATATTGTTAAATTTAACTCGATAGAAAATATTCACTTTCGAAAGATTATAAAAAGATATTACGTTAATATGCTTGGCACTTGGGAAGCAGGTACGTTTGGAAGCAGAATGAAAGATATAGTTCCTTTCCTAAATTTAATTCAGAACATGTTTCCGAACTTAAAGTCTTTCCAAGAATTAGACAGACAAAAGCATATTGAAAAGGTACTTCCGAATGTATACTCATTATCCAATAACAAAGCAAGACAAATAATAAAATACAACCGTAGCATGTTCCAATACATGTATGAAAATAAGTGGTCTGATGGGCCAAAGACGGACGCTTTAATAATCAGTTACGACACACCAAAAAGTGAAGAAACTCTACCAAGACCAATTCCTCCGCATATCAAAATAAAGTTAGATGACTACCTAGAAAATACAATAATTTCATTGTTGGAAGATGGCGAAGACACTCCAATTGTATCTCCTGTGTACTGGGACTTAATCATTATTTTAAGATATACGGGAAGGCGTTTTGAGGATATGGCTCACTTGATTGCAGATGGTAGTGATATTGATTGTTTGAAATACGATTTGGATGGAGACCCCCAGCTTTATCTTGACCATCGAATTGCAAAAATAAAAAAAGACTTAGTTGTACCGTTAGCACATTTAAAGGACTCTGAAGGAAGAAATATGGTGGAACGTGCGATTTTACGACAAAAGGAACGAGTGAAAGACTTACCTCCTACTTCAGATAGGCAAAAGTATTTATTTAGAGAAATCGTAACTTATGATGAACAAGATACTCCCATAACCGAAGCGGTTAAATATAATACGTTTACTACTAGAACTTTGACTAAAATCTGTAAACAAATACCGTTATCCGACATTGGAGCAGAGTCTGGTGATATTTATAAAATTTCACCACACCAGTTCAGGCACACGGTGGCTACCGAAATGATTGATGCTGGGGTGGATATTTACGCTGTTAAAAACTTCTTAGGACATTCATCTGTTGCGATGACAGAGAAGTATATTAAAGTGTACCAACAACGATTAAAGAAAGAGTTCAAAGAAAAACTACTTAAATCTGATGCCACTACAATTAAAGACAATCTACCTGAACAAGAAGAAATTTTCGGTGATAACAAATGGGTCAAGAACAAGATTATCGCCATATTCGATCAAGGTGACGGTTGTTGCGAACATCCATATAAAATGCCCTCCTGTCCGCATCAAGTTGCTTGTAAAACGTGTATCAAGAAAAAGATACTACCAAGGCATAAAAATGCGGTTATAGATACCATAGAAGCCTTTACAGTGCATTTAAATCAAGCGAAACAAATTGGACTGATTGAAAAGATTGAGGAATTTGAAAAGGTTGTACAGTTCTACGAAATAGCATTAGAAATTATTGAAAAAGGTGAGACGTTCGATGCAGCCAAACACTTTTATACTGGTGGTGTTCATTAATGGCTAATATGAATCCAAATGTCTCCAAAATGGTTGAAACAAAGAAAATGGAAAGTGAATTGAAGAAACAGTCTGTTTTAGGCGCTTTAGAGGAGTTAAAGCTCCTTGATGATCCTGTAAATAATCCCATTTCTAAAGCCGAAATATGCCGTAAAGCAGGTGTGAGTAAAACGTTTTTATATTCTTATCGGGAAGAACTTATAAGACCAATTGATGAAGCGATAAAAAAACAAAATCAGAAGTTAAAGGTTATCACAAAAAAACAGACGTTCAGTGAAAGTTCAAAGGACAAGCTAATCGAGTCGTTAAAAAGAAGGATAGCTGAATTAGATGGGGAAAACAAAAAACTAAAAAAAGACAATGCTATTTTGCTGGGAAAGTTGGCAAATAAATAAAAAGGTTGTTTGCTCGTTCTTCAAAAAAGAAGAGAGAACAACTCAACAGGATTGAAGCGAAGCTGGATAAAGTAACGGATACTACACCAAAAACAAGGTGACTAGGTTGTAGGAAAAACGGAAGATAGATGTCTTCCGTTTTTTTTATGTACTTTAACGATTTGAAAGGGGGAACGGAAGCCACAATATATACGAAAACAGCCAATAAAAAAGAGCCCGTATCGATAATTAGATACAGGCTTTTAATTTCAATGTTTAATCACTCTTATGTGTTTTTAAATCAATGGAAGAGCCTTTTACTGCCTATTAAACAAATTCATACGATAGTTCAATAGTATATCTTATTTTTTTTGCTTTTCAAAATAGAAACCTGTCCCATTTTCTTGCGGAACAAACCCTTGTTGGGCCGAACTATTTTCCACCATTTCTTGCTCTTCTACTGTTATAGTTGTGGTAATATCTTTTCCGTCAGCTGTATTACCTTCTCTATAATTTTGTTCTTCTCTAGTCACATGTTTGAATTGATCTCCATTAGTTTGTGCAAATACCTTTGTATTTTCAAAGTCTTTTGCAAATCCGATAGATAAAGCTAAAGCACCTGCAAAACCAGTTATTATTAATAATTTTCTTTTCATAAATAAACCTCCCTAATATTAACCTGGAAAATTATTACATCATTTGTTATATATATTATCATGCCTTTTGGATATATACAATCGAAGGTATTTTATCGTTTGGTTTATGGATTTGGTACTATGTATCTTTAGGAAAAAGAATACACCATGAAGAAAAAAGAGGCTGGAAGAGATTTAATATATGAAATTAACCCATTTACAGGGTCAGCTGGCGGAACTTCAAGTGAAAATAAAAAAAATAGCCTGTATCTTTGATTACTTGGTAATCTAAGATACAGGCTTTATATTTAGATAACTAATTGTCCTTATATATCTTTAACATATAGAGCCGTTTTTTTGTCGTATGTTGGCGAAGTATCTTTATCCCGTATTAACGGGCAGTAAAGGCTGGAGAAGAGCGGGGAAGAAAACTGCCCGTAAAAGCCCGATTGGTAAGAGCTTTCCATCAGTGAGAAAAGCGTCACTGATGGAAGTTTCACTTTATATCGTGTCGAAGCGTCGATATATTGCCGCTGAAGATAAATTTGCTATCAAATTTTATATAAGACTAGTAAAATTTCAAATATTGCATAGGTAAATTTGAAATTTTGCTTACCTATCATGAAATACAGTGCGGTGAAGGTTGTACTGTTTTTTTATAAGGTAAAGGTACCGCGGAATAACAAAGAGGCATGCCTTTTAGAAATGGACTAAACATGAAGCTAGTTACCTTTGCAGAAACAGTAGCACTGTATGAGGGGATGATTAGAAATCAAATGAGGAAGCTTTGTATTTACCGTGATTATGAAGAGTATTATCAATGCGGACTCATTGCGCTTTGGCGAGCTTATGACAAATACGATGAAGAGAAGGGAAGTTTTCCGGCATATGCGCTTGTAACGGTGCGCGGTTATTTGCTAGCGCAGTTAAAGAAGGAGCGCCGTTTGCAAGACCGGGAAACTTGCACGGAGCAAAATATATTAGAAAATATAGGCGGTGAAGAGAAGCAGACGGAAGTGTTTGAATATATGAGTATGCTAGGGGCGAAAGAAAGGCTTATTTTGTTAGAGCATTTCTACGGGGGAAAGAAGATGCATGAGATTGCAACTGAGCTAGGCATGACTTATCATCAAGTGCGCTGGATATATCGGCAAGCACTGAAAGAAATGCGGGTGTACGCAGCAAAAAAATGAACGAAAATGAAACTTCCATCAGTGGGGATCTTACTGCCCACGAATAGCGGGATAAAAAGGAGGCAACATATGAGGTTGTCTCCTTTTGCTCTATGTATTAACTTTTGTCATGGTATCGATCTAGAAGATTGAGCTTCGCTAAAATATGGCCAGCTCTTATCCATTGATGTTCCATTTGGTAGAAACTGATCGGAAAAATTTGTGTCTTGCCGTTACGGAAATATATTTTTGTGTGCCGGGAATCATGACGTTCAATTTTTTCTATATAAGCGTAGAATATCCAGGAGCAGGGTCAAGATGAAGGTGATCTTGTAGGGATGGCGCAAATATAGTGCTGATGATCGATAGGGATTGGAATGTTTTGTTTAAAATGACAGCATTTTTGAATGGCTAATCGTTTTCCTTCATAGGTAGAGTAGTTTCTCAGAAGGCAACTTTCCTGAATGAGCTGTAATGGTGTTTTTGCTGAGAAGAAGGTTCCTCGTGTGTCCAAAATTTTTGTCTGGTAAAATGAATGAGCGTACGGTTCCAGTGACATTGTATGAGCTGAAATTTCATACCGATCAGCTAATTCAGTCAATGTAAAAACCTCCTTATATATTGTTATTATGAATTATATTTTCAATTATAAAACTAGAATATAAAAATAATTTAAAATATTTGTAAATTCATGTTAAATATTGGGTTTGTAAGAGGTTTCTATTATTCATGTTGTCTAATTTGCAATGAAATTTCATATAGATGAAAATAGAATAGATAGGCGGTGAAAAATATGAAATGGAAATATGTGCTCCTCGCTTTGGCTCTAGTGCTTTTCGTATATTTAGCTAATAGTAATCCGAGCAAAGGAGAATATACGGACTGGGCAGCGAAGCAGTTGATGACGCGCAATGATATTCATAAGAAATTAACGGAAGTAGAGAAAGAAGACCAAGAAGGATTTTTTGGTGAGTTAGCTACAATGGGGAAGAAACTAGCGAAGAAATATGTAGAGCCGCAAGTGGGCGTACTGATTGATCACTATACGAAGCGTAATGATTATATTTTCTTTTCGACATATACAACAGAGTTTACGATAGGGAAAGAAAACTATAAATATGTTTCAGTTGGTATTTCAAATATCTTTGTACCAATTGACATGCCAAAAAAGAAAGAGGAGTAGCCCAGACGGTAACTCCTCTTTCTTTTTAACTATGCGTTGATGTTTACTTCAGAAATAGTCTTTTCGACGATCCTTGCTCCTTTTTTACGCGCAGATTGCCCAAGTGCGAGAAAAATATCAGAGGATACAATTGTATCCATGACACTAGTTACGATTTGTTCGTTTACAGGTGTAATCGGATTCTCGATAGAAAAAGTTGTCGTTTTACCGTCTTCTTTTAAGAAAACGAGTTCTAGTACTTCCATCTGTTATAACCTCCTTTTGTTATTGATTGGATACGTCGGTTGTGCTTACAAGTTGAACTGCATCAAGCTTATGCTGCTGTAAAGATGCAATTGCAGTTGCGACTTCGTGCACTTTGTTTAAGTCTGCATTTGTTTTTACATTTTTAAATTGTTTGTTTTTCATGATGGCTTTACCGTTTTTGTCTGTACCGCCGTTTAGGACAAGACGTAAGCTCATATCAGATACAATCGTTTGAATTGCCATGTTTTTCACCTCCTTTTCGTCATATATATAGGAGGTAAGGTCATACTTTTGGCGTGAATTTTTTTCTTTTTTTTGGTACGCTTGAAAGAAATAGGACAAGGAGTTTCAAATATGAATCGTAAGTGGTTATTCTGGATTCCCGTTTTATTATGGATAGGAGTCATTTTTTATTCTTCTTCTCAGCCGTATACGAAGCAAGATATGCGTTCGGATATCACAAAACATGTGAATGATGAGTGGGTGAAAGAACATTTCTCATGGGTATCCATTGATTATGGAGGCGGTACACCTGTTAGCATTGCCAACAAAGGGGTAGGCGGTTTTATCGAATTTTTTATTCGTAAAGGTGCTCATTTTACTGTGTTTGGTATTCTTGGCGCACTGTTGTATATCGCGTTATTTCAATATGGATTTAGGAGAAAGGAAGCTTTCCAGTTGGCGCTGCTTCTCGTCGCTGCCTATGCGGGAATAGATGAAATTCATCAATCCTTTACGGGTGACCGTACACCGATGTGGCAGGATTCTGTATTAGATACGTGCGGTGGTTTCACGGGGATTTTAATAAGCAGTTTCTATTGGAAAAGAAAAAGGAGCTAAATCTTTCCCCTTTAGGTAGACAGTAAAAAAGAGTTCATCTGGTATGATGGGCTCTTTTCTATTGTTTATCTAGGGGGATTTTTTATTTCCAATTAGGGGGTAGCACGCTGTATGAACTGCAACAAAAAAAGACAACTAATAGGGACCCCGACGCATGCCTCTCAAGCTAATATTTTGGCCGGCTGACGATAGTAATCTGTCAAAATAGGATTAATCCGGTACCCAAAAGAACATAAGTCATAATCGACTTAATTAATGCTAATTCGACTTAATTTTATACTTCGAAAATACGAAAAATGTCGAAATGATAATGATAGGATGCAGTAGTTGTAAGGTATTCTAAATTTACTGAAAATTGGCATAAAAATTGCATCAAGTAGGTTGAATAAGTATTTGGGGGCGATAAAAGTAATGGAGCAACAGCAGAACAAACTACAGAAGCAGCTAAAATCAAGGCATGTAACAATGATTTCTCTTGGCGGAATTATCGGGGCAGGTTTATTTGTAGGTAGTGGGGCGGTTATACACGAAACGGGCCCTGGTGCTATTCTCTCTTATGCAATAGCAGGTTTGCTTATCGTTTTACTCATGCGCATGCTTGGGGAGATGGCAGTCGTGAATCCAGACAGCGGTTCTTTTTCCACCTACGCACGACAAGCGATTGGACCATGGGCAGGTTATACCATTGGATGGTTATATTGGTTTTTCTGGGTAATTGTTATTGCTATCGAGGCAACAGCAGGAGGAGCGATTGTTCATGGTTGGATTCCTTCTATGCCAATTTGGTTAGTGAGTTTAATTTTAACCCTTTTGTTAACGCTCACAAACATTTATTCTGTTAAATCGTTTGGTGAATTTGAATATTGGTTTTCGATGATTAAAATTGTGGCAATAATTGCATTCATATGTATAGGGGCAGCGATTATCTTTGGTTTTATCCCAGGAGTTGAATCACCGGGACTGTCTAATCTTACAGAACACGGAGGATTTATGCCGAAGGGATTTGGTTCCGTTTTTGTTGGTATTATTACTGTTATTTTCTCATTTTTTGGTGCGGAGATCGCAGCAATTGCAGCCGGAGAATCATCTGATCCGGAAAAATCAGTAGTTGTAGCAATCAATAGTGTTGTTTGGCGTATTCTACTCTTTTTTATTGGTTCAGTGAGTGTACTGGTTATTCTTCTCCCTTGGAATTCCGCTGAGTCGCTTGAAAGTCCGTATGTAACAATGCTTAATATGATTGGTATTCCAGCTGCTGCTCAAATTATGAATGTCGTCGTTCTAGTCGCAGTTCTTTCTTGTTTAAATTCAGCTCTATATACGAACTCTCGTATGCTGTTTTCTCTTGCTCAAAAAGGGGATGCGCCACGTGCACTTTTAAAAGTAAGTAAGAATGGTGTACCCGTAAGAGCTGTTTTAGCAAGTACATTTTTTGCCTACATCTGTTCTATTTTTAATTTTGTGTCTCCGGATAAATTATTTCTCTTTTTAGTGAATGCGTCTGGAGCTATTGCGTTACTTGTTTATCTTGCTATTGCTGTTTCGCATTTACGTATGCGAAGAAAGTTGGAAAAAGAAAATCCAGAAGCAATGAAGCTAAAAATGTGGCTATTTCCTTACTTAACATACGTAACGATTATTGCTATGGTCGTTATTCTGATTGCCATGGCATTCATTGATTCTATGCGTTCACAGTTTTTCTTAACCATGATGATTACTATTCTGGTTATTATTTCTTATTTTGTATCTAAGCGTAAAACTGCTCATGATTCTATAGATGAAGAGAAAAATGTTATCTAACGTTCAAAATCAGGAGCGATTCTAAGAAAAATTTCACGGCCTCTCCCAGGTAGAATATTGGGAGAGGCCGTGGCATACAAACTTTTTTAATTATTGTCTAATTGACGGATACACCTAGTAATTCTTTCAGCTCGTTTGTTGATAGCTCTGTAATCCAATTTTCGCTTGTAATAATCGCATTATTAAGCGATTGTTTCCGCTCTAGCATTTCATCAATTTTTTCCTCAAGTGTTCCTGTTGTAATGAGCTTATGCACGTGAACAAACCGCTTTTGACCGATTCGATAAGCACGGTCTGTTGCTTGATTTTCAACGGCAGGGTTCCACCAGCGGTCGTAATGAATAACATGGTTGGCTGCAGTTAAGTTCAGGCCTGTTCCTCCTGCTTTTAGAGAGAGAAGGAAAATACCGTGTTGTCCGCTTTGGAACTGTTCAATCATTTTATCGCGTTCTTTCTTCGGCACACTGCCGTTTAAGAAGATGACGCGCTCTCCAAAATGCTCTTCTAACAATGTTTGTAGCATATTCCCCATTCGAATATATTGCGTAAAAATTAAACAGCTTTCTTGCTGGTCGCGTATGTTTTCCACGAGTTCTAATAATGTTTCTGTTTTCATAGAACGCTCAATTAAGTTTGCTGGTGTGTCTTCTTTTAAATAGAGAGCAGGATGATTACAAATTTGTTTTAGTTTATTTAACATGAGCAAAATAAATCCGCGGCGCTCAATCCCCGTTAATCCTTCTACATTCTTCAATGTATCTTGAACGAGTTGTTCATAGAGCGATGCTTGCTCTGCCGTTAACGGGCAGTATGCTTTTTGCTCTTGTTTATCTGGTAAGTTCAAGGCAACTGTCTTATCTTGCTTCGTACGGCGCAGTAAGAATGGTGCGATTAAACGTTGCACTTGCTGAATCTTTTTCTCATCGCGATCTTTTTCAATTGGTGAAACGAAGCGGCGCTGGAACTGTGGCAAACTGCCAAGATAGCCGTGATTCAGAAAATCAAAAATAGACCATAGTTCTGATAGACGATTTTCCATCGGTGTTCCTGTTAAAGCGATTTTATGATTCGCTCGTAAATTCCGAACCGCACGCGATTGCTTTGTATGCGGGTTTTTTATATTTTGCGCTTCGTCGAGAATAATCGCATCCCACAGCTGTGTGTTTAGTTCTTCTTCATCAAGCTGTGCAAGCGCATAGGATGTAAGAATCACATCGGCATCTTGCAGGAAGGCAGGCAAGTCTTCTCCCTTTGCCCGGTTGCCGCCGTAATGGAGCTTTACTTGTAAGCTCGGTGCAAAACGCTCAAATTCTTTTTGCCAGTTACCGAGGACTGATGTAGGCGCTACAATAAGCGCTGGCCCTGTTTTTAGGCTGTGTTCTTTTGTGTATAGTAAGTAAGTAATGGTTTGAATGCTTTATGACGATAGGTAAGTATTTGATACGATCTCCAACTTTTCCCCCGTCCCACACCGTGCATGCACCTTTCAATGCACACGGCGTTCCATCGATAGTGTTCTACTTACAGGTAGTTTTCTCTACTTGCTTTCGTTGCTGACTATGAACTTACATTCATAGTTGCAGTGTAATCAGCAGTTTCTTTTATTAATTGACTTTGGAATTTTTCAATCTTCTTAATGGTTTTAGGTGAACCTTCTACGTTTTTCTTTTTATGGATCATAAGGTGACAAGATTGACATACAGTAGCTAAATTTGAAACTATATTTACTTCGTATAATGGTAACCACGGTTTTATATGATGACAGTGGATATTCCATGGATAAAGGAATGTGTCACAACATCTGCATTTTCCTTTATCGCGATTATAGGCATATTCTCTATTCATGATGTATTCAAAATTGTATCTTGGGTGAAGCCTCTCGTGTTTCAGTTCGTATATCCGGCTCCATAAAGTTTCTTGAGAGTAGATAACATCTCGTTCTAGGAGAAATTTCTTTTGTCTTTTAGTTTCTAAGAATTTTCTTCCTTCTTCTGTGAAGCAGGATATACCGGTTTTCCACCTTTGAGGGATGCGGGCCTCAGTAAAAGAGAATTTTGTTAGTCCAATTTTGACTTCATCGGCTTCTAGGTAGAAAATTCTATCGTTCCTCCGTTGATGTCTGTTTGGGCGATTATCTGTTTCCTTAGCTGGAATTACATAGTATTCCCAACGTCTCTTTTGTCCTCCGCTTTGCAACTTACACCACTTTTTATACGCTGCTTGATACAATTTCTGATCTTGTCGTTTCATAATATGAGCTGCTGAACTCGTTTTATAAAAGTCAGCAATTCCTACAATCATGGAATTTACTTTTTCAAGTACTGCTACATTTTCACGTGGTTGTCTTAAGTTATGAATTTTACGTATTTCTTTAGCTACTTGTCTCACTTTATTTTTCAGTCTTTCAATATCGGGAATACTATGGCAGCTTAATGACTTTGTTTTCTTATTGTGATTCTTTTCAACAAAGAATTCGAAGCCTAAAAACTTTACTCGATTTTTCCTTAAATCTGTAATAATTGTTTTTTCTTCTGAAAGTTCCAGTTTTAATACATGTTTCAAATAATTTCTGCTTATCCGCAGAAGCGATTCAGCTTGATTCATATCTTCACATAAAATAATCCAATCATCTGCATATCTAATTATTTGGCATTTTTTATGTCTTTTATAAACACGCCTTAATCCATCTCTGTACGGATTAGCAACCTCGTATCTAGCGGGGTGTTCTTGGAACTTTCTTGCTATCATCCAATCGAAATTATTCAAGTATATATTCGCTAACAGAGGTGAGATAATCCCACCTTGTGGGGTTCCTAAGTGATTGTCTATTTGCATGTTATTTTCCATAACTCCTGCTTTTAGCATTTTCTTGATAAGCATTAAAAAACGTTTATCTCTAATGCCAAGACTCCACATGATTTTTAGAAGTTTATTGTGATCGATGTTGTCGAAGTAGCCACGTATATCGCCTTCTATAGCGATATACATTTTGCTTCTTTGGACTCTATCTAGAACCTCACGTTGAGCGTGTTCGATACTTCTATTTGGTCTAAATCCAAAACTGTATTCGTAGAACTTTCCCTCTGCTATGGGTTCTAGAACGACTCTGGCTAGTTCTTGAATAATTCTATCTAGCATTGTAGGTATTCCGAGAGGGCGTTTCTTTCCGTTAGCTTTTGGTATATACACTCTCCGTACTGGCTTTGGATGATAATTATCGATGTAACTTCTTATTATATTGAGTAAAGTTTGTTCAGGTAGTTGTAAATAGTTGTATATATCTTTATTGTCTATTCCTTTTGTATTACTACCTTTATTCGATTTAATGTTGTGAATCGCTGTAATAATGGTTTCCCGATTTTTCATTAATTCAATTAAATTGTAGAAAGGTTCATTACCATCTTTAGATTTAACATACATTTTTTCCAATGTTCGATTTAACATGAATTCTGATTTGATTCTACGAGCATCTACCTTCACGTTGTATAATAACCTCCTTGTTTGAGGAATAAATGGCTATTCGTGAATTAATTATTTTACTTCCACATTCTTTGAAAGAAAGGGTCGTCTTACCGTAGAATCTGCTGATTAATATACACTACCGACTGGTGCCCTTCGCTAAGATGTTTTTCTGCTCCATGACACTTCCACAGCATTTCATCTGCTTTATAGTCACATCAACGCCCATCTATTATCGCTACTATGACACCGCTGACTTTCAACTCGCTTCATTGTACCTTTATACTCCACGAACTGAATCTCAAACGTTCCGTATCGTTTATCCCTTCTTTTGCATTCCTTAGGTGCCCTCTATACACCGGAGTTACTTCGCTCAAGTTAGATTGACCTTAACTTCTTGAGCCAGCTTCGTTATTTAGGCAAAGTAACGAAGCAGCATTTGTATCTTAGGAAAATATACAAATATTTCACTCAGACCATCCTTTGACCTACGTAAGATGGCTATGGGTAACGGTGCGTGCATGACGAGGGTTCGTCTTCGCTCACCATAGAATGCTTTTAAGGACTACCGCCTCATATCAGGAAGTGTAGGCTCCCGTCAGTAGACGACTTCACCTGGCTCTCATACAACAACTTATAAAGGTAAATTGCTGCATGCAGGAGTATTATAGATAGAACAGAAAGGCCATTTGTTCTAATTAGGAGTTTCACCTAATTGTTCGACGATACAGTTAGAATAAGGTGAAACCTTATTCCCGTAATTTCGTGTTTAGGCAACACTTATATACGAACGTTTCGCACTTCCGAGTCCCATATCATCGGCTAGCAACGCGCCAAATCCTAGCTCTCGTAAGTAGAGGAGCCACTCGACACCTTGCTGCTGGTATGGTCTTAATGTTGCTTGTAAGGAAGCCGGCACCTTGGCAGATGGAATTTCTCCAATGTGCAGCAATCTTTCAAACAGTTTATCGTAATAATCATCGAATTCAAATTCCATATCTGCAAAAGGATTTTCTTCTTCGACTACTTCTGTTTCTGCACTTCGAAGTAACCGCTGCTGCACGACATCTTTCATTTCAAGGCCGTACTTGTCTGCTTTCTTCATCAGCTTCTTCACTTCTTCGATAAATGCTGGATCAAGTCTCATCCATTGTCCATTTATGTGAATAAGACGTCTGTTTTGTTCAATGAGCGCAAGAAACTCGGCCTCTGATAAATCGATGCCGTTTGTAGAAATGCGCCAGTCAAAATCTACGAGCGTATTCATTCCAAAGAATGCCTGTCCTGCTTTCGCATTATGTTTCACTTGGACGCGCAGCTTTGGTTTATTTGCTTTTAAATTTTGCCACCATGATGGCAGTAAAATATCAATACCGGCTGCTAGCAATTCATTGCTGGCTTCTGTTAAAAAGCGCCATGCTTCCGTTTCGTATAATTCGCTCCGAAATACATCCTCTTCCATTAACCAAGGTACGAGTTTGCCGAAACCTTCTTGCGTTTCGATAATACGTTCTTCATGGTTTATCCACCTTTTTGACAGCGAATCGGTGCCTGTATATACGGATATTCGCTGATTGCCGCGTTTTGGTGTTAGTATGGTTTCAAGCTTCCATGCTTCAAAATCATTCTCTGGTTCTTGTAATCGAAGCCCAATTGCAAATGGTAGATCATCCTCGATATAGCCAATTTTACGTAGCCAATCGTTTTCATGAATAGCCGTTTCAAGTTGTCGTTTCGTAAAGTCATAATGCTCATATAAACGCTTTGCATCCTCCCATGCATCGTCAGAGCGAGTATGATGCCGGAGTGTTTCATTAATCGCTTCTGAAAACAGCTTTTGCACCGTTTCATCCATTTCTTCTTCATGAGCGGTTTTCCATGATGGATACTGGCCCCAGTGTTTGATGTCTGGAAGAAAGTTTCCTGTTGTGTAAGCCTCCCAAGCCTGCTGAGCGACTGGCTTGAGTTCAGTAATGTTTGCGCTTGTTTGCAGCTTTGTAAATGAATTCACCGGCTTTTTGGCGATATATTCAAATGCTTGGGCAGCGCTCAAAATGATACCGCTTCGCTGTTCATATGTTCCTTCTTGCAAAAATGTTCCGTAGAAAGAAGTGGAGTGCCATGTGAACGCATGTTGTTTCCAACTGCTTAGAGGCAAGCTGCTTCCTGTTTCATCCTCTGCCCAAAGAAACCAGTTTTCTTTCATTCGTTCGAGCCGAATGGTAATGTCAATTTGTGTTGTCATGGATCAACTTTCCTTTCCGCAGTTCTTCTTGCAATGCCCGCAGCCGTGAGTGAGAGGAGGCAATCATTATAATGAAGTAATCCCATTCGTCTGTCCGTTTGAGCCTTTTGTAAAGTGTTCTCAATTTTTTTAAGTAGCGAATAGCTCTGCGATATGATTTTCGATTCTTTTCTTCAATGGCTTGCATTGCGGCATAATGATAGAGCGGAAGAGCAGCTTCTGGCGCTTCTTTTTCAATTTCTTTTAACGGTTCTTTTAACAATTCAATTGCTTCAAATCCATATAGTAAATGAAGCTCTGTCCATGTGTGATATTGCTTTTTAGCGAGCACATATTGCTCGTAGCTTACAAAACTATATGGCAATAATTCTTGAAGAACCATTTCATAGCCAGCTTGTTCGTTCGTATGCGTGGCATATGTTTCATACATCATCATAAATAAACGGACAACATCTTTCACAAAGTATGAATCGTGCTCGGCAGTTATCGTTTCTTTCACTCGTTTGTAAGTGAATGATAGCCATTGTTCTGCTCGCTCCCACTGCATGGAACTTAATAAATCTTCCAACCAGTCAAAGTAAAGTCCAACAACTTGTGGTGGCTGTGCTCTTAGTACATCCATTGCTTCTGCATCCTTTTTCTGTAGAAAGAGAAGGTGAGCGGATGCAAGTGCTTTTGATAAGGGATGAACCTTTGTTGCAATCCGCCGTTCTTCTTCTTGGATCCAAGCTTGCTCTGTGAAAAGCTCTCCCCATATGTGGCGATAAATAAAAAATCGCTCTTGTGTATAGGAAGAGGACGAGAAGAAGATTGTATGTAGCACTTCGGCAGTGTGCTGCAAAAATGGCGTAAGTACATCTGGGAGCGGCTCAGCTTTAAAATCCCTTACAATGCTTTCTATTTTATCAACAAAGAGCCGTACAATATTGATCGGCTTATGATAGGAATAGAGTTCATCTTCTTCAAATATTTGTATTTCCTCAAGCAGCTTTTGAAAAGAAAAGAGAGCTGCACTCAGTCTAAACAGTTCGTGAACAGCAACAATGCGCGGTGCTTTTCGTTCAATTTTCATATAAAAATCCATGAAAATGTTCATCAGAAAATACATTTGTTTGTATGATAGGCGCTTGTGTTCTTTTGCGAATGTATCGTACTCAGATTCAAAATAGGCAAGCCAGCTTTTGTAATCTGTATCTTTAAAAGATGTTGTTTGCAACATTTGCCGTGCTGTGCGAATAGGCGGGAGAGTAGGTTTACTTTTATTCTTAAATAAAGTTAGAATGTCTCCCACTTTCCCAAAGCTTGCGGCTGCATAGAGCAATACAGCGAGCATATGTTTACATTGCGTCGGTGAAAAGCAGTCGCAATAACTTTCCGACACGTTTCGAATAGGGATGTTTACACTAAAAATACCTCCATCGTTTTCAACTGTCCCCGATAATGTGTATCCATCAAAATCAACGTTATACACGAGGCCGCTACGGTAGAGCTGAAGTGCATCTGAAACTTGTTCTTTGTCAGATGCTTGCTGTGGATCCAGTCCTTTCAAAAATTCATTGGCGATTTCCATAATCTCATCTTTCGTAATTGAATGTTGAAGCATAACGTTCCTCCGCGCAAAAGATTTCCTTCTTCTACATTATAAACACAATGAGTATAAAAATAGAAAAAAACAAGTTTAATCTCAAAAATATTTGAAAATTATGGTAGAATATCACATTCGTTATGGTGGTGAATCTGTGAAGTCTAAAAGCTTTAGTACCGAGCATATTATTACAGTCACACCAGAAACACAGAATTCACGCAAAAAAGACTATCTCTTTTAAGAGGAGGTAGTCTTTTGCTGTAATACACTTTGTACGTAAGGATCTTGCAAAATCATTTCGATTAAAGGAATGGTTTTATTTTTGAAGTGGTGGCCGGTATCAATCGGAAATGGTTTTTGTCCACCCGGTTTGACGCCATATTGTATAATTTTATACTGCACGTCCTCATCTTGTTGTAATACGATTAGTCTATAACGGTTATCGTCATGCTCTAATGAAAAATCAATTGCAGTCGCATCGTATGTGACATCGTCTTTATATATATACGGAGTAGGTGTGCCAATCCAGTCAACTTTTGCGTTTATATTCATATAGATGCCTCCTTTTCTTCCATTATAAGAAAAATAAAAGCCAGCTCTCAACTGATGAGAGCTGGCTTTGTTTTTTTTATAGCAATAGCAGTTAGTCTAAAATTTTCACTTTTACATGTTTGCGTCCCCATTGGTTTGCAGCGGCATCAGAGCCGACTAGGACGTCGATACGGTTTCCTTTAATTGCACCGCCAGTATCACCAGCAATTGCTTCTCCGTATCCTTCTACCCAGATCTTTGATCCAAGTGGAATCACTTTCGGGTCAACAGCAACCATTTTCATGTTTGGATTTGCTGTTAGGTCATGCCCCATTGCAGTTAATACATGACCGCCATGTGTGCCGCCATTTTCGCTTGGGTCAGCTGTGTAAGCAGTTGCTTCAACTGTTAGTTCACGGCCGCCAGCTGGTGCAGCTTTTGTTGGTGCAGCCTTTGTTTGTGTAGCAGTCTGCGTTGCTTGAGCTTGAGCTGGTTGTGCTTTTGCAGGAGCAGGTGCTTGTTCTTGTGCTGTCACAACAGGTGCAGTACCTGTTAAATAAGGAACATTTACATAAGCTGTCTTTCCGTTATATTCAAATTGTAACCAGTCGTTTTGAACTTGATGTGTCGTTTGAATGACATCATCTTTCTTTAATGTACCCAGAATTTCTGAGTTTGTGTTTGCATCAGCACGTACATTTAATACGTTTGCTGTTACATAATAGATGTTTTTCGTAAACTCGGAGCTTACGAATCCTTCTTTACCATTTAGGTTTACTTTTAGCCAACCGTTTTCTGTATTTTTAACATCTAATTTATAACCATCTAATACTTTACCTACAACTTTTGATTCAATATTTGGGTTTTCTCGTACGTTTAGAACGTCTGCGTTAACAACTGTTTCTGCTTGTGCAGAAGAAGTGAAAATCCCAAGACCAAAAACTGCTGCTGTTGCTATACCAAGTAACTTTTTCATGAATAGCCTCCTATGCTTTTGTTTTCGTGTCCTCATTATAGCAACAGGTTTTCAGCGAAAATGGGAAATCACACAATTACAAACCATTCGTAACACTTCATTAATACTTTGTAATATAAAAAAATACATAAACAAACCGCTTTTTTATTGAGTTTTAAGGGACTTCATTACATGTTGCAGGATTTAGGAGAGGGGAGTAAATATTTTAAGGGGGTTAATCGTGTTTCAGTAGTATTACAATAGTGTTATGAAAGGATTACTTCCGTTGAGTATTTTATTAATTTATTTCCAAAATAGTTATTTAAGTATAAGTAGTTTGTGTTATTTTTCACAAATTATAGCCCTGTTTTACGAAAAATCATCATACAATTGTTACAAAAAGAAGGGGTTGTCATAGAACAAATTTGTTATTTTTCATCTCTGTAACATATCACAATGAATGAAATACGTATTATTTATTCCAACAAGAGGGGAAAAAGAAACCGTCTAGTTAGGATGTTTTTTATTTTGTGTAATATTGACAAAAAAATGTCGAAAATGTGTTGTCACATCTTCCTAAATGTGCTATATTATTTCCTGTAAGCGATTTCAATTTAAGTTTTATGGCAACTAAGGGGAGGACATCCAGAGTAATGAAACGTTACGAACGAAAGTGGAAGCATATTTGTTTAAAGCGTGCTACGCACCGAGCAGTACATGAAAACGAAGAGCGAAAGATAGAAAAACCTACAAAAGAACCAGAAAAGCAATTGGTCTCGCAAAAGTAGGATCCACTTTTGTCGTATATATAAGGAAGTGTTACGTTCGTTGGGGGATGGGCGTAAAGTAACTTTCAACTAAGGGGTATTAGTTCAATATATAAGTTTACGGTTAAAATAAGCGCAGAGCATACGGCAGCTCTGCGCTTATTTTTTTCTATATATATAGTAGAAACTCGTTTGAATTGTATCGCAAGGCATGCCCCTGCGATTCTGGGCACGCTAAGTAAGACCCTCACCTCAAGATTTAGAGAAAAGTGAAGAAGATAGGTGGGGGACAACTGCTGGCATGAGTCCGATTGGTTCTACTAACCATCAGTGGGGAACCACTGATGGAAGTTTCACTTTATTTATCCTTTTTAAATCGTACTGTTTTGTCCCAGCCGATGACCTGTTTTTTGCTTTTTGCACGTAAATATAGGATGAGACTTCGGATAAACAAGTATGTGAAGAGCTGGGCATATGTGAAATACATAATGACACTTATAAATATGTTTATCGGTGTGAATGTTTTTTCGACGCTTTGTGCACTGAATAGTTGAGATGTATATGTCACGTATGCAACATACCACATAAACATAAGTGGAATTGGGTATTGAATATGAAAGATACCGAGTAAGCCGATGATGAACCAAACGTTTGAAATGATGAGAAACAGCCAAAAGACAACATAGACCGATACTTGCTGTAAGGAGTGAACAAGAAGTTTTCCTTTGAAGAAATCAAAGGAAGAGAGCATGTTCTCTAAAATATATAAATTTCCTTGTAACCATCGTGTGCGCTGTTTAATCAATACTTTCAAATGTTCTGGCTCTTGTTCCCATGTAATAGACTCAGGTACAATCGGTAAGAGATAACCTTTATGAGTAATTCGAAGTGTGAGTTCGGCATCTTCTGCAATTGCATAAGGGTCATAGCCGCCGAGCTCTTCTAAAACAGAGCGGCGAAGAAGCATATTTGTCCCCGTTAAAGAACCTGTTTGGAATAAGAGCCAGCGCCCAGATTGCATAAGCAGTTGAAAAACTTGAAATTCAAGTGAAATCATGCGGGTAAGCCAGTTGTGTGTTTCGTTCACCGTTCGTACATGACCGACTGCTCCAACGGCATCTTCTACTGTTTCTGCATATTCCACAAGCATGCGAAGCGCATGAGGCTCTGGCTGGTTATCTGCATCGTACACGCAGAAGTATTTACCATCTGAAATGCTTAATCCATAGTTTAGAACGCGTGATTTTCCTTTCGGTTCTTCAGGCGGAACACGAATATGCCGAATATGTGTATAAGCTTGTTCAAAACTATCGACAATTTCTCCTGTTTCATCGTGCGAGTTATCATTTAATAAGTAAACCGTTAGTTGACCTGGATATTCAATGTTTGCCATCGCTTCTAACGTGTCTTTTATTACGATACCTTCGTTATAGGCAGGAATTAAAATATCAACGCTCGGATAATGAGAAAGCGTGCGATCTTTTCGTTTCCGATTGCGATGAATTAACCCGGCAATTGTTAAGAGAGAGTAATAAGCAAGCAAGCCGGAAAATAAAAATGCTGTAAAAATAAGAACATATTTGATCGAAAAGAAGATGCTAATCCAAAAAACAAGTATACAAAATAACATAAATAAAATAAGAAGAATGAGCGCCATCATAGTGAAGCTGACTCCTGTTTTCCAATTTGTTCTTGTTTCAGTTGAATTTGTTTAATCGCATCGTCGGTTAGCAATATTTTCATCTTTTCTTGTAATCGGTTCATGACAATCTCTGTTCCTGCTGCATTTGTGTTTTGCAAGAGAATGACGAGTTTTTCATCATTATATTTTCCCACTAGGTCAAAATTATTGCGTACTGTTTTTAATAGAAGAAAGGCAACGCGATTCATCACGCTGCCGCGCGTATATTTACTGAAAGATGAAAAGTCAAAGTAGATAATAATTCCTGTTTCATCGCGGCGCTTCATCGCAGCTTCAAGTAATATGCCGCGATTTTCAAATTCTTGTTTTGTTAATAACTTTGTCCCAGCTATATATTGTTCTAATTTTGTAAGCTGTTCTGTTAAACGTTTATTTTCGTGAACAACTTGTTTGAGTAAATAAGTTGAAATGTAAATAAGGAAGAAGTTAGAAGCTGCGAGAAAATGAAATATGATATAGCTGAGTTGTTCTGATGTGTTCCATAAGTATAACCATGCTTCATAAAATAAATAGAAAACAGAAAGAATGGTTCCGATAATAAAGAGTACAAAAGCTCGTTTATTGGGGATAAATAGGAATAACAAATGAACAGCCACATACATAATTGTAAAGATAAGAGCATATTTGTATTCGGTCATCTGTACTGTACTGAAATAAAAAAGAATTTGTACAATCCATACTAATAATACTTCATAGGATGTACTTTTCATGGTAAACGCCCCCTAATGTAAATATCACAGGTTACTTGTAATATGTGTAATTAGAAGGAAGATGAGTCAAGTGATCTAATCACACCGTATGTTTGAAGTGTAGAGTGCGATTTTCATCATGATTAAAAGCTTGTTATACGATGAGCGAAGGATAAAAGGGAATTGTATATAAAAAACCCCTCTTAAGTGAAAAACTTAAAAGGGATTTTCATGTATTAAAACATCATGCCTGCTACGGCAGCGTTTAAGAAGTTAGCTAATGTCCCAGCAATTACTGCTTTAATTCCTAACTGTGCAATTTGTTGACGGCGTGAAGGAGCAAGTGTACCTGTCACACCTAATTGAATTGCAATAGATGAGAAGTTTGCGAAGCCGCAAATTGCAAATGCTAAAATAATGTTTGTTTTTTCGGAAAGGTCTCCCATATGCTGAGCTAAATTTCCGTATGCAACGAATTCATTCACTGCAAGTTTCTGTCCGATGTAACCAGCTGCTTGAATTGCTTCATGCGGCGGAACCCCGATTAGTACAGCGAGTGGAGACAGGATGTAACCAAAAATTAGATCAAGGCTTAGTTTTATATCAAACCAAGAACCAATCCATCCTAGTAGACCATTTAATACAGCGATTAACGCAATAAATGCCATAAGCATGGCTGCAACGTTAATAACAAGCTGCATCCCTTCAGATGCACCGCGTGCTGCTGCATCAATAACGTTTGCATCTGTACGCTCTGTAGAAAGTTGCACATCGTTATTTACTTTTTCCGTTTCCGGCATGATTAATTTTGCAATCAGTAAGCTTGAAGGTGCAGCCATAATAGCAGCTGCAAGTAAATGCTCAAGCGGAATTCCCATTGCTGCATAACCAACAAGAACAGAACCGGCAACAGACGTCATACCGCTAACCATAATAGCGAAGAATTCACTATTTGTTACGCGATCTAAGTAAGGTTTAATTAAAATTGGTGCTTCCGATTGTCCTAAGAAAACAGTTGTAACAGCATTTAAGCTTTCTGTTTTTGAAGTGCCAAGAAGTTTGCTTAACCCGCCGCCAATAATTGAAATAAACCATTGCATGATACCAAAATAATATAATATAGCTACGAGTGCACTAATAAATACAATTGGAAGTAATGCTTGAATAATAAAGACGAAGCCCCAAGGACCTTTAGTGTTTGCTAGATCGCCCACAACGAATTTAATTCCTTCGTATGAGAAATTAATAAGACTTTGTACACCACCAGCAGCATGTTTTAAAACAGATTTTCCAGCGTCCCATCTTAATACGATGAAGGAGAAAGTGATCTGAATAGCTAGCGCAATTAAAATTGTACGCCAATTAATAGCCTTGCGGTTGGAAGACAATAAAACTGCAATTGCCAAAATTCCAAGCACGCCGCCAATTCCCCATAAAACATTCATGCTTGTAAAATCTCCTCTCTAAATTGACGAAACATTGCGAATAGTAGAATTGCTACGTTTCTCTGAAAATATTATCTTATGTAACTTATCACACCAGACATCAGAGGTCAAACGTCTACGGAAAAGTCAGAATAGGAAAACAATAAGAGGGATAACTGCCCATAAAAGCCCGATTGGTTCAACTAACCTTCTGGGAAAAAACGCTCCCAGAAGGAAGTTTCACTTTATGTCATTTTTTCAATTTGTATTTATATATAATAAAACGAAAAGAGCCTTCTAGTAATCTAGAAGGCTCTAAAACTATCAATTAATAAGGCTTAGAATATCCTAAGAAATGACTGTTCCAATATGAGTTGTTTAATGAAGCTACTTTAACACCATTGTCACCGGCTTGAATAAATGTACCGCCGCCAAGGTAAATACCCATATGAGATGGACCAGATTTATATGTGTTTTGGAAGTAGATTAAGTCGCCTGGCTGTGGGTTAGATGTATGTTGGAAGCTGCCCCAATATCCAGCTACACTTGTACGACTGATTGAATAACCAAACTTCTTATATACGTGATAAATGAAACCACTGCAGTCAACGCCATTTGCAGAAGTGCCGCCCCATACGTATGGAACACCTTCCATTGATCTTGCGTATGAAAGTAGTGATGACATATCACCAGAGTTATTGCTTGTATTGTTATTATTGCTTGTATTGTTGTTATTGTTTCCATTATTCGGTGTTTCAGCTGGCTTATTTTCTTGTCCGCCGCTTACAGGTGTTTTAGATAAGTAGCGAGTGCCTACATATCCAGTGCGGCCATTATAGTTAATTTTGCTCCAGCCGTATTCGTCTGCAAGTACTTGTACTTTTTGTCCTTGTGGTAAGGCTCCGATTACACCGTAGTTTGAGCCAGCGCCGCTGCGTACATTTAGTGCGCTTGCATTAACGTAATATTCTCCGCTTCCTTGCGATGGAGTTTGGTCGTTTGTTGATGGCGGAGTAGGTGTAGAAGTGCCGTCTTTTACAAATTTCACAAATTCGCTGCTAACATAACCAATTTGTCCATTATGCTTCACTTTGAACCAGCCATTTTCAGCGCCAATAACGTTTAATTTTTGTCCGTTTAATACGCCGCCAATGATACTGTTGTATGTAGCTGGGCCTGTACGAACGCGTAAAGATGTTGCGTTTACAACGTAAGTACCGCCAGGTTGAACTGTAACATTGTTGTTATTATTTTGCTGTTGGTCATCCTGTGCAGCATCTGTATTAGAGCCGCCTTTTGTTACATAATCTTTACTAATGTAAGCTGTTTGTCCGCTGTAGTTAATTTTGAACCAATCTTGTACTTCGCCAACGACTTGTACAACTTGTCCTTTATGTAGAGAACCTAACTGTGTATGTGATGTGCTAGGACCTGTACGAACACGAAGGGAGGATACATTTACTGTATAGTTTCCACTTGCTGGTCGAACAGTTGTGTTATCGTTTGGTTTAGAATCGGTATTAGTAGTGCCCGCATTTACAAACTCACCGCTAACATAGCCGACTTTTCCATGGTGATTAATTTTATACCAGCCATTTTCTTGTCCAATTACGTTTAGTGTTTGTCCTTCGTATACGCGAGACATGATGGCATTAGAAGTGCCGGGACCCGTACGAACGCGTAATACATCCGCGTTTACTGTGTACTTTGTTGTGTTTTGTGATGTTGCTTGAGCCGTTTGAGCTGTTTTTGCTGCAGGTTGTTGTACGGTTTCAGCTGCCTGAACCGTATCCATTGTCGGCGCTACAGCACCTGCAACAGATACCGCAGCAAGACCGGCAAGATATTTTTTCATAGTTTGTCGATTCCTTTCTGCCTGTATTTTAAGGTAATGAAAAATTTACCAACTATAAAAATTCTAAGATGGTTGTCGATTGATGTCAATACTTATGAAGAAATCCGAATATCCTAAAAAGGGATAACAAAAAAAAAAGGTGCAAAAGTGCACCTTTTTTTGGATTTTCATCCATATACTTTCATTTTTTGAGGTGTAATTGTCCGCTTTTAAGGCCAAAGGGCGTTGGAAGTAGAAAAACTTTGCATAAATGTTTTTTGTAACAATTTTGTGATAGGCCCGACTTGTCCGTTTTGAATAGCAGTCCCATCGAGGTGTGTCAGTGGCATCACTTCAAAGGTTGTTCCTGTAAAGAAACATTCATCTGCTTTGTATACATCATGAACACTAAACAATTCTTCTTCCAGGGGAATATGTAATGTATGAGCAAGCGATATAATATATTGCCGAACAATACCGTTTAAAATGAGATGATTGGCAGGGTGTGTATATAGCGTTCCATTCTTCACAAGAAAGAAGTTAGAGTGGCTTCCTTCAGTGACAATGCCGTTACGAATGAGAAGAGCCTCTTTGCAGCCTTTTCGCTCTGCTTTTGTACTAGCCAATACATTGGGTAGTAAATTTAGTGACTTAATATCGCAGCGCAGCCAGCGGATATCAGGCTCTGTTATGGCTCGAATTCCATATTCAATCCATAAAGCAGGGCGTTCTTTTTTGCGTATGTATGCATAAATAGTTGGAGTTGCATCAAAGGAAAAGGCATGAACACGCGGCTTGACGCCTCGTGAAATTTGGAGATAAATGATGCCGTCTTCTTGAAATTGATTTTTTTCCAGCAGTTCGTATAGGGATGCGATAAGCTCAGCTTTTGAGAGAGAAAGGGTGAGCTCCATTTCTTCCATAGAGCGATATAATCTTGTTATATGTGGATCTAACAAATGCAAGGTCCCTTTATAAACACGAATGACTTCATATACGCCATCACCAAACTGTAGACCGCGCTCTTCTAAGTCAACATGAGGTTGTTCGTTTGTTGTATCAATCATTTTTCCATTCCATAATACAAAGCGTTCATATTTCATGTTTTTCTCCTTCCTTCTCCAAATATTGTCTGCACATACAAATTCGAAGGCTGGTAGAAAGAATCCTGCTTTGCAACAAAAAAACAACGTTCTATTACAGAACGTTGTATAAGGAGGGTAGCTTGTATCATAGGGACAAAGCTTACATGTTTTATTATAAAGATGTTTCATAAATTTTATGTAAAATTTTGGTTAAGGTTGTGTAATGATTGCTCAGCGCTTTTCTTGAAAGCTGTTTCTGCATGGTGTGTATTCATGTTGTATATTGTAGAATCATCGATATATTGATGTTATAACTAGAAAAAAGACGCTGATTACGCAGCGTCTTTTTCTTTATTGTTTTCTTTATTGTTTTCTTTATTGTTTTCTTTAATGGTTGTTTTGATTGTACCTGTTTTTACTTTGTTACCATCGTAGAAACGCAGTAAGTCACCTTCAATGATTTGATCTGACATGCGCAACTCATTTTGTGCGCGGTCAATCATTGCTTGTGCTTCAGCTTTTGGCACGTCTGCAACTGCACCTGTCGTGCGGTTATAGAATGTATTATTTGTGTAAATGTATTGATCTGTAACGAAGCTTCCATCACGTTGTACGACAAATGGTTTGCGCTCTGGTGCGAATAAATCATGACCAAAGTTAATGTCGTTCGTTGTATCAACACCTAGTAAATGAAGGATTGTTGGTTTTACATCAATTTCTCCAGCAGGTGCTGAAATTGTTTTTCCTTCTTTTTGACCAGGAACGTGAATGAAGAACGGTGTACGTTGTAAGTTCATACGATCAAATTCTGTAATTTCTTCTTTTCCTAAGAATTGTGCCATTGCACGGTTATGGTTGTCAGAAATACCGTAGTGGTCACCATAGAATACAATAACAGAGTTATCGTAAAGTCCCTCTGCTTTTAAATCTTCAATAAAGTGTTTTAACGCTTCATCTAAATAACGAGCTGTTACTACGTAATTGTCAAATACATCGTCACCAGAGTTATATGGCTCAATTAATTTCGTTGCTTCATCATAGTCAAATGGATAGTGGTTTGTTAACGTAAGGAAACGTGTATAGAACGGTTGCTCAATATTTTTTAACATATCCACTGATTGATCAAAGTACTCGATATCTTTTAAACCCCAACCTAGCTTTGTTTCAGGGGTAACCTTGTAGTCTAATTCATTAAAGTAACGATCGTAACCAAGTGCTGGGTACACCATGTTACGGTTCCAGAACGTTGCGTTGTTTGCATGGAATACAGCTGTGTAATAGCCTTGCTCATGCAAGATTTCTGGTGTTGCAACAAATTCATTATTACCATGCGTAAAGAATACAGCACCGCGATCTAATGGATATAAAGAGTTATCTACAAGAAACTCTGCATCAGATGTTTTACCTTGACCTGTTTGGTGATAGAAGTTTTCAAAGTAATAGCTTTCTTTCGCAAACTGGTTTAAGAATGGTGTTACTTCTTGTCCGTTTACTTTTGCACCAATTAAGAATTGCTGCATGGACTCAAGAGATACAACAATTACGTTTTTTCCTTTTGCTGCACCGAACATATCTGGATCTGGCTTTTCTTGCATTGTTTTCACATAGGTCTCTGCTTCTTGCAGCTTACTGCCATCTGCAAATGCTTTTTGTGAACTTGATTTTGCTTGTAAGCCAAGGTCGTACACTTGGTGTACGTATAAACCCAAGTTTTTAACAAGCATTACGCGGTCAAATGAGCGTGTTAATAATTCCGGACGCTCCGCTTCTGCAAGTCCTAAGTTTGCAAAGAAAATGGCAATTGTTGATACGAAATATAGTGATCGCATCGGACGTGAAACACGCTCTGTTTTTGCATAGTCTTTCTTTTTCTTTAAAAGGACTGCGAAGAAGATAATATCGGCAAAAGCGACAACAATTTTGTAGTTAAGGAGTGACTTCACACTAGAGCCAAGACTACCGAAGTTTGACGTTTGTCCAAGTACAGGTAATGTTACAAAGTCGTTATAGAAACCGTAGAACATTACGTTACCAACAAGAATGATGGTAAGGAGAAAGTCAATGCCAAGTGCAATATAGTTTCGTTTTTTCCCTTTTGCAAATAATGCAAGACCCACTAGAAATAATGATGAGGCTAATGGGCTAATAAATAAAATGAATTCTTGCATGAAAGATTCTAGTTTTAAGTCAAAGCTAGTACGTGTAATAATGTACGTTTTTAGCCACACTGTGATGGCAATAAAGAATGTAAATCGCACGTTTTGAAATTGTAATTTCAAAGATTCCTTCATCCATTTCACCCTTTCTCTATCAGGCTTGGTCGATTTTTGAGAGAAACCTGCTAAAATAAAAAATACATAGTTTTCTTTGCCATGGATAGAGTTTTTTCTTTATACATCTATATATGACTTGAACTATGCATACCCTTTTGTTTTCCTGTCATTTTGTATTGTTCCATAAGAACAAAGCCATTTTGTATTATACAACAAAATTTGGCTATTAGGAACACACTCGCATCTTACATTTTTTGTCTTTTTTTCCATTATAGCTGACAGTGAAAACTTTAACATTGGTTTATATGCTCGTCAACTAGAAAATATAACAAGTATGGGAAAGAGTCCGTAGAAACGAGGACTTTTTATATTGAGAAAAATTTAAAAATCGACACCAAACACTTGTTCTTTTTCGCTTGTTTGTTATAATAAGAATGCATGATAAGTAACGTTGCCAAGCCAGAACCTACATTATATTGTATGTATGTGAAGTTTGCTTATGTTGTAAATAAATTCGGCATAATAGACATAAAGTGAAACTTCCATTAGCAGGGGGTCTTACTGCCCGTGAATAGTGGGGGAAAAGGATAACGAGGGGAGATTTCATGATGAAGGAGAAATTTTCAGTCGAAGCGTTTTGGAATAAAGTAAAACATGTAGCGATTAAGGCGGGACATTCCGTCATTTATGCTAGTTTGTTACTGTTTTATGTATTGCAGAAACCAGGTGTTCCAAAACGAGTGAAGCTTACGATTATTGGTGCTCTTGCGTATTTTATTGCACCGATTGATGCTATTCCGGATTTTATAGCTGGGCTCGGTTACACAGATGACTTAGGTGCATTAACAGCTGCGCTCGTACAAACTGCTATGTATGTAGATGAAGAAGTGAAAGAACAAGCGCGTACAAAGCTGGGAGAATGGTTTGGTTCTGATGTGGATACGTCACTTATTGATCAAAAATTAGATTAATGTAGTGAGACGTCTATTGGTGTTTTTCTATTAATGGGCAGTCGAACGAGTTAGGATTGAACGGAAGGAATTAGATATGCCATCAGGAAAAACACACACGAAGATAAACTTAGTTTCTCTTCCCATTGTATTATTTATGCTCGGTTCTTACGGGTTAACGAATTTTGATTTTCTTCTTACGTTTACGATTGGATTTATCGTTGGGACGTACTTTTTAACACCGGATCTGGATATTCATAGTTCTGCTTACCGAAAATGGGGGTTATTTCGCATCTTTTGGTATCCATATCAAGTTGTAATGCCGCATCGGTCACCGCTTACGCACACGATTATTATTGGTGATTTGATTCGTCTTCTTTATATGCTGCTCGTTTTCTCACCGTTTTTATATGTTTTAAATAAAACAGTGCTAGAGGGAAAACTTATAGAGATCGCAAAGGCGCATAAAGTGGCAATTATTATGTTTGTACTGGGCGTTATTGCTGCTAGTGCATTACATATTATCGCGGACGGTGTGAATACAAGGCGTAAAAAAATGCTGCGCCGTAAACGAAGAAAAAGAAGATGAAAAAAGTACTCGCACGCTGCGAGTACTTTTTTCTTATATAAAGGATAGTGAAATTTTCCTTAATGATACTTATTTTTAATAGAAAATGTAGGATAATTTACAAAAATTAGGAAGTGAATTCCCGCTTCAAGATTCGAGAGGTGAAGGGAATTTTCATACATGAAATGTCATTCCAGTTCTATCAATTAAGTTTAGATCGGGCGAATTATAATGGAATGAAAGCAAGACCGTCTTTTGACGGTCTTGCTTCTTGTTTTTCTTTAATTCATGACTCCAACAAATACCCAAACAAATTATTTCGTATTAACGAGCTGTGACATCTTTAGCTGCTTCAGAAATACGGTCAACTGTTGCTTTTCCAGCATTTTCAACAGCATCAACTGCATTTTGTACTGCATCGCTTGTTGCTTCAATTCCGCGTTTTGTGTTATTACGCCCTGCATCAATGGCAGATTGAGTTCGATTTTGCTCAGTCATTTGTTACCCTCCTAAAATTGGTTTTCGACCTTAGTATAAGAAAATGTCATTTTCCTATTCATACATTAGAAAAACTGCCAATAATCTGGGGTGTGTAACCAAAAAAACTTCTTCAGAATACGTTTATCCCGCTATTTGTGCTCAAGGTTTAGAGAGAAGCGCAGAAGCCGGATAGAGGATGAAAAATTAAAATGAAAAGGTGTTTGATTATAATAATTTTGAACCATTAAAAAACGCCATCCTTTTAATAATTCTACGAAAAGGATAGCGTATTTCTCGTATAGGGATTTACTTTCTTTTAGAAAGACTCAGCCTAAACTTTGGTGTTGATGTATATGCCAAAAAACATAAATAGTACTTCATATTCTTACTCTTTTACTTTACTAACACTGTCGTATTCGCTGGAATTACTAATGTTGATTTTTCCTTTTTTGCTCCTAATTCACTAGAAAAAATCAGTTTTCCTTTGTCCGAAACAGTTAATGTAACCGGCTTGTGTGAAATATTATGATACACTTGAATTGATTTATTTTTATACGTACGATTATAGGCAACAACCTGTGAGTTATTGACAGAAATAGATTCTAAATTACCTTTGACAAGTTCATCGTGTTGCTGACGAACACGAATCATTTTACGATAATGGCTTAGAAGAGAAGCTTTTTGTTTATCTTGTGCTTCAACGGAAACACCATTATGACCAATGTTGTATACTGGAGTCTCCCAGCTCGTTTGACCTTCTTTATCATCTTCATACCAACGGAATGGCTCACGAATCAACTCATCTGGTTTTTGGCCTGTCATGCCGATTTCTTCACCATAATAAATGAACGGATTACCAGGGAGTGTCAACAGAATAGAGGCTGCTGATTTTGCTTTGTTCACATCACCATTTAACTCACTCATTACCCGATTTTGGTCATGATTCGTTAAAAACGTTCCATCAATTTTATTTGGATTATATGTTTTATATAACTCATCCGTTGCAACAGCTGCCGTGGTTACCCCTTGATCAGTACCATTTTTAACGGAATTAACGATTTTATATGCTAAGTCGAAGTTAAATGTAGAATCTAACGATTGATAATACGGAGCAACTACTTCTGGTTGATCCCATATTTCACCAACTAGATACGTATTTGGATTCGTTTCTCTCATCGCGTCGCGGAATTCATTCCACCATTCAACATTTTTCTTTGCTCCTTCAGGTGTTTGCCCTTTAAAGATGTGCATGGCTGCATCTAGACGAAAACCATCAGCTCCTTGTTTAAGCCAAAATTTCCCGATTTTAATCATTTCTTCTCTTACTTTAGGATTGTCATAGTTTAAGTCCGGCATCCCTTCCCAGAACGTTGCGTAGAAGTACTCTCCGTTCGACGCTTTGTGCCATACTTGTTGACCCCATGGGCCTTTTTCATTTAAGTCTGTATTTTTATCAGCCCAAATATAGTAATCTCGATATTTACTGTTTTTATTTTTTAATGCATCGACAAACCAAGGATGCTCACTGCTTGTATGATTGATAACAAGATCCATTACTATCTTTACGTTGCGTTTATGCGCTTCTGTTGTTAGTTCACGGAAATCTTGTAAATTTCCATACTGAGGATCAATATTATAGTAATCGGTTACATCATATTTGTGATAACTCGGAGAGGTGTTAATAGGCATCATCCAGATACCGTTTATTTGAAGATCATTATTTGTTCTTGAATTTCCATCATTTAAATAATCAAGTTTCTTTGTGACGCCTTTTAAATCACCATGTCCATTGCTATCAGTATCATAAAAAGAATTAACATACAGTTCATAAAAAACTCCGTCTTTATTTCCTGGTTGTGCCTTTTGACCCTTATTATTATGTAATGTTTCTGCCTGTATGTTTGTTGATAAACTCACAACTAGTGGTAAAGATAGTGCTAACGCAGTCCATTTTTTCCTCTTCATACTTCTATCTCCTTTTTATTTGCAATCGTTTGCATGAATTGACAGCAATTGAAATATAGAACAACATAAACACACATATAATGTTTTGAAATAATTTGAACTATTGCATCTAAAATACATTATGCATCTTAATGAATTTTTCCTCCATTGATTAGAGCAACCGATTGCATTAATTTTTAATAACATGAAAAATATAACATTAATTGAAAGCGATTTCAATAATCTAAACATTAAAATTGTTTGAACGTTTTAGGAATGTAGAATTTGGAGAAATTCTACATTCCTAAAAATAAATTGATACAACAAAGGAAAAAAGTTTTATCCCGCATTAACGGGCAGTAATACCCCCACCTCAAAATTCAGTGAAAGCAAAGAAGTCAGGTGGGAGATAAACTGCCCGTANNCCGTAAAAGCCCGATTGGTTCAACTAATAATCAGTGGGGGATGAAGAAAACCCCCACTGATTAAAGTTTCACTTTATCCTGCTATTCGCGGGTAGTAAGACTCCATCTCAAGATTAGAGAGAAACGAAGAACATAGGAGGGGGGATAAAGAAAATCGCCACTGATGGAGGTTTTACTTTATCCCGCCTAAACAGCCGGTAAGAAGTCGGGCAAGGAAGGGAGACAAACCGTCTGTAAGGACCCGATTGGTTTAACTAATCCTCAACGAGAAAACCGTTCGTTGAGGAAAGTTTCACTTTATTTTAGAAACCTGTAATCATATCACATTTTGTGAAAGGATGAACAAAGAAAATGTGAAAAAAATTCGAAAATAGCATTGTAAATAGAGGAAAATATGATAAAGTAGAATTATCAAATATTTATGAAAACGTTTTCTGTAAACGTTTTATTTTTTGGGCCTAAAGGTCTGATGACCTGCTTGTCTAATTATAGGATTATAAGTATATGAAAAAGAGACATTAGAAGGGAAGAGAAACTATGAGTACATGGACACAAGTTTATGATCCGCTAGGTAACATTTGGCTTTCGGCAGCAGTTGCAATGATTCCAATTATATTTTTCTTCTTAGCGTTAACAGTTTTTCGTATGAAAGGCTATGTTGCAGGGTTCATTACAGTTTTATTAACAGTTATAATTGCACTTTTTGTTTATAAAATGCCATTTACGATGGCGATAGCAGCAACGGGTTATGGGTTTGCTTATGGCTTATGGCCAATTGCGTGGATTATCATCATGTCAGTATTTTTATACAAAATCTCAGTAAAAACGGGACAGTTCGATGTCATTCGTGCATCTGTTCTTTCTATTACAAATGATCATCGTCTACTTGTCATTTTAATCGGCTTCTCATTCGGTGCATTTTTGGAAGGAGCAGCTGGATTTGGAGCACCAGTAGCAATTACAGCAGCGCTTCTTGCAGGGCTTGGTTTAAACCCGTTATACGCAGCGGGGCTTTGCTTAATTGCAAATACAGCACCGGTAGCATTCGGAGCGATGGGTATTCCAATTTTAGTAGCTGGTCAAGTAACAGGTATTGATCCTCATAAAATAGGAGAAATGGCTGGGCATCAATTACCGCTTCTATCATTATTTGTTCCATTCTTTATTGTATTCTTAATGGATGGATTAAAAGGTGTAAAACAAACGTGGTCTGCATTACTTGTAGCGGGCGGTTCGTTCGGGATTACGCAGTTTATTACATCAACATATCTTGGGCCTGAACTCCCGGATATTACATCAGCACTAGTGAGTTTAGTGAGTTTGGCGCTATTCTTAAAAGTATGGCAGCCAAAAGAAATTTACCGTTCTGGAAAAGGACAAGCAGAAGCAGCGGCGACGGTAGATGCTGGTTCTACAATAAATTTAACAGCAGGAAAAGTTTTGAAAGCGTGGTCACCATTTATTATTTTAACGATAATGGTTGTAATCTGGAGCCAAAAATTCTTTAAAGCTTTATTTGCTCCAGGCGGTGCACTTGAAAGCTTAGTGTTTAAAATTCAAATTCCGGGTCTGCATAATTTAGTGATGAAGGCAGAGCCAATTGTTAATAAACCAACACCATATGAAGCTATATTAAAGATTGATATTTTATCGGCAACAGGAACAGCAATTTTGATTGCATGTATTATTACAATGTTTGTTTTGAAAATGAGTCCAAAACAAGCAGTGGTCACATTTAAAGAAACGTTGCAAGAATTGAAAATGCCAATTTTGTCAATTGGATTAGTACTTGGTTTTGCGTTTATCGCAAATTACTCAGGACTTTCATCGACATTGGCATTAGCGTTAGCGGGAACGGGGAAATTCTTCCCATTCTTCTCGCCATTCCTTGGATGGCTTGGGGTATTCTTAACAGGATCAGATACATCTGCAAACGCATTGTTCTCAAATCTACAAGCAATTACAGCGCAGCAAGTAGGCGTAAGCGAAGTGTTGCTTGTTGCAGCGAATACAACGGGCGGTGTAACTGCTAAAATGATTTCACCGCAGTCCATTGCAATCGCATGTGCGGCAGTTGGACTTGCTGGAAAAGAATCTGACTTATTCCGTTTCACAGTGAAACATAGTTTATTCTTCGTAACAATCATTGGTATTATCACATATATTCAAGCTTATTATTTAACTTGGATGATTCCTTAATAGAAAAAGGGGTGTCTCTTATGATGAGATACCTCTTTTTGTTATTTTTAATTTTAGGATGGAAGATGTACGGTTTTAACATGATGTAAATTAAAATGAAAACGCTGATTACGTGCTGTAATGAGTTCAATTTGGTTGTCGGTTACTTCAGCTAATTTGCCAATTTTATAACTCTGTATGCCTAAATCAAGTAAAACGATATGTTGTTTTAGTTTTTTCATTTGCTCAGAAAATGTACGTGCAAGTGTAATCTTTGAAGCTGGCGATAAGAGTTTTGTATTTTCTAGTCCGTAAGGCGTTTCTGCTTCCTTATACGGAACGATATATTTTACGTGATGAAAGGGGATGTATAACATTTGATAGACAGGTGAGAGGAAGATAAAATAGTCATTCATAATATGGGTAACATATCCATGTAAGAAGTGTTCATGTGATAGCGCAAGTTCAATAAATTGTCCTTTTGCCACTTGCAATGTTTTTCGCAGTGAAATAGTGGATTCACTTGATATTATGTCTGGCGGTAGTAAAGATTCTGGAATTGCTAGGTTATCAAGTAATGAAGAATCGATGCTTGGGGTTAAATGTTGAATGTGTAAACTAGAGATATACATGTATTTTTCTCCATCATACAATACAATAATATCCGAGCCTTTATCAATCATAATTCCTTCAAATGGAATAATTTCCCTTGACAATGTCACTTGTATGGGCTGATTAATATATTTTTGTAAATGAAGCATAATAATCACCTTTCTCGTAATTACATAATCTCCTCCTTCTAACATAGTGGAAGGAGGGAGATGTTTTAAGATGTGAAGATTAATTTAACCCAATAATATAAACATAGCAGTGTAAAAATGACGGTTGGCGGAATGACAAGAAGTGTAGTTTTTATATAGGTATCCCAACCGATAGTTACTTTTCCTTTTTTCACAATATACATCCACATTAAGCTTGCTAATGTACCAATCGGGAGTAATAATGAGCCCATGTCACTACCGATGATGTTTGCAAGATAAATGGTTTTCAATGTAATAGGATCTAGTCCCATTTCGGTGAGTTCAATTGTGCCAATCATTAAGGCAGGATGGTTATTAAAAATGTTAGAGAGGATAGAGACTAGGCCCCCCATAACAAAAGTGGCATGAAATAAACTACCAGTGATGATTGGTTGAAATGTAGTGATGAGCAGGTTGGTTAAGCCGATGTTATTAAGTCCATACACAATCACGTACATAGAAAATGCGAAAATTAAGACATACCAAGGTGTTTTTTTAATCATATCATGAGGTGGAAGGCGCAGTTTGTACCATCTCCACCCGAGTAAAATAACGGAGCCAATGACTGCTACAATGGCGATAGAAAACTGAAAGAAAGATGCGATAAATAAGCTGAGGCGAACGCATAAAACAAATAATAGAATTCCAAGCATAAACCTTGTTCGCTTACGATTTTCATCAATTGCGGGACGTGGTTGCAGTGGGTGAAAGGATTTTTTAACGAAATTTTCATCTAAGTATGTCGATAAGACCGGGAGTTTTTTAGGGATTTTTTTCCGAAAAACAAGGAATAACAGAAACGACATAAAAAGGAGACCTAACGTAGCGGGAACAAACATCATGGCTGTGTGCATGTATAAGTCCATATCAATAATTCTCAAGGCGATTAAATTCACAATATTGCTTACACCAATCGGCGCGCTTGAGGCAGTGGCGATGAGTGCACCACTTAGTAAGTAAGGTATTTTTTGATCATGTGTGAGTCGCAAATGGTGTAACAAAAGCAGTAAAATGGGAGTTGTAATTAAGATGCTACCATCGTTATTGAAGAATAATGTCATGAGAAAACAAAGAAGATTTGTATACCAAAAGAGGCGAATACCAGAGCTTTTTGCTCTTTTAGCAAGTTGAACGGCGCACCAATAAAAAAAGCCGAAACTCTCTAATACGATTGCCATAACAATGGTAGCCATAATTGTTATGGCGGCGCCAATAATTTTTGAGCTAATATCACCCAAGTCGGTAAGAGAAACTGTACCGCTTAAAATGACAATTACTGCACCAACTGTTGCTGGAATTGCTTCATTCATCCCTTTGGGACGCCAAAAGATGATGAGCGTGGTTCCGAGAAAAGCGAGTATGGTTATTGTAGATTGTAGGTTTATCAACTCTTTCACCCCTGTTCTTATCGTGAAAAGTTTGCATAAGACATACGTCCTGCACTGGCTTATATTCTATATGTATGAAGTGCGGATTCGGCTTGTACTGAGTGAAATACCCATTTTTTGAATAAGGAAAAAAATGATATAAATACCTTTGCATTTTTTTGACAATGATGTATGATAAGAGCGTAGTGAAAATTTAATCAGTGATAAACTAGGGGTGCCCAAGAGCTGGGCTGAGAGGGAAGCGTGTTGAAGCTTCTTAACCCTTTGGACCTGATCTGGTTCGTACCAGCGGAGGGAAGTTAACGGCTTTACATAACAATGCCTTATGTTGCCAGGTCCTATTCTTTATTATGGACCTGGCTTTTTTATTTGAGCATATACTAGCCGCTAGTTCTCATCCTGGTCATAAGAAAAGTGGAGCCAACTGTTTAGACGCAAGGGTCTAGGCGGCGAAACTGAATCTAAAGAAAAGCGGAGGTTACTTCGCTAAGACACAGGGGAGGAAACACATTTATGAAACAATCTGTTTCAGCTGAGCAAATTGAGTTGAAGTCAAGTTTACCGGGAAGCAAGAAGGTATATGTAGAGGGTACGCGTGAAGATATGAAAGTACCGATGCGCGAGATTGCACAAAGCGATACAAACGGTGTAACAAATCCATCTATTCGTGTGTATGATACGAGTGGTCCTTATACTGATCCGGATTACAAAGTGGAATTAGAAAAGGGGATTCCAACGCCGCGCCGCTGCTGGATTGTGGAACGCGGAGATGTAGAAGAGTATGAAGGTCGTGAAGTGAAACCGGAAGATGATGGTGTAAAAGTAGCAGCTAAACATACGCCTGTATTCCCGCAAATGGGACGTAATCCGCTTCGCGCAAAAACTGGGGAAAATGTTACGCAAATGCATTATGCGCGTAAAGGTATTATCACAGCAGAGATGGAATATGTGGCGATTCGTGAAGGCGTGGAACCAGAATTTGTACGTAAGGAAATTGCTGAAGGTCGTGCCATTTTACCGGCAAATATTAATCATCCGGAAGCAGAACCAATGATTATCGGGCGTAACTTCCATGTGAAAGTAAATGCGAATATCGGGAACTCAGCTGTATCATCGTCGATTGCAGAAGAAGTAGAGAAGATGACATGGGCAACACGTTGGGGCGCAGATACAATTATGGATCTTTCTACTGGGAAAAACATTCATACGACGCGTGAATGGATTATTCGTAATGCGCCTGTACCAGTTGGAACAGTGCCGATTTACCAAGCGCTTGAAAAAGTAAATGGGATCGCGGAAGATTTAACGTGGGAAGTATACCGTGATACGCTAATTGAACAAGCAGAGCAAGGAGTAGATTACTTTACAATTCATGCTGGTGTACTGCTTCGTTACATTCCGCTTACAGCAAAGCGTGTAACAGGAATTGTATCACGCGGTGGTTCGATTATGGCCCAGTGGTGTTTATATCACCATCAAGAAAACTTCTTATATACACATTTTGAAGAGATTTGTGAAATTATGAAGAAGTACGATGTTTCCTTCTCTCTTGGAGATGGATTACGCCCTGGTTCAATTGCGGATGCAAACGACGAAGCTCAATTTTCTGAGCTGGAAACATTAGGAGAACTTACGCAAATTGCTTGGAAGCATGATGTACAAGTGATGATTGAAGGCCCAGGACATGTACCGATGCATTTGATTAAAGAGAATATGGATAAAGAACTCGACATTTGTCATGGTGCACCGTTCTATACGCTCGGACCGTTAACGACAGACATTGCACCGGGTTATGACCATATTACTTCTGCGATTGGAGCAGCGATGATTGGTTGGTTCGGTACAGCAATGCTTTGCTATGTAACACCAAAAGAACATCTTGGCTTACCAAACAAAGATGATGTTCGTGAAGGGGTTATTACGTACAAAATTGCCGCGCATGCTGCTGACCTTGCAAAAGGTCATAAAACAGCACATCAGCGTGATGACGCTCTTTCTAAAGCGCGTTTTGAATTCCGCTGGCGTGATCAATTTAATTTATCATTAGACCCTGAGCGCGCAATGGAATATCACGATGAAACATTACCAGCAGAAGGAGCAAAGACAGCGCATTTCTGCTCAATGTGTGGTCCGAAGTTTTGCAGTATGAGAATTTCGCATGATATTCGTGAGTATGCAAAGGATAATGATTTAGAAACAACAGAAGCAATCTCAAAAGGTATGAAAGAAAAAGCAGAAGAGTTTAAAGAAACAGGCAGTCAATTATATCAATAATTAGAAAGCATCTTTCTGAACACCTCTTAATCTATGATCATGTGTACCCTAACCTAATATAGATGATAGTCCCCCTGCTGAGCGAGAGCAGGGGGATTTTGTTATACTTTACATAAAAAGCAAGGGAAATCAGAGGAGTAAAAATGAAACAGAAAATTGTTCCTGCTACTGCATTTATCCCGCCCAAACAGTCGGTAAGAAGTTAGGCAAGGAAGAGAGAAGCAAACCGTCTGTAAGGGCCCGATTGGTTCAACTAACCTATCGTAAGGAAAAGCGTCTCACGATAGGAAGTTTCACTTTATATTACAGATTCTTTTTGTTGTTACATTCGTTTTTTTATTGTCACCGAATTATGAGAAACAAATGGATATTATCATAACAGCTGTCAGCACGTTATTTCTTGTGTTTAGTAGTTTTGGCCTTTCTGTATATTCATTTGCGAAGAAGTGGTACCCGAAATTATCGTTTTTCTTTATGATTACATCATGCATGTTGCTTGCTTATTTTATCTTGACTTTTATTCTTCCCGAGGCGGGGATTCCGCCTTATCTCTGTCACCGATTTACGGAGCGTTAGTATTAATAGAAATAGGAACCTTCCGTATATATTTTGGAGGGTCCCTATAAGGTGTTTTATCCCGCATTAATGGGCAAAAACGAGCTGCACCCAGTAGTATAGGAGGAAGAGTGTTACGATTGTTGTGAGTGGAATGACAATTAAGGAGACACTCAAGTAATCTTTCCATTTTACTTTGATTTTATTTTGTTTCAAGATATACATCCAAATAAGGGAAGCAAGTGTACCAATTGGTAGTAATAATGATCCCATATCGCTACCAATGATGTTTGCGAGGTAGATTGTTTTGAGGGTAACAGGATCTAATCCCATTTCCGTTAAAGTAATGGTTCCAATCATTAAGGCCGGATGGTTGTTAAAGAAGTTGGATAGAATTGAAACGAGTCCACCCATCATAAAGCTTGCATGTAATAAACTTTGATTTACGATTGGCTCACATACTTGTACAAGCCAAGCTGTTAATCCAGCGTTATGAAGCCCGTAAATAATGACGTACATGGAAAAAGCAAATATGAGAATGTGCCACGGTGTCTTTTTTAATATATCGACTGGATTTGTTCGTAAATAATACCATCTCCAGATGAGTAGAACGAGAGAGCCAATTACGGCAACAATTTCAATCGGAATCGCAAAGAATGAGGCAACGAAAAGAAGACAACGCATAAGGAAGACAAACAGTAACACTTTTAACATAAATTTTGTGCGTTTGCTTTTTGTATCAACAGAATCTTTCCCCTTTAATGGGTGAAAGTGTTTTGTGAAAAAGACTTCTTCAATGTCATAAGCGGATGTTGGTAGTTTTTCCGGTAATTTCTTTTTCACAACTAGGTACATGAGCCATGACATAAAGATAAGCCCTAACGTTGCAGGTACGAACATCATTGCTGTATGCATATAGAGTGTCATATGAACGATGTTTAATGCGATTAAATTTACAATATTACTAACGCCAATTGGAGCACTAGAAGCAGTTGCAATTAATGCACCGCTTAATAAATATGGAATTTGTTGTTGTGGTTTTAATTGAAGGTTTTTCAAAAGCAGAATTAAAATTGGTGTGGTAATTAAAATACTGCCATCGTTATTAAATAATAGCGTCATGAGAAAACAGAGTAATTGAATGTACCAATATAGACGGTGCCCGGAACCTTTTGCTAAGTTCGCGAGCCGGGCTGCTGCCCAGTGGAAGAAACCAAAACTTTCTAATATAACAGCCATAACGATTGTCGCGATGATGGTGATAGAGGCGCCGCCGATTTTACTAATAATATCGGCAATGTTGCTGCGTGTTACAAGACCGGTAATAATGATAATCCCCGCTCCAATTGCAGCTGGCCATGCTTCGTTTATTCCTCCTGGCCGCCAAAATATAACGACCATGGTGATGACAAAAACAAAAAGTGTAATCCAAATTTCAATACCCATAGCTAGCCTGCCCTTCTTGATTCTTGAATTTGAACAAGAATATTTCTACTTGTCCACGACCTTATATTTAATCATATTCATATTCTTAAAAGAAGGTATGGGGCATTACACTAACTATTGTAAATATGTGCGTTTGGTACTTTGAGGAAAAGACATAGTATATAGGGAATTCTAAATGAAAATAAGCACATATCCACTATGTGCCTATTAGGTATTTATAATAGAAAAGTTGTTACATGCATCTACCTAGTTTTCTTTTGGTAGGTAAACGTGGATGAAAATATGCTACTTATTTCGTGGTAGATGATGTTTGACTAAGAATTTTGTTATCAGTATGGGTATTTGTAATACTGTCTGTAAGAGCCTGATTGGTTCAACTAACCTTCTGGAAAAAACGTTCCCAGAAGGAAGTTTCACTTTACCCCGCTCAAACGGCTGGTAAGAAGTAACTACAAGAAGGAGAGAAAACCAGCCGTAAGAGCCCGATTGGTTCAACTAATCTATCGTGAGGAAAAGCGTCTCACGATAGGAAGTTTCACTTTACTTTAAAAAAGTTCGATCTTTCAAGAATAAGTTCCAGAAGAAGATGAAGCCTGGTAATAGTATTGCGATACCGACTGCATAGAGAATGAGCAGCGCATAAAACGTTTCTTTCGTTGTAAAACTTGTGAATACAGTTACTTCTGGATAAATAATATACGGAAGGTGTGCAACGCCGTAAGCGTAGCTTGCAAATCCATATTGGGCAACGACAGAAAGAACAGCAATGCGCGGCCAGCCGAGTGTTTCATGTTTTTGGTTTGTCCACCAAAGGGAAGAATAGCCAATGATAAAAAAGATGATCGAGATTGTAAACCATTTGAATTGTTTAATTAATCCTTCCATGAGCCAATGTGTTTCTGGCTCCATTACGACAAGTGCGACGATGGCGGTGACAAGCGTTGCAGGACCGAGCACGATGGCGTTTCTCCGGTAGACACGATATGTATCTTCGGATCCTTGTTCTCTAGCAAAATCAGCGAGAAAGAGCGCTGATAAAAAGAGTTCTGATGTTAAACCAAAGAGCATGTACCAGTATACGACTGGACTTGATAATAACTTTCCATATAATAATGTTTCTTTGCCACCAGTAGTGGTAATGAAGGCTCCTTCTGTTACAGGAAGAACTGTAATTAAGAGAGCTGGAATTAATAGACCGGTAATGCCCGAAATAATGCGCATTATACGCTCATACTTTGGCAAGGAATAAGAAAACACCATAAAAGTACTACGAATTGTAACGAGTATGAGAATTAAGGTAACAGGTAAAAACATTGCGGTTGCGAGTGTAAATGCAGCTTTTGGAAAGAAGCCGAGAAACGCAACAACGACAAAGACTAGAAATGTATTTGTAACTTCCCATGTTGGGGACAAATAGCGATTAGCAAGTTTTCCGGCAAGTGTTGGATGCTTTGCATACACCATCCCCCAAAAGCCGGCCCCAAAATCAATTGAACCTAAAATACTGTATACAAAGACGACAGCCCAGAGAATGATAATAGCAATGCTTGCTTCAGGCATGTGAGTCCCCTCCGTTCGGTTGTAAGTCTTGCTTCAATGGATGGCGCCTAAAGAATGTTCGTAATACGAAGACAGTTAAGATGCCAAGTGCAATGTAAAGTACGACAAATACGACAAATAATGGCCCAACAAAGTCGGCGCGCGTTGCAGCATCTGTTGTACGTTGAAAACCGTAAATCGTCCAAGGCTGCCGTCCGCTACAGCTGAAAATCCAGCCACATTCAATGCCGAGAAGCATAATCGGACCGCCCGCAGCGATTGCCCCTAGCAGCCATTTTGGCAATTGCCCGCCTTTTTTTCGGTAAATGAAGTACCAATATCCAAGTGCAATTGCAGCGACGGCGAATGAAAATGTAGCTGCTCCAACCATTAAGTCAAAGAATAAATGGGTGTAAAAAGGAGGCCACGTGTCTGGTGAAAATTCATTTAATCCTTTTACAACCGTATTTGGAGAAAAACCAACTAACATACTTAACATGTTTGGGAATTCAATGGCGTATTTTAATTCGTGTGTTTCTGGATCGAGAACGCCTCCAACGGCTAGTGGTGCATGTGACTGTGTATGAAATAATGCTTCTGCTGCTGCCAGTTTCTCTGGTGAGTGCTCATGAAGTCCAATCGCAGATTCATGTCCAGAAACCCACATAATCGCGCCTGTAATGAATGTGACCATAAGACCTAAGTACAATCCTTTTTTATGATAAGCAATCTCCCGTGCACTTTTATTTCGTTTTAATAATTTAAAGCCAGCGATAGAAGCAATGACAGCAGCTCCTGTTGCATAGGCGGTAATGACAACATGAACGGAGCTTGTGAAAAAGCTTGGATTAAAAAAGGCTTTCCAAGGATTGACGTTATAGACAGAGCCGTCCGGTGCCATTGAAAATCCGGCTGGTGTATTCATCCACGTATTTGCTGATGTAATGAGTACAGCGGATGCAGTCGCGCCGAGCATAACAAAAAAGAGCGATATTAATCGCATGAATGGTGGTAATTTATCTGCAGCATAGACGTAAATGGACATGAACAATGCTTCTAGGAAGAAGGCGAAAATTTCAATTTGAAATGGAACGGAAATGACTTGTCCAACAATTTTCGCAAAGCCAGGCCAAAGCAAGGAAATTTGGACGCCTACAATTGTTCCTGTTGGAATGGCAACACCAAGAAGAATCGCAAATGCTTTCGTCCATCTTTTTGCCATCACAGAGTAATCGGAGTCCTTCTTCCAGTGATATAACACTTCACTTATAAAAATCATTAAGGAAAGTCCGATTCCAAGTGTTGCAAAAATAATATGGAAGGCTAACGACGATCCAAAGAAAGCGCGCGATAGTGTAACAGTATCCATGTTTCTACTCCTCTTCGTTTTTGCCATTATTTTCTTACTGATATGGAAATTTTATTCAAAAAAGTGACAAAAAATATATATGTACTTTAGGAGAGATTATGATATTATAATGTTGAAATCTTCTGAAAATAAAAATTTTTATTTTAGAATTGTGCTTTGAGGGAAAATATTTTATAATGCTTTATGCGAACGCAAGTTCTGTTTGTGGGATTTCTTTACAAACTGTAAGGGAAAAATGCGGATGTGCACTGGATTTAGTCGTTTTCATGAAACGGAGGGAAAGTTTTCATGTATCCAGAAGTCATTAAAAAGATGGCATTTTCGAAAGAGCATAAAGATTTATTGTTGAAGTTATACAATAAGGAAATTACGCGACGTGAATATGATCGTCTCGTACAAGCACTATATCGACCAGCGAAAGAAAGTGTGTAAATATCCATTCATAGTGATTGGATAACTGAATCTCATATTAGTGAAGAAGGCAATCTGAAAAGATTGCTTTTTTATTATGATGGTTAGTTGAACCAATCGGGCTTTTACTGGCAGTTATCCCCCACCTATCTTCTTTGCTTTCTCTGAATCTTGAGGTGGGGGTCTTACTGCTCGTTAATACGGGATAAATAAAAACCATCTTAAAATCTCCTATTAAGGTGGCTTTCATTTATAATGCTTTGGATTGATTCTCAAAAGTCAATAATTGAACAGAAGAAATGAATCTATCAAGTAGAATAGATAGAAAATAACAATCCACCCTTATCTTTTAGTGCTTAAAATGGTCGCTGCAAAGAAAGTGAAGGAGTCGGACCTGTAATCCATTTATGAAACGGAATATAGCTAAACACAATGATTGTTCCTAAAGATAAAATTGCTGTGCAGCTAAATAAGCATATGCTATAAAGAATAGAGTTAGCTGGCAATGCAAAGAAAGACAATAGTTTGACACTTATATTTAAAAAGAAAAAGTGTGCTAAATAAGCCCCGTACGTAAAATTCCCGATAAATCGAAGCCCTTTATATAAGAGAGTACGATACTGTGCAATTGTTACAGATAACGCATATAAAATTATAATTTCACAGACGATGTATACAAACATAGATGGTTTTAAGTACGTTACAACTGTAAGTCGAATCGTATTTGCGCCGTAAAAATTAAAGAGTTGATAATTAATGAATAGAAATAAAGCGAAAAATAAAGCTGTAAAAAGCGGTATGTGTTTAAACACAAATATACGCCAAGCACGCAGAGCAACTGCTGCAATTCCTCCCATAACAAAGTAGAAGGAATAGAATAAGAAAGAGCGATCTGTATAATGCAATGTAGTGAATTTTGTTAATTTCTCTCCGTTAAAAATATAGTGGGAAGAGAACCACATTAATAGAAAATAAATAAGAGCAAAGGCAAATGTGTACCGATATACATCTTTCTTGTTATGGCTACGTTTATGAAACCAATGAAAGACGAGACAAAGAAGCGGGAACAATAAATGAATTTGAAACATCATAACAACATACCAAAGATGAGGTGCTGCTGTTCCGAGTAGAAGGCTACGAATAATTTCCCATAGTGATGGTATCTGTTTCGCCGTAAATAAGTAGACAATGGACCAAAAGAAATATGGCGCAAGTAAGTTTGTTGTTTTTTCATAAATGTACTGTGTATATAACATTTGTTTTGTATATTGACTAATAAGATGAAAGCCGACAATAAAAATAAATGCCGGAGCAGAAAATTTTGCTAGATTAAATAGCATGCCGATAATAATAGACTGCTCAATCGCTAAATTTCCTTGATTCATGGTATATAGTAATGAACTTTGCAAAACAACAGCTAGAAAGGCAATGCTTTGTAGTACTTTAAACTCAGGGGCATTTTGTGTCATTGTTATCATCTCCTATTCCATACATGATTATAGTACAGGAGAGAGGATTGTAATATAGCCACTTTGTGAAACTTGTAACAATTTAGTGACAGCGCATACATTGTATATGTAATAGAAAAAATCCTTCTAGCGAAAATCACGAGAATCGCTTCTATATTAAAGGAATTCATGTTCAATTCCAACCTTAAAGTTTAGTAGAAAGAAATGAGATTTGAAGATCCTCCAATTGATGGGAATTTCATCTATTAGATGGATTCGCTCGTTGATAGAGAGAATAGCGTGAATAGGGGATTTTTGTTGGTATGCTCGTCATACGAAAATTACCCTAGACATATACATAGGTTAACTTAAACTTATTCCGCTGCCCGCATGCGGTAAGACTCCTGCCTTCAAATTTTGAGGAGTTAAAAAAAATAGGTGGGAGATAAGTATTGGCATGTGCCCGATTGATTCAACTAATAATCATGGGAGATGCCTAAAATGATTATGGACAGTTGTAAAGAGTGGGCTAAGAAAGGGGGCATCGTATGAACATTTTGCTTTGCTGTGCTGCTGGTATGTCAACGAGTTTGCTAGTTACGAAGATGGAGAAAGCAGCACAGGCACAAGGTATAGAGGCAAAAATTTGGGCTGTATCTGGATCGGAAGTGCGTAATCATATCGATGAAGCTGATGTATTACTACTCGGTCCACAAGTGCGTTATTTGCTACCGAAAATGAAAGAACTATGTAAAGAGAAAGGAATACCTGTTGATGTCATTCAATCTGTACACTACGGACTTTGTAACGGGGAAGCGGTGTTACAGGCAGCATTGTCAATGAAGTCATAAGGAGAGTGGAGAAGATGACGGGGTTTTTAGAGAGATACGTTATGCCTATAGCTGGAAGAATTGCGGAGCAGCGCCACTTACAAGCTATTCGAGACGGAATTATTTTAACGATGCCTTTCTTAATTATCGGCTCTTTTTTCTTAATTATTAGTGCTTTGCCGATCCCTGGATATCATGAATTTATGGCTAATTTGTTTGGCGATGGTTGGCAAAAAGCATTAGGGTATCCAGTTAGCGCAACATTTAGTATCATGTCTTTAATTGCTGCTTTTGGAATCGCTTACAGATTGGCGGAGCAGTATAAAGTGGATGCATTAGCTGCAGGAGCGTTATCGCTTGTGTCTTTCTTACTCGCAACGCCATTTCAAGTTTCTCATATTATAGAAGGAACAAAGGAAAGTATTATAGTAGAAGGCGTTATTCCAGCTGTACTTATGGGAAGCCAAGGGTTATTTGTGGCAATGATTTTAGCACTTATATCTACAGAAATATATCGCGTCTTTATACAGAAGAATATTGTTATTAAACTGCCAGAAACAGTACCGCCGGCTGTGTCTCGTTCGTTTACTGCACTTATTCCTGGTTTTATTGTCGTAACAGTTGTTTGGATTTTACGATTAATGATGGAACATACTTCATTTGGAAGTATTCATAATATTGTTGGACAATTATTACAAGCGCCGCTTAGTGAAATTGGTGCTAGTTTGTTTGGAGCTGTGGTCGCTGTTATTCTTGTTCATGTATTATGGGCATGCGGAATTCACGGAGCGGCAATTGTTGGCGGAGTTATGGGTCCAATTTGGCTCTCATTAATGGATCAAAACCGCGTTGCCTTTCAAGCTGGGCATACTTTACCAAATACGGTTACACAGCAATTTTTTGATCTTTGGATTTATATGGGAGGGTCTGGTGCAACACTGGCACTCGTTGTCGCGATGTTATTATTCGCACAAAGTCAGCAGCTAAAAAGCTTGGGCAGATTATCAATCGCACCAGGTATTTTTAATATTAATGAAATGGTGACTTTTGGGATGCCAATTGTATTAAATCCGCTTCTTCTCATTCCATTTATTCTAGTTCCTGTTATCTTAACGATTGTGACGTACTTTGCGATGGAATGGGGCCTTGCCGCGCGGCCAAGCGGAGCAGCTGTACCGTGGACAACACCGATTATTTTTAGTGGTTATTTAGCAACGGGCGGCAAGGTTTCAGGAATTGTTATGCAGTTAGTAAACTTCTGCTTAGCGTTTCTAATCTACTTTCCATTCTTAAAAATATGGGATAAGCAAAAGCTAGCAGAAGAAAAGGGGGAGCAATAGAGAGACATGGATACATTAGAGACAATGGCTTTTCATTTAATTTTACACGGGGGAAATGCCAGAAGCTCAGCGATGGAGGCAATTCAATTTGCGAAGGAAGGAAAGCTTCCCGAAGCGGAAGAAAAGCTGCAGGAAGCAGCCAGCGAGTTAAAAGAAGCGCATCGCTTGCAAACAACGTTGATTCAACAAGAAGCAGGTGGCGAAAAGGTCGAACTCAGCTTACTGTTAGTTCACGCCCAGGATCACTTGATGAATGCTATAACAATAAAGGAACTAGCGAGTGAGTTTGTTGATTTATATAGGAAGATGCTAGATGGGAAATAGACCTTGCATGTGCAGGGTCTTTTTTATGCGTAGAAAACAGCAAGTTAAACAAATAACGGGACCGCTTATGTACATATCCATTTATTTTTTCCGCATTTATGTAAAAATGAAATGGAAAAGGGGGGACGGCATGAAGGTTCAATTTTCATATGTGTAGGAAGCTTTATGATTATTTACTTCATTATTTGGTTTGCAATGACAATGTACTGGAAGAAAAAAATTGAGGGGTTAAATAACCAGATTAAATAAGAAGGAGCATATAAAGTGAAACTTTCATCAGTGAGCGATTTTTTCACTAATGGTTAGTTGAACCAATCGGGTATTTATGGGCAGTGATCCCCCACCTATCTTCTTCGCTTTTCTCTGAATCTTGAGGTGGGGGTCTTACTGCTCGTTAATGCGGGACAAAACACGCCAGGTGTGAAAATCATTTGGCGTGTTGATCGTTTAGTTAATGACGGTGATTTCGCCTAAGCCGCGAATCACCCGTTTTACATATAATTGCTTCGGATTGAGTATAGGCAATATATAATCGATGGCTTGTTGCGGGTCTACCTTTGTTCCACACGTATAGCAGTCAATAGCTGCAAACTGTTTTTCTGGATACGTATGAATAGAGATATGGCTTTCCGATAGTAAAACTAATATTGTAACTCCAGATGGTTCGAATGCTTTGGAGTCTACTGATAATACAGTTGCACCGCACATATTGGCTGCCATGACTAAATGTTGTTGTAAGAATTCATGATCATTTAATAAGGTAGTGTCTACCTCCCACATATCTACCATTATATGTCTTCCAAAAGTTGAATACTCCATGATACCTCCTGTTTATATATAAGACTAATATTCCATATCTTCATGATAACAACGGTGTAGAATAAGTTGGTTCTCTGTGTTGATTACTGCGTTTTGCCGTTCTTCTAAGAGGTCTTCTCTAAAGCGAAATAATAAAGCGAGGTTTTTCGGAAGTGTTCGATGAGGAACGGTTACGGGTAATGGGTTTCTATTGCGCATAATGGAGGAAGAATTGGTCGCGATATGAAAGCCCCAATCGTTTCCGAAAGAAGGAACGATTGTATGATAGCTTGCAACTGTTAATCCAGTGCTGCGAATTGTTCGGCCGATGCTCCAATAGGTAAGTGGTGCATCTTCTGGTGAGTTGGATTGACAGACGAACGCTCCACCTTTCGTAAGGAAGCTAGATACAACAGAAAATAATTCTTTTGTATATAGCTGACTTAATGTTTCGGTTGCAGGGTCTGGGAAGTCGATAATAATCACGTCATACTTGCGAGATTTCGTACGTAAAAATTTTCGAGCATCGTATGCATGGATATTTACACGCTTATCGAAAAAAGCCCTTTCGTTTAACGCGACAATTTCAGGCACATGAGTCGCAATTTTAATAATTTCTTCATCCAAATCGACAAGATCGACGCGGCGAACTGTTTTATATTTTAAAACTTCTCTTAATGCAAGACCATCTCCGCCTCCTAAAATGAGAACAGATTCTGGGGAATCTACTAATGCCATTGCAGGATGAACAAGTGCTTCATGATACAGTCGCTCGTCTACAGAGCTAAATTGTAATTGTTCATCAAGATACATTCTGACATCATTCACCTTTAGCACATCAATCTTCTGGTATTGACTCTTTCCTCGAAATAGAGCAGTATGCTTGTCTGCTAATATTTCTCCTAAACTCAGTTTGTCCCATATATCCCCGTGGCTGTAACTTTGAGATGATGTTGAGTTTGACTTGTTGTTGTTAGATTTTTTATTATAATATTTTTTACAATCTGAAGTAGATTCTTCCTTTTGATCATCTTTTCGGCAGTTTCTCGCCATGTTGAGCTCCTTTCTTTTATAAGAAATAGATTTTGTAAGTTCATGTTAGTATATGTACATTACTAGAGAAGGCTTGGACAATTCTTTATATTGAGGCAAAGATTTTGTAAATAGAATAGGTTCATATGAATACTCCCCCACTT
>NZ_NTTM01000063.1:0-22723 GCF_002560985.1 Bacillus sp. AFS018417
AAGTTGATGGATGTGGGGTAGTACCACATGCCCATCAGCCTAAAAAATAAAATAATTCATAACAAAAAAATTTCCTTTCCTACAACTATTTATATGAATTAAGATTCTTTTTTTGTTGTGAAGAGAAAAGGATTTCTTAGCTTGATGGCCATGTTACGGTACCCCTATAAGAAAATAGTAACAGGCTTTTAACTTTAAAATAGTTTAAATTGATGAATGTGATGTTACCTCTAAACGTAATTTCTTACTTACTAGTTAAACTGGACATTTCAACAGATTTTTGAGTACAACGTTTCATAGCTGAAATGATAGCTGTTCTTAAGCCTTTTTCCTCTAATGTTGCTACAGCTTCTATTGTCGTTCCACCTGGCGAACAAACCATATCTTTAAGTGTGCCTGGATGTATTCCTGTTTCAAGTACCATTTTTGCAGAACCTAATACAGCTTGAGCTGCGAATTTATATGCTTGAGCTCTTGGCATACCATCTAGTACAGCAGCATCTGCCATGGCTTCTATAAACATATATACATATGCTGGAGAAGAACCACTTACAGATGTTACAACATCCATTAATTTTTCGTTTACTATCTCTGTTTGGCCAAAACTATTAAATATATTTAGTATGTCTTCTAGATCTTTTTCTGTAACCATTTCATTAGCACATAACGCAGACATTCCTTCTCCAACAAGAGCAGGTGTATTAGGCATTACTCTAACAACTTTTAACTTTCTGCCGAAAGCATTCTCAGTACTCTTAATACTTTTTCCTGCAGCAATAGTTACGACTAGTACATCGTTTTTTATCTGCTCTTTTATTTGGCTAATTACTGATGAGTATAGGTCTGGTTTGATTGATAAAATTAAAATATCAGCATTGTTAGCTACTTCATTGTTGTCAGTAGTTGTAGTTATGTCATATTTTTCACTAGCATTTTTTAAATTAATGACACTTACATCTGAACAAATTATTTTATCTGAAGAAACTATATTTTTGTTAATCATTCCACCTATCATAGCGATACCCATGTTTCCACATCCGATGAATCCTATTTGTTTGTTCATAATAACTCGCTCTTGCTCCTTTTAGTATAAATTTTATTGGTTTGAAATTATTATTCTAAAAAAATAACGATATCCCGTACATAAGAAATAAACATTATAAACTATATCGAGATTCGTATAAAAAAACATTTTAAGAGAGTATATTATTTTTGGCAATACAAAAAATATATAGAAATCATTTTTATTCTGCACTACACAAGTACATTTTCTATAATTTAATATTTTTTGTTATATACCACTCAATAACATTTTAAATAATTTTGGAGAATATAAACGTATCACTATCAATAGCATAATGAATAGGGGGAATTGAAAGGATTGCTACCTGTCGCCTTCCTTATTTTCTAAAATATCTCTTGACATAAAAATGTGTTATATCGCATACTAGATAAAAATTAAAGTGAAAATCGTTGAAGGGAACTAGTACATATGTCTTCTTGCGCAAGAGAGTGGAATCCGCAGGCTGAAAGATTCCTCGTATAGAAATTATCGAACCTATCCCTGAGTCCTAAACGAAAGTTTAGGCGTATGCCTGCGTTACAGGTGACAAGCGGATATAGATTTATATCAATGAAGGTGGTACCGCGGAACAAAGACCGTTTCGTCCTTTTTTAAGGGCGGAGCGGTCTTTTTTATTTGGCTCTTTATTGCGAGATAGGCATCATTGGTGAGAGGTTCTTTGCTGCAAATTGCACGTGGTAGAAGAATAGTTTGTCTCCATTTGAAAAAAGAAGCAGCACAATTTACAAAAAAACTTTTATTTTAGACTAGGGGGTACAAAAGTGAAAAAACAACGTATTGTCGTAAAAATCGGAAGCAGTTCCTTGGCAGCGAATCATGGTGGCATCTGTGGCGAACAGCTTTCAGATCACGTTGCCGCCTTGGCACGACTGAAGCAGGAAGGACATGAAATCGTACTGATTACATCTGGAGCCGTCGCCGCAGGTTTTTCCGCTCTCGGATATCCCAGCCGACCAGTGACAATTAAAGGGAAGCAGGCTGCCGCCGCTGTTGGGCAAAGTCTGTTGATGCAGGCGTATACGGAGGAATTCCGCAAATATGGGATTGTTACCGCGCAGCTTCTGCTGACAAGAAGCGATTTTTCCAGAAAAGAACAATACAGCAATGCCTACGCCACTTTATCGGAGCTACTAAACCGATCCGCTCTTCCTATAATCAATGAAAACGATTCTATTTCTTTGGAGGAGCTGACGTTTGGAGATAATGACATGCTGTCAGCTTTAGTAAGCGGGCTTGTCTCGGCGGATATGCTCATGATTTTTACGGATGTGAACGGTTTATATGACCGAAATCCTCAGAAAAATCCGGACGCAAAAAAGTATTACTTTCTCCCTGCCGTTACGGAAGAAATCGCCTCTCTTGCTGGAGATGCTGGCTCAAAACTTGGTACCGGCGGCATGAAATCGAAAATCGATGCGGCAAAGACGGCACTATCTCTCGGTGTGAGTGTATTCATCGGAACAGGACGTGGACGAGAGAAGTTTTCAGATGTTTTGAAGGGTAAAGGTGATGGAACATATATCGGCAATACGCCTCAAAAAGCGATCAAGATGAACAAGCAATGGATTGCGCTGCATTCGCTTGTCAGCGGACAAATCGAAGTGGATGCCGGAGCAGCCGCTGCCATCATTCAGCGTGGAAAAAGTCTTCTGCCTGCCGGTGTTACCGGTGTGTTTGGAATCTTTCAATCCGGTGAAGTTGTGGAGGTCATCACGCAACAAGGACGCGTGATAGGGAAAGGACAATGCAGATATGGTGCAGAGGAATTGCAGGAGCTAAAAGGTATGCAGAGCCATGACATTCAAGCGCGAGGCGAAAGGCATAGCTATGAGGTCATTCATAGGGATAATTGGGTTTCATTTTAAATGGCACGTTCAAGTGAAGAAAACAGGGTCCTTCGTCCTAAAAGGCGCTGTTTGTCTTTTCTCGCTCTAAGCGTCCGATTGATTCAACTAACATCTATACAGGAGAGTCTTGAATGGTAGTGCCTAGTTGGCGGAGTTGGACACGTCTTGAATTTTATACTTTTTAATCTTTAAAAGGGGGAAACGAAAATGAATGAAGTGTTGGCAAAGGGACAAAAAGCGAAAAAGATTGCTGGAGAGCTTGTGGCCAAATCGACTAATGAAAAAAATAAGGCACTGGCGGCTGTCGCTGAGCAATTGATAGTAGAGACATCCTATATTTTGGAGGAGAACAAACGGGATATCGAACAAGGTAAAGCGAAGGGAATGTCTGCCTCTCTTCTCGACCGCCTCATGCTGAATGAACAGCGCATTATTGATATGGCAGAGGGTATCCGGCAGCTAATTGATTTGCGCGATCCTGTCGGAGAATGTGTAGCTGCATGGGAACGGCCGAATGGTTTGTCTATTCGGGAGATGCGCGTACCGCTCGGTGTTGTCGGGATGATTTACGAGGCGCGGCCGAACGTGACGGTGGATGCGGCCACAATTTGCTTGAAAACAGGCAACGCAGTGATCTTGCGTGGTAGTTCTTCCGCCGCTTATTCCAACAAAGCCATCGTCGCTGTCATTCATCGAGCGCTCAAACAAACGAGCTTGCCTCCAGAAAGCGTACAGCTCATTGAAGACAATTCACGAGACAGCGCAAAGCAGCTGTTTACATTGAACGAGTACTTGGATGTTCTTATTCCAAGAGGTGGCAAGCAGTTGATAGATACTGTAGTGAGAGAAGCGTCTGTTCCTGTATTGGAAACAGGTGCGGGAAATTGTCACATTTTCATTGATGAAACAGCAGATAAACAGATGGCATTCGATATTATCGTAAACGCCAAAACACAGCGTCCGTCTGTATGCAATGCTATTGAAACAATTATACTTCATGAGAATTGGGCGCAGCGATTCGGTACCGAGCTGTTTTCTTTCTTGAAGAAAAGAGGAGTGGAGCTTCGTGGAGATAAGAAAGCATTGGCAATTGATTCTTCTCTTGTACCCGCTTCAGAAGAAGACTGGGAAACAGAGTTTTTGTCTCTTACGCTGGCAGTCAGAATCGTTTCCTCTGTTGAAGAAGCGATTCGCCACATCAATGCTTATGGTTCCATGCATTCCGAAGCGATCATTACAGAGAACGAGGAAAACGTCAGTAAGTTTTTCACGTCCGTCGATGCCGCGGCGCTCTACCATAATGCTTCGACCCGCTTTACTGACGGCTTTGAATTTGGCTTCGGCGCAGAAATCGGCATCAGCACGCAAAAGCTGCACGCGCGGGGACCGATGGGGCTATCTGCATTGACTTCCACAAAATATGTGATTCGTGGGAATGGACAGATTCGGGGATAAGAAGTAAAAGGACAGATGTAAAGGTCCCTTGTTTTTTCTTCATTTATACCTATTATCATTATTTATTACTATGTTCATTTAAAAACTGATTCAGTTTTTTTCTGTAAGAAGTAGCAAACTTAAGTATTTGTAATACAGAAAAGGATAGATAAGGTTTCTATTTTATCTATCCTTTTTTTATCACATATAATGTGGAATATTTTTTTGTTTTGGGGTATTTAATTTTGTTAGGTTGATGGCACTGGCGCACCGTCCACATTTTAACGAAAATATACGCTAAGTAAAATAAGCTAAAAATAGCTTAAATGGTGTCTCAAAACTTATCTTTAATTTAAAATCCCAATTGAAATCATGCTATTGTTGTTCGAAAATCTTTTAGCGTATAAAAACATTAAAATGTACATGCTACACCTTTTTAAATTTCTGTTCAATCTTATCATGTACTGATTCGATTTTTTCAGGCAACACAAATAAATATTCGATAAGGACTTCTAATAATTCTGTTAACAAAGCTACTGCTTCATCATCAATTTCCTGTTTCAATTCAAGCATCCCATAAAAAGGACTTTCCGGATGAACGAGGTTGCCAACATCTTGAATCGGTTTAGTTAAATCGATATATTTTGGCAATTGCTCAAATTGCTGGGAAAGAGACTGTCCATTACTTTTCTCTCCAAGAAAATGTTTGAGGACACTTTCAAGAACTTGTTTTGACAGTACTGCAGTAGCAGAATTATCTTTTGATTGACTGACATTTAAAGTAGAGCGATATGCCCTAACAAGGTCTATAGGGATATGTTTATTGCGTTCGAGCTGATCTAAAGGATCTCTTAAATCCGAAGGACTATAAATATACACTTCTACTTCTTTATTTATTTGATCCGGATAATCATTAAACATAATCACAAATTCTGATGTCTTTTGACATTCAAAACAAAGCCCTTCTGCGAATAATCCTCTTTTTGTAACTTGGTAAAAATTCGTTTTTAACGTAAATTCACTTGGTTTACCACATTTAGGACACTGACTTCTGACATTTTTCGGTACCTTTAAATACCCATACTGGGTATGAGATGAAATGGCCCCTGGTAATATTTTTCTCATTTAAACCTCCTAAAAATTCAACCCTAATCCGTAACTTATATACATATTTCTGGTAACTATTCAGTCACCTCATGAAGATATAAGATGGTTAGAAACATTTACTAAAAAATATGTTTACTTGTTTTATCACAAGATATAGTGTATCGCACATGTTTGTGTTGTAGACAAAAAAATAGACCGAATTTCCGCCTATGAAACTCCTAAATTAAAGGTATAGCTGAGTAGTTGTTATTTCTGTATAATTTATAATTGATAATACAAATTTTTTAATTTATACAAAAAGTATAAATTAAAAAATCACAATTACAATCTGTAATATGTGGAAATAATATTTTTTCTTAGTAGAGTGTCACCATACATACCCATCAAGCTAATGTTTTGAGACACTCCCATAACGAAAATTTTACCTTTTTACAGTTATTTATGAGAATTTGGATCATTTTTTTCGTTTTGGAGAACAATTAATTTCTTAACTTGATGGGCATGGGATAGCGCCAACAAAACGCTAATTTCGTACGCTAAGTCAGTAATTTCGTCATGAAGAAAGCCGATGATTCCTACACTAAGGAATCATCGGCTTATTATATATTTTTGCTATATAGTTGTTTAAAATGATACAAACATGCTGAATCCTTTGTGGGATATGTCAGAAAAACGCGGGTCTTCAACGTTAAACTAATTTCAGTTTAAAATAGTCAATTCCCTTAGTTAGTATTCGACTCTTCTACTAACTTCCTCAAATAAGGCAACCTTTAGCTCAACAAGATTTATTTTTCCATACTAATCACATACTCTTTTCAGAATAATAATTTCAGTATGTTGAAGGTTTAGAGATTGATTGCAATTTTTTTGAAGTTTTTGCACCAAAATCACTTTTCTGATATTTAAAAAATCTTTTTTGTAAAACCATGTATTTTTTGGTGAGATTCTGTAGTGTTGATTATAAATTAATGAAAGTTCTGGTGTAAAAATTTGAAGACAAGTGAAGGGAGTAGATCTACTGATATCATGTATTGATTTAGAGGGGAATACCAGAGCAGTCAAGTGCTTTTCTAAGAAACTTTAATTTATAAACTAAAGAGACATTATTCTAGAACAAATATGAAAGCGCTTAAAATTATTTGTATTTTCGGAAAATTTGTTTAATTACCTGTACAAATAATAAAAAGAGACAAAAAGGATCTATATAAGTCCAATTTAAAAATCCGGCATACGGAACAAGTATGATGGTGCAGCCACATTTTAGGATAAAAACTATTTTTTTGCAGGAGGAGCTAGAGCATTCACATGTAGAAGCGTCAGGCCCTTTAAGATGTCAGCTGTACGGTTACATGTTACGGATATTCGTATAAATGAGGAAATACCATTTTTCACAGAAAATTTTTACCTGTGTTACATGTGTATATGAGACGAGTTTAGTCGTGCCGGAAAATTAAAATTATTTTATATGGATTAGAGGCTACTAAATTTTAATATGAGGTGATGATATGGAACAATTTTTGTCGGATCTATTGGGATTAACAAATGATTTTCTGTGGTCTAAATTGTTAATTATTATGCTTGTTGCTTGCGGAATTTATTTCACATTTAAATCGAAATTTGTACAGTTTCGAATGTTAAAGGAAATGATCCGTGTGTTAATGGAAGGGAAAGCTGGTTCTAAAGACGAAGTTTCTCCATTTCAAGCGTTCTGTATTGGTATGGCCGCTCGCGTTGGAACGGGAAATATCACAGGAATTGCGATTGCGATTGCATTAGGCGGTCCTGGAGCAGTATTCTGGATGTGGATTATTTCTATTATTAGCTCAGCATCCAGCTTTGTTGAAAGTACGTTAGCGCAAATATATAAAGTAAAAGATAAAAATGGTTTCCGCGGCGGTCCATCTTATTATATGGAAAAAGGATTGAACAAACGTTGGATGGGAGTATTATTCTCCATTTTAATTACGATTACTTTCGGTCTTGTATTCAATTCTGTCCAATCAAATACCGTTACACTTGCTTTTGAGAACTCATTCGGTACAGATCGTTTAACTGTAGGGATTATCATGGCAATTGCTTTCGCTGCGATTATCTTTGGCGGTGTGCAGCGTATTGCAAAAATGGCTGAATACAAGGTAATGTTCCTAGCGGTGTTATACATTGGTGTTGCATTATTTGTTGTAGTTACGAATATAACAAAAATGCCGGAAGTTCTTTCTCTTATTGTTCAAAACGCATTTGGCTTTAAACAAATAGCGGGCGGTTCAATCGGCGCAGCGCTCATGAATGGAGTTAAACGTGGTTTATTCTCTAATGAAGCTGGTATGGGAAGTGCGCCAAACGTTGCCGCAACGGCAACAACAAGCCATCCAGTGAAACAAGGACTTATTCAAGCATTTGGCGTATTAACGGATACACTGATTATCTGTACAAGCACAGCATTTATTATTTTACTTTCTGATGCATACAAACAACCAGATCTAACTGGTATTGCACTTACACAAGCAGCATTAAGTGAACACATCGGTTCTTGGGCGTCAGGCTGTCTTGCTATCTTTGTTTTCCTATTTGGATTCGGTGCGTTAATTGGTAACTATTATTACGGAGAAACAAATATTCGATTCTTAAACAATAGTAAAGTATGGTTGATGGTATACCGAATAAGCGTGTTAGCCATGATTGTATTCGGTTCTGTTGCAAAGATCCAATTTGTATGGGATTTAGCGGATTTATTTATGGGCTTTATGGTTATTATAAATTTAATTGCTATTACATTCCTATCAAAAACAGCCTTTGCTGCGTTACATGATTACATGAAACAGAAAAAAGCTGGTAAAGATCCTATTTTTTATAAAGACAGCATTAAAGGAATTGAAAACGTTGAATGTTGGGAGCATTATCAGGATGCTTCAACTTCAGAAAAGAAAAGTATGTAATAAGAAAGATATTCGGACTGCAATATGTCTGAATATCTTTCTTGGTTCTAGTGCAAAAAAATTGTTAACTAACAGATGCAAAATAGTAAAAGACCTTAATATATTGCAACTATATTAAGATCTTGAAAAGAGGGACCTGAAAAACAGCGAGAGTACTGGTCGATTCCTTTAAAACGATTTCTCAAACATCACAGGTCTATCAAGTGAATATATGCTTAGCTGCTTATATCGATAGAATAAGAAAAAACAGCTGTCTTTGATTTGGCCGCATTGAATTACCCTTGAGAGTAATATAGCTTATAATTGGTTAGGTTATATAAAACTTGAATGTGCTATTACCTATCAATCTATAAAGAAAGGTGACCGTCTTGACAGTGTTTTCTTGCACTTTTTTCTATTCTTTATAAATCTTTTAAAGAAAAATTTATACTATATAAAATTAATAGGACGGGGGAATATGGTTAAATGATAAAGGAGTATAGCGTTCAAGTTGAGAGTCAAAAGAAAGCTTGCTTAGATCAATGGATAGCACATTATCGATCCTATGCTGCTAAAGGACAAAATGTCAGTTATATTCCTGCTTTAGGAAAGATAAATTTATCGCAATTAGGTATTTGTATAGTAGAGCCAGATGGAACAATGATAAAGTCAGGGGATTGGGACGTACCTTTCACCTTACAAAGCATATCAAAAGTAATCGGCTTTATAGCGGCTTGTTTAAGCCGAGGTATTACTTATGTGTTAGAGCGGGTTGATGTAGAACCAACTGGAGATGCTTTCAACTCGATAATTCGTTTAGAGATGCATAAACCTGGAAAGCCGTTTAACCCTATGATTAATGCCGGAGCGATTTCGGTAGCTTCGCTTCTGCCAGGAACGTCGGCACAAGAAAAATTAGAAACTCTTTACGCATTAATCGAAAAAATGATAGGGAAGCGTCCCGTCATTAATGAAAAAGTGTTTCAATCTGAATGGCAAACAGCCCATCGAAATAGAGCTTTAGCACATTATTTAAAGGAGAATGGTTTTTTAGAATCGGATGTGGAGGAAGCACTAGAGGTTTACTTGAAACAATGTTCTATAGAAATAAATACAGAGGATATAGCTTTAATAGGACTCATACTTGCACATGATGGATATCATCCTATTCGTAAAGAACAAGTCCTACCTAAAGAGGTAGCTAGATTAACAAAAGCATTAATGCTCACTTGTGGAATGTACAATGCCTCTGGCAAATTTGCTGCTTTCATCGGATTGCCAGCTAAAAGTGGGGTGTCCGGAGGGATTATGACACTCGTCCCCTCAAGGCTAAAGAGCGAACTACCGTTTTCAGATGGATGTGGTATTGGTATTTATGGACCAGCTATTGATGAATGTGGGAATAGTTTACCAGGAGTTATGTTATTGAAACGTATTGCAAAAGAATGGGATTTAAGTATTTTCTAAAAAACATCAAGGATGTTTTGGTGTCAGAACGAACACAAAAATGTTCAGACCGTATAATGTGTCTGAACATTTTTGCGTTACATAGTACCTTCCCATTTTAAAGTTGAAGAATATCGAGAATACTCGCAATTTTCGATTCTTTCGTTTATATCTGATATATAGTCTTTATAAAAAATAGAGTAAGTGTTGTATTAATGTCAACGGGTTTGTATACTGATTGTTAGTCAAAATTGGGAAGTGATAATCTTGAATCTCAGTAATTTGGTAAAAAAAGACATTTATATTCTGGTTCTGATGATATTTACAGTACCTTTAGCAGGTGAAATAAAGTTTTTCCCCTTTAATGAGACGTTTCGAATGAGCTTTGGTGCACCAACATTTTTCTTTTTTTTGTTATTATTTCGGCGAATGCCAGCATTTTTACCGGGTTCTTTAACAGGAATGGTAGTTGTAGAATTTCGTATCCTGATAGACCTCATCACACAGGAAAATATGGATTGGATATCTTCTTTTCATATCCAATATCCTAGTTTTTTCTTTTATTTTACTTATTCTTGTCTCTTTTATTTAGCAAAAATCAAACGCTTTCATCACCAACCATTGATGATTGGGTTTATTGGCTTCATCATCGAAATATTATCGGACTGTGTGGAATTAATGATTCAATATTTCGTATTAAAAACAACTATTACACCAGAGGCACTATATGAGATAATCGTTGTCGCATTTTCCCACAGTTTTATAGTTCTAAGCTTCTTCAATATGATGAAACTGTATGAAGCACAGTCGAGGGAGAGGCAAATAAAAAAACAAAATGAACACATGCTCATGCTCATTTCCAATTTATATGAAGATGCTGTTCATTTAAAAAAAACGTTGCAAGATGCTGAAAATATAACAAAAAAATCTTATGATTTATATAAAAGTTTAGACTCTTTAGAGAATGGCCAGATGAACTTTCAGGTGGAGGATTTACGGCAGCATGCATTGAAAATCGCTGGTGAAGTCCATGATATTAAAAAGGATAACCAACGTATTTTTGCTGGACTTTCAAAGCTGATTTCTGATGAAAGTTTTACTGATTATATGTCCATATATGAATTGGTAAACATCATCGTACGAGCAAACGAGAAATACGCTCGTTTACTAGAGAAAGACATCCAATTTGTGTACAAGATTGATGGTGTGCATCCTCACTATCATATTTACACAATTTTATCAATTATAAACAATGTTGTTGCAAACGCTGTAGAAGCTATCCAAGATATGGGAACCATCACAATTGACATTAATAAAGAGCATGATTTGGTTGAATTTCGAATAGGAGATAACGGTCCTGGTATTTCCTCAAAGTATAAAGAGTCAATTTTCGAACCTGGGTTTACTTCTAAATATGATGACGCTGGTAACGCATCGACAGGTATCGGACTATCGTATGTAAAAGAAATGGTCGAACAACTTGAAGGTGATGTTACGTTTGAGGACAGACCCGAAGAGAAAGGATCGATTTTTATAATTAGATTGGGGATTGATCACATAATTGGGAAAGGGTGATTCTATGAATTTTTATATAGTAGATGATGAGAAAGCGGTTCGCTTAATGTTGGCTCAAATTATCGAGGATGAAGATCTTGGAGAGGTTGTAGGAGAAGCTGAGAATGGCTCATTGGTAGATCAACAAATGCTATTCTTGAAAAATATAGACATTTTATTTATCGATTTGTTAATGCCGATTCAAGATGGAATAAAAACGATTCGTCAAATAAAACCGTCATTCAAAGGAAAAATCATCATGGTTTCTCAAGTAGAATCAAAAGAATTAATTGCTGAAGCGTATTCGCTTGGTGTTGAATACTTTATTATCAAACCGATTAACCGAATTGAAGTATTAACAGTCGTTCAGAAAGTCATCGAACGAATCCAATTGGAAAAATCGATAAAAAACATTCACGAATCGCTCAATACGGTGCTTAAATTGGATATCTATCAAAGTCCGCAGGAAAAATACCTTAATGAAAAACATATAAGTACTTCCAGCCATTTTCGAAATTCCATTCATTTTCTTCTATCCGAATTAGGGATAGCTACTGAAAGCGGAAGTAAAGATTTAATGGACATGTTGGAGTATTTATATAAATATGAACAAGACAAAACGTTTGAACAAGGTTTTCCCTCTCTAAGAGAGATTTTTATGAATTTAGCTCAAACAAAACTTGGAGAATCAATCGAAGAGGCCGAATTAAAAAGATCCATTGAAGCCTCCAAACAACGGATCCGGAGGGCAATTTACCAATCATTAAACCATTTAGCATCACTTGGGCTTACTGATTTTTTAAACCCGAAGTTCGAAAATTATGCTTCAAGGTTTTTTGATTTTACAATCGTAAGGAGAAAGATGACAGAATTGAATAATGAGCCAACATTACCTACTCGTATTGATATGAAAAGATTTATTCAAGTTCTTTATTTTGAAGCGAAGCAGATACATTTGGAATTGCAATGACGAACTCTTACTTATTCTTAATCTCAAATGATGGATTCGCTTTATAATTTGGATGCTTATTGGACTAGTTATTTATATGTTATATGGAAAAAATAAAAGTAATTTAGCTAAAAATATAACTAAATAGTTAGTTAAAGTAAAAAAGATGCTATCTAGCATCTTTTTTACTTTAAGAGGTATCATTACATACTTATACTATTTTTAATAACAGCTACTTATCAAATTGTTAGCTCGCAAGCGCAAAGTAGAGGAAATGAAGCAAAACAAAAACGTTATATGAATGTTTCTGAGGCCTGAGATTCTATTCCTCAAATAATTCGTGAGTTTTCATTGAAAAGAGAGAGCCTTTTATTCATCCCACATATATTATATATACATGGGATAATATTATAATGGTTTTTTTTACATAATTGTGATACTATTTTCCTTTATAACAAAAAAGGACGTGACTTATAGTGATCAAAATTGAGATACCAACTCCAGACGTTACGATTACAGAGCGTAAGCAAGTAATAAAAGGTGATGAACCAATAATAACTCCGATTAGCGGGTTTATTGATTTTCATTTAATTCCGAGAGATAAGGGCGGCATTTTTATGTTTTATAATATTAATGACGAGCTTTTATTCGTTGGAAAAGCACGTAAATTAAGACAAAGAATTAAAAAGCATTTTGAAGATACTGTTTCACCAATCAAAGCACATAGAGATGAAGTATATCGAATTGATGCATGTATCGTAGAAGATCCGATGGAAAGAGAAATTTACGAAACATATATTATTAATGAACTTCAAGCAAAGTATAATGTAGATAAAGTATTTTTTAAATAAAAAGTTCTGTGAAAAATGACCTCGGTATTGCGCCGAGGTCATTTTAGTTGGGGCCTCTTAGTAGTACTTATATTTTATATGCCTTTTTACGACTTAGGTCTTGATAATAAAACAAAGATTAATAAAAATGTTCAGTATAGAGAAAAGATGTTGCTGAGTAAGCTAATCTAAGGTGAAGATTTGAATAAAAAGCATTTTAAGGAGAGAAGCGTGTGCGGATATTCCATGTAAGTGAAGAGAGTCACATTCAAGTATTTCAGCCCCGAATCCCTACTCGAACAGACTTAGATCCAACGAAAGGGCTTGTATGGGCAATAGATGATAAATGCTTACCTAACTTTTTGACGCCCAGAAATTGTCCGCGTGTTTGCTATCATATTGGACCAAATACATCTGAAATCGACAAGCAAACATATATATCATCAAAATCATGTTCACATGTAGTAGCTATTGAAAACAAATGGTTTGAAACAATGAAAAATACGAAATTATACTTGTATGAATTTGATACAAAGCAATTCACACTTCAAGACGAGAATGCTGGCTATTATATAAGTGAAACAACACAAGTTCCAATTGCTAAATTGGAAGTAGCTAATTTATTTCAAGAACTGTTTAAACGTAATGTTGAATTACGTTTAGTAAATAATTTGTGGGATATTTATGACGAAATTCAAAAAACAACATTTAATTGGTCAATGTGTAGAATGGGGTTTGCACAGCCAAGGTTTGATGAATAATTTGTAATTCGGCAAATTTTTATAGAAAACGTGAGAAACTTACCTGCAAAGTTAGGTATAATAATACTATTTGATACAAAGTTAAAGGGTTTTAGAGTTAGAGAAGCAATCTATGTATAATCAAATAAATGAACAATTGTAATAAGATATGTAAATAATTATTTTTATAAGGAGTAATACTATGAAAGATAAAAAGCATTATGTTTTAAAGTCATTTTCGCCAAGACCAACTTTTCAACAGGATATGACAGCAGAAGAAAGAACGGTCATGCAACAGCACATAGCTTATTGGGCAGACAAGGCTGAAAAGGGAATCGCCATTGTGTTCGGACCCGTTTTTGACCCAAAAGGCGGGTATGGGCTGGGAATTATTGAAGTAGAGGAAGAAGACCAAGTTCATGCTCTTATCAAAGACGACCCTGCTGTTAAATCAGGGTTACTAAAGACGGAGTTCTATTCAATACATGCGGTGCTTCCTAAATGGTGGCAAACGATTCAGAAGTAATACATAATATTCTAAAAATGCGAATTAAGGGAACTTTTTAATGAGTTCCCTTAATTCATGGTATATTATCAACACTGTTCTTTAACAGAGCCTTTTATAAAACTAAATTTAGATTTCTAATAAGAGAATCCATTTTGATCAATCTTTTTTCAAAATGGATTCTTTTGTTTTGACGTAATATGAGAGTTTGAGAAATATTTTTGATTGAACTTTATTTCAAAACTCCATTTTTCCAAGATTCAATTGCCAAGAAACACCATACTTATCTTGGACCCAACCAAATTTTGCACTCCAAGGAGAAGCAGTTAACGGCATTAATACCGCGCCATCCTGAGATAATTTATCAAAAACTCGATCAATTTCTTCTTCCGCATCACAAGAGACAAACAATGACATAGCGGGAGTAAATTGATGTACATCTTTATTACTATTATCAATACACATAAATTGTTGTCCTTTTAATGAAAATGTAGCATGTAACACAGTCCCTTCCGCGCCGGCTTCGTTCGCTCCATAACGAGAAATACTTATTATTTCTGATTGATCAAATATAGAAGTGTAATGTTTCATTGCCTCCTCGGCTGTTCCAGGGAACATTAAGAAGGTAGTAATTTTTTGATTTGAGATTTCCATTTTCTATTCACTCCTTTTATTAAATACAAAGAATTGTTCATTTTTACAAAACGAACATATATTCTTATCTATGCATTTATATTATCTTTATGGGTTCTTCATTGTCAATTGTTATCACTTTGCTTTCTAAATCACATTATTTTCATTTGGTATAAGAATCTATTAAAAACGAGTAACTTTACATAACTAAAAAAGTACAAACATATACTGGTACAAGCAAACTTGAAAGGAGACAATCATGAATTGGTTAGAAGCCTTTATCCTAGGAATTATTCAAGGTTTAACAGAGTTTTTACCAATTAGCAGTACCGGTCATTTGTATTTAGGAAGGCACCTTTTTGGTTTAGATGAGGCAGGGCTCTTTTTAGATACGATGCTTCATATAGGGACGTTATTAGCAGTTTTTATTTACTATAAAAAAGAATTTCTCTATTTAATAAAAAATCCATTCTCAAAATTAACGTACTTATTGATTATTGGAACAATTCCTGCGGTTGTAATTGGTTTACTATTTAAAGATTTCTTTGAAGAGATTTCAAAAACAGGTATAACGATTGGATGGGAATTTTTAGTGACAGGTTTATTCTTATATATGGCAGAGAAACAAAAAAGCGGACGGAAGAAGATGGACAATATAACATATAAAGACGCATTTATTATTGGTTCGTTTCAAGCATTTGCTATTTTTCCAGCGATATCTCGTTCAGGCATGACAATCGTCGCAGCACTTTGGAGAAAATTAGATCGTGAAACAGCAGCCTATTTCTCATTTTTATTATCAACACCTGCAATTGTTGGGGCAATTATTTTACAGTTAGTCGATGTTTTTCAAGGTAAAGCAGAAGCAATCTCTAACACGTCACTTATTGTTGGTACACTATCTGCAGCATTCTTTGGATATATTGCCGTCTCATGGATGATTCAATATTTAAAACATCATTCTTTAAAAACATTTGCGTATTATGTATGGGCTCTTGGACTTCTCATTCTTACCTTACAATTTACTGGTGTATTTTAAGGGAGAAGGAACATGAAAAAATATGAGGAAATGGTAAGGTTATTTTATGGGGGATTCTTTATGTTAGGTTTAGCAGGTGGAATGTTATTAGAAAAGCCTAACATCGGAATTTTTATTGGGATTGCTTGTGGATTATTTGCGCATGCGATTCTTGTTATGAAAAGTAAAGATGAATGAAATATCACTAGAAATTAAAATCCTGTATTAATATTATGATACAGGATTTTTAAATCCGTTATGTCCCATTGAGAGGTTTTAAAGTAGTAAAATTGATAGAGAAATAGTGAAAAGGTAGATAGGGGGCAACATATTGGAGAACGCGATTGTAATTGGAGGCAGCATTGCTGGAAAACTTGCTGCAAAGGCTTTATCTCATTCTTTTCAGAAAGTAATAATTTTAGAAATAGGTGAAGAATGGACGGAAAAGACTCCTAGAAAGAGAGTGCCGCAAAGTTATCATCCACATGTTTTATTAAAAGGCGGAGAAGAAGCAATTGAGGAATTATTTCCTCAAATTATTTCGCAATTAATTGAGGATCAAAGTATTGTAAGTAATTTTACACAAGATGTGAAGTGGCATCATTTTGGTTGTTGGAAACCACAATTTACAGGAGATTTAACCATGGTTCAACAAAGCCGTCCTATGTTTGAGTGGCATTTAAAAAGACGAATTGATCAAGTAGCTAATATTGTAACTAGATATAGAATGATGGTTGAACAAATTTTGCTAGATGAAGAGCATAATAAAGTATACGGAGTACGAGTGAAAAACCTTGAAACAGGTGCAGAAGAAGAAATTCATGCAAATGTAGTTGTGGATGCAAGCGGGTTTGGGTCAAAGAGTGTAGAGTGGTTACAAACACATGGTATACAGGTTAAAGAGGAAAAAGTATGGATTCAACTATTTTATGCTACTAGAGTATTTCGTTTAAAAACAAAAGAACGGCTAGATTGGTGTAACCTTCTTGTTTCTCCTAGTTTTCCTGAAAACCCTTATGGTGCTCTTATTCAAACAATTGAAGACGATCGTTTTTATGTAACTTTTAGCGGTTACGCAAATGAGCGTGCTCCGCAAACTGATGAAGAATTTTTTGCTTATGCTCAGAAATTACCGGTCCCTGATGTGCGAAGTTTTCTTGAAATAGCAGAGCCTCTTTCGGATATAAGAATACATAAAATTCCTTATCAAGTGCGTCGCCGCTTTGACTTAATAAGACATGTTCCGGAAGGTTTTTTAGTAATTGGAGATGCTCATTGCCGTTTTGATCCCGTTTTTGGACAAGGGATTTCAGTCGCTGCAATGGAAGCTTTAGAGTTGGAAAGATGTCTCCGGGAAAATAAACATCTCGAAAAAGATTTCACCTACAAATTTCATAAGAGTATTTCGGAGTTGATAGCAACGCCGTGGGAAATGACTACAACAGAAGCATTTCGCGTTTCGAACATTAAAGGGGACAGACCTCTTATGCAACCATTTAAACAGTGGTACACCAAAAAGGTATATCGTCTTTCTGCTTTTAATCCGGAAATTTATATTCGATTGGTTAATGTTATGAATTTAATTCGCAGTCCCTTACATCTTTTTCATCCAAAAGTACTGTTTGCTATATTTATGAGTCGAGGAAAGTAGCCTTTTTTTTCAGCAGGATTTTGTGACGAAATAGCAAATGTATATAGTTGATTGATGTTGAAAAGGAATGGTTATCGAATGGAAGTCTACATAGAAAAGTTAAAGGAACAAGATGCAGAAGAATTGTTTGCTTTTGAATGTAGTAACCGGTCTTTTTTCGAAAAGATGTTGCCTAGTCGTGGTGAAGATTACTATACATATGAAACGTTTCAAAAGATATTTTATGAATTATTAAAAGAACAACTTGAAGGTATTTCATATTTTCACCTAATAAGAAATCAGGCAGGAACAATTGTCGGGAGAATCAATTTAGTAGATATTGAGAAAGATAAAGAATTCGGGTATCTTGGCTATCGATTAGGAGAAAAATATGTTGGAAGAGGTATTGCAACTAAAGCTGTAAAACTCCTCTTAGATGAAGCAACAAACTATCATGTTACTAAAATTCATGCGAAAACAACAAATAATAATTTTGCTTCTCAAAAAGTATTAGAAAAGAACCTTTTTTTACGCATCTCAATTGATGAAAATACAGCAGAGTTACACGGCCAAAAAATTGATTTTATCCATTATATTTGGAAACATTCTAATTAAAACAAAGAAGGGGAGCAATACAACTATGGACTTACGTTATCCAATCGGTCATTTCACTTATGAAGAGAACATTACACAAGATACAATAGAGAATTGGATAGAACAAATTGAAAATCTTCCTATTGAATTAACACAAGCAGTAAAAGACTTAGATAAAAATCAGCTTGATACGCCGTATCGTCCTGGTGGTTGGACAGTGCGCCAAGTCGTTCATCATATTGCAGATAGTCATATGAATAGTTATATTCGGTTTAAATTGGCACTGACGGAAAATAATCCAACGATTAAACCGTATATGGAAGAAAAATGGGCAGAGCTTCCTGATTCTACATTACCAATAGACGTATCCCTAGCACTTTTAGAATCATTACATACGAGATGGGTTTCTTTACTGCGATTTATGAAACATAATGATTTTGAAAAAACGTTTAATCATCCTGAATCAGGATCTAATAAATTAGGTGTAACGATTGGGCTTTACGCATGGCATGGTCGTCATCATACTGCACATATTACTTCTCTTCGTGATCGATTAGGATGGTAACAGTTCTATAGATAATAAATTAAGCAGTTGAACTGCAAGGGGGACAGTTTATATGGGGATATCTAATAAATGGACTGAGGTAGATCGCTACATAACAGATTTACTAGTTCCGTCTGATCCTGTACTTGATACGGTACTCCAAGTTAACGCAGATTCTGGCTTACCCGCGCACGATGTTTCCCCGAATCAAGGGAAATTCCTGCAATTGCTTGCGCAAATTCAAGGAGCACGCACTATATTAGAAATTGGTACGTTAGGTGGTTATAGTACTATTTGGCTGGCGCGGGCATTACCTAAAGATGGTCGTCTTCTTACGTTAGAAGCAGACCCAAAGCATGCAGAAGTGGCTCGTTCTAACATTAAGCTTGCTAATTTGAGTGATATAGTGGAGGTGCGTCTTGGGCCAGCGCTAAATACACTACAGCAGCTTGTTGATGAAAAACATGAGCCATTTGATTTCATCTTTATTGATGCTGACAAACGGAATAATCCGTATTATTTAGCATGGGCACTGAAACTTTCTCGTCCAGGTACTTTAATTATTGGAGATAATGTTGTACGTGATGGTGCAGTGCTAGAAAATTCAGGTGATGATCAGAGTGTAAAAGGGATACGACAATTCTATGAGTTGCTCGCTACTGAGCCACGCGTGAGTGCAACAGCACTTCAAACTGTTGGTTCCAAAGGATATGACGGCTTTGCACTTGCTGTGGTTACGTTTATTTGAAATAAATTTTAACTTTAATGGTTGGAGCGGAATTTAAGGATGTTTTATGACATTTAGTAATGGAACTTGATAGGATAGTTAAAATATATTTAAAAATAATTTTTAACGTTCCAATGTATCACCCTGAGAAGGGGGGAAGTACATGATATTTTATGAGGTTATTTGTTTTTGTTGTAAAAATGTATTTAGGGTATATGAAGGAACTGAAAAATATAAGAAATTCAAGGAAAATCCGAGAGGGAAATATTGCTGTGACGAATGTAATCATAAAATACAACTTGAAGCAATAAAACATTTTTTTAGATAGTGATAATATCTACTACTCATTTTTGCTAGTATATAATGTCCAATCCTAAAATGATTAAACTTTTTTATAAAAATCACATCTATATCAAAACTGTAGAATCCATTTTGATCGATCTTTTTTCAAAATGGATTTTTTTGTTTGCTATCTAATAAAGATTAGCTGTGTCCTTTTTATCAAACTTTATTACAAAGCTACAATGGTTTCAAAATGACTTTTATGCAATTGTCTTCACGATTATTAAAAATTTGATAACCATAACTTGCTTCTTCAAGAGGTATTTTATGTGTAATAATTTCTCTTGGATCAAACTCATTATTCGTTATTTTTTCAAACAGTTCCGGCATAAGATGAATGACGGGAGCTTGTCCTATTTTAATATTTATATTTCTTGTCTAAAATGCCCCTAAAGGAAATGCAACGTAGTTTCCTCCATACACACCCGTTATTTGTCCAGTTCCACATTTCCGAACGGCTTTCGTAGCAATTTGAATAGGACCAAGAGTGCCACCTTGTAGTTTTAATTTTTGTTCAAGATATTCAAGAGGTGATTTTTTTCGTCCATACCAACGCAATCAATGACTACGTCGGCGCCGCCATGAGTAATCTCTTTTAAATGCCCTCTGTGACATGAAATTTTTGATTAAACGGCGTGTTTGGAAATTACTTTTACATAGTCTTAACTTAATGACGATGGATTGTAATCTTATAACAAATAATAAATTTGAATGTGTTGGAAAATATATAAACTAAAAGCTAGTGAACTTTAATAAAGCTTTTCAAATTACAGGATACAGATTTAAAAAAGGAGGATATTCATTTTGAGCACAGCAGAAAATACACTATCCATTTTTGCTTTAGGCGGCATAAATGAAATAGGGAAAAATATGTATGTTATACAGTATGCAAATGACATTGTGATAATTGATTGTGGTTCGAAGTTTCCTGATGAAAGTTTATTAGGAATTGATTTGATTATTCCTGATATCACATACTTAAAGGAAAATCAAGATAAGATTCGGGCTTTAGTTGTTACACACGGACATGAAGATCATATTGGAGGCATTCCATATATATTAAAACAATTGAATCTGCCAATTTATGCAACACGTTTAACGTTGGGTTTAATTGACGTTAAATTAAAAGAACATAAACTTCAAAATGTAACAGATCTATTTGTTATTGACTCTGAATCGTTAATTGAATTTGGACAAATAAGTTTAAGTTTTTTCAAAACGAATCATAGCATTCCTGACTGTCTTGGCATTTCTTTTCATACGCCAGAAGGCACAGTAGTACATACAGGTGACTTCAAGTTTGATTTGACTCCTGTAAATAATCAATATCCAGATATCCATAAAATGGCTAAAATCGGAAGTAATGGTGTTTTAGCTTTACTCTCTGAAAGCACAAATGCGGAACGTTCTGGCTTTACTCCGTCAGAACGATTTGTAGGTGAACATATTGAAGAAGCATTTCTGAAAGCGCGTAGAAAAGTTATTCTTTCCACTTTTGCTTCTAATGTGAATCGCTTACAGCAAGTGGTAGATGCTGCGTGTAAAACAAATCGAAAACTCGCTTTGCTTGGAAGGAGTATGGTAAATGTAGCATCTGTTGCATTGGAGCAAGGATACTTAAATATTCCAGAGGGAATGTTAATTGAAGCACATGAAATCAATCAAATGGAACCAGAAAAGGTAGCGATTCTTTGTACTGGCAGTCAAGGTGAGCCTATGGCTGCGTTAGCTCGTTTAGCTAGCGGCAACTATAGACAGGTAGATATCCTCCCTGAAGATACTGTTATAATAGCTGCAACTCCTATACCAGGGAATGAACGAAATGTTTCGCGTATTGTAGATAATTTATTTTTATTAGGAGCTAATGTGATTTATGGAACAGGAAGTTCAACGGGGATGCACGTTTCTGGGCATGCTTATAAAGAAGAACTAAAATTAATGCTTACTTTAATGAAACCCAAATACTTCATTCCGATTCATGGGGAATTTAGAATGTTACATCATCATCGCCTTTTAGCAGAGTCCGTTGGTGTTGAAAAAGATAATATTTTTGTTATGAATAATGGTGATGTTGTTGATATAAAGAACCAAGTTGCTTATCAAACTAGACGAATACCTGCAGGAAATGTATATGTAGACGGATTGGGTATTGGTGATGTTGGAAATATTATTTTACGTGACCGTAAACAGCTTGCAGAGGATGGTATGCTTGTTATAGTCATAACTCTCAGTAAAACAGATGGGAAAATGATTTCTGGTCCAGACACAATTTCTCGTGGATTTGTATATGTGCGCGATTCAGAAGATTTTTTAAAGCAAATTAATCAACTGGTTGTAACAACTGTCAACAATTCACAAAAAGCGAATATTAGCCAATGGAATGTTCTTAAAAAAAATATAAAAGAAACACTCGGACAATTTGTATATGAACATACAAAAAGAAAGCCAATGATTCTTCCTATAATAATTGAAGTTTAAAATGACTACTTTTTTGTCCCACAGTTAGCATTTATTTAAATTTGAATTGACAAGCTCCTTATTAAACTATATCCATTTAGTTTAATAAGGAGAACCATATAAATATCTATAGCTAATGTTGATATTTTTTTGGATCTAACAAGTGAAAAAATATCCTTTTGTGTAATGTGTTTGCAGCGGTTTAGCCGATTTAAAAAAGTTTCAACTATAAAAAAACCCCAATTGGAGGGGGTTTTTGGGAGGCGTTTTTACACAACGCCTAAAAATCAATGGATTCTTATATTGAATTTTAAATTGTGAACCATGATAGGAAAGTTAAATTATTTTTTATAAAATATTTACTTTA
>NZ_NTTM01000064.1:0-2324 GCF_002560985.1 Bacillus sp. AFS018417
AAACTTTGCAACAGAACCTTTTTATGTAATTTATCGAACGCTTTTAAATTAATTAGAAAAGTATTCTTCTTTTTTCATCTTATCAATATTCCCGTAAAAATGGATAGAAACCCGAGCGCTATCACTAATCATAGATGCAAATGTTAGTCGGAAGGAACTTTCATCATTCCACATACCGTAAATGAACCTGAAGTGATGAGTATGATTGAAGAAAGTAAAACGATGCTAAGAGAAAAGGTTTTCTTTACTACGTTTGAAGGATCCTTTTTAAATTTTTAGAATATTAATATTGTTTAGAATCTATGTATGTTTTATTGTAAATAATGGTATATTAGTAAATTTTTGATACAAATTCTATTCAATTTGTAAAATATGATGCTTGGAGGCGTTGTTGTGCGTAAAAAATGGAAAATCGGGCTAATGAGTACTCTTCTTGCCTGTACAACCTTTACATCTGTTGCATTTGCAGCAGAAAAACCAGTTGACCACCCCAAATGGGAGGAATGGTTAAATGGGCAGGCAAAAAAGTTAAATGAACCCACTTCCCAAACAACGGAAGATTTATCTTTTCTAAAAGAGGCTGTAAAGGACAAGCGTATTGTTGTACTTGGCGAAAGCACGCATGGTGCGAAGGAAATGAATCAATCCAAAATACGTATGATTAAGTACTTACATGAGGAACTGGGATACGATGTAATTGCGTTTGAATCAGGGTTTGCGGAAGCAGGTACGGTTCAGCAAAATTTTGACCACTTAACCGCTACGGAAGCTATGAAACAATCTTTAGAAGGTGTATGGCAAACAGAGGAAATTGAACAATTGTTTACCTATATGAAAGAACAAAAAGAAAAAGGAAAGCCACTAACATTAGCTGGTTTTGATATGAATTTGTTTTACAGATCTTCCTTCCATCCGTATGCGAAAGACTGGTTGCAAAAATTAAGTCCTGAAGTGGCGAGTGAACTAGATTCAGCAGTAACAGAGTTGATCAAACTGGATAAGTATTACTATAATCTTAAAACTGGATATCCCTATGATCTTGAAATTGGATATCCCTATGAACAATATAAAAAAGATATACAGCCCGTAATCAACAAGTTTGAAAACGTAAAAACTTTTATTCAGAATCATAAAACTGAATTAACTCAAGTTGCACCTCTTCCTACTTATGACGTGAATTTTCTTGAGAAATCAATCAATATACGTATCGATGCGATTAAAACACATCTAGATAGTTTTATGAAATTAAAAGGTGGTATCATCCCTCCTACCATTGCAGGATTTCCAGATTATATCCGAGATCAAAAAATGGCTCAAAATCTAGCATGGCTCACTGAGATGCAATATAAAAACAAAAAAATCATTGTATGGGGACATAATTATCATATTCGGAAACAAAATTCGAAAATGATATTAGACTATACAGGGTATCAAAAATACAATTTTGTATGCCCCAATATGATGGATTATCTTCCGCAGCGCATTAAAAACCAAATGTACACGATTGGCGTATTTGCGTATAGTGGAAGCAGTTGGAACAATCAAAATGATGAAATTGTTCCTGTACATACTGAACATGAAGAACAAAGTGTCGAAAAAATAATCAGCACTGTCGGAAGTCCAAATGTCTTTGTAAACTTAAAGGGAGAAAGTAACCGACCAGAAACGTCATGGATGTTTACCCCAACTGCAGCAAGTTATTGGGGAGTAAAATCGCAAGAAGAAATCATGATTCCTATCGAACAATATGATGGCATTCTGTGGTTAGAAAAGACTTCGCCATCCGTTCTTAAGTAAAAGAAAGAGCGTCCTTTACTCTGTAAAATAAACAGGTAGAAAATGATTAAACTTTTTTATAAAAAATTATGCACTAGCAACAAACAACCTAAGCATTTTAACCAAACTTTTTTTCAAAATGTTTGGGTTTCTTGTACGGAGATAATAAAGTTGTTTAATTTATAATAAAGTCATTTAAAAACAAATAAAGTTATTAGAAAAGATAGAGTAAAATTGGGTTTTTATTCCATACTTTTATTATGTTTTTGTATAATAAAAGTATCAATATTTCGATAGGAGGGGTTTTATTGGAAAATAAAAAATGTGAGAAATGTGGAAACGATAAATTTACAGAAGCTACAGATTATATGCTTGTAAAGCCAAGTAAAAGCTCATTTAAAGGTTCTAATAAGATTTACACATTTTGTTTGAATTGTGGTGAAGTTGATTCAATTCGTATAGAAAATACAACGATTTTTAAAAAGTAAGATGCTATTCTTAACGATTCGCCTTCCGTAATTAAACAAATTGGTTCTGTTGCAAAGTTT
>NZ_NTTM01000065.1:0-701 GCF_002560985.1 Bacillus sp. AFS018417
GAGCAGCCTATACAAAAGGAACAGCCTATACAAAAAGAGAAACCAGTAGAAAAACTACCTGTTGTTGAGAAGCAACCCGTTGTTAGCAAAGTAGAAAAACAAAAAGAGAGCACAAAATTTTCCGTGAACATTTTACCACAGCCACCGCAACCGCCAGTAAAAGCGAAAAAAGATTATAAAATTGCAGATATTATAAAAAAAGGTAACGATTTAATTTCTCCGCAAGTAAATAAAATGAAGGGAAGTAATGTTGTCGCACCAGAAGTGAAGAAAGAAAATGTAAGTAATGTCGTCGCACCGGAAATGAAAAAAGAAAATGTAAGCAATATCATCGTGCCGGAAGCGAAGAAAGAAAATGTAAGTAATGTTGTCGCACCAGAAGTGAAGAAAGAAAATGTAAGTAATGTCGTTGCGCCGGAAGTGAAAAAAGAAAATGTAAGCAATGTCGTCGCACCGCAGGTTACAAAAGAAATTCCACAAGTGCTTCCACCTAATGTTACGATGCCAATAATGGAGAATAGCCCAATACCAGGTGTTATGCCAATAATGGAACCCCAAATACCAGGTGTTATGCCAATAATGGAAAATAGCCCAATACCAGATGTTATGCCAATGATGGAAAATAGCCCAATACCAAATGTTATGCCAATAATGGAAAATAGCCCAATACCAGATGTTATGCCAATGATGGAAAGTAGCCA
>NZ_NTTM01000066.1:0-21205 GCF_002560985.1 Bacillus sp. AFS018417
CTAAAGGCAGACCATATTTCTGTGAAAGCCTTACTTGCGGATTTTGGAGACCAGATTCATATTGCGAAGATTAATGATAAATATGTACTGATGATTGAGGCGGATTCGCTTACGTTTGAAAAAGGTTTCTCCCCTATTGAGTTTTTGAAACCTGATGAGTTAGAGAAAGTAGTAGAGCGGATTGGGAGAAAGCAGGGGTATTGATGGGTTTGGATCTAGATTAGTGACCGCATTAGTGACCGCTAACGTATCCTCAAATCAGCATTACTAAAGTAATTGTGAGCATTTTAGTGAACAAAAATGTGACCGTTACAATGATAAAAAGTGGCTCTTATTTCTGTTAAAGGGTTTCCTAAAAGATTTTCTACATAAAAAGAGAATGCTTTATAAAATGGCATTCTCTTTTTTACATTTATACTTCACGAATGTAAAATAAGAAAAAATCGTTACATCTGATTCCTGTAAATTACACCCCTATCTTTCAAAAAACTAAAACATCCTTTTGTTGAATCTACATAATCCTTGCTTTTTATATTTTTTAATTAGTTGAGCTTCATATTGTCTTGCTTCTTTTACTGAATCAAATTCCTCTATAAACCTATAATTGAGCTTTCCTTCTTGCATCAACTTCCTATGTTCCAAGTTTACCCTATTTGTATATCTTCTACAACGATACCAAACACCACTTCCAGCATAAACTACTTCTCCATTGAGCCAATGCTCATAAACAATAAATTTGTTTACTTTTCTAAGTTCATTTGGATTCAGTTTATACTTCTTTATAAGTTGGATTATCTTCTGAAAAGTTGTTCCATAAATATTTGCAATGTCTTTGTTTGTCATTTTATCAGATAGATATTGTATAAGCTGTTCTCTAGTTGGTAACAATTCAATCCCCTCCGATATTGTTATATCGAAGGTTTCCAAAACGTAAAGCTCTGTTAAATATTAATTTTGATTTTACACCAAAGAAAATGACTGATTTACATCAGCCTATCACCATGACTTTCTGAACTAACGCACCCTATATTTTAAGTACAATTCTTCACAATCTTACTTTCACTGAAAAAAAGAGCTGCCGTAGCAACTCCTTTATTAAACTCTTGCACTTCGGTAGTCGAACAAAAACACGTTAGTTTTTTCTTTAACTTAGCTGTTTATTGTTAAATTTGTGCGGGGCTATTCTATTTTACATTTTATAGATTATTTATTGTTATAGTTTCGGTGATCTAGATTAATTAAATAATTATCTAATCTACTGTAGGGTAATGCAGTATATTTAACTCTATTTCCATTATGAGTAAGGCTACTATCAAATAAATTTGCATAAGATATTTTACTTTCGGTGGTTTGCGGATTTGATTCGAGATATTCTTTAAAATTTATAGGTTCTGTCAGACGAATATCTATTGCGAATGTACTATAAACTTCTTTATTATTATTTTTCATAGGAATTGCTAAATTTACACAAGATGGGAAATTCTCATCTCCCATTTGAATGGATGGATCATTATGTTCGATTCTTGTAGAGATATAAGCTACCCCATCTATCTCAAAGTCAGCTAAGGATTGCATTATTAATTGAGAAATAATATATTCGCTTTTAAATTTGCGGTTGTCTTCTGAAACCGAAAAAGAAGTTGCAATAACTAGTGGAAAAAATTCAATTAAACTATCTTGGTTTTCTAGTAAAAAACCATTTACTAAGTTTTGAGTTATTGCTAAGTTTAGTATTTTAATTTCTTTAGGAATTTGATAAGAAGAAATGGTAAATTCTGTATCATCAGGCTTACCTAATTCTAACCAACAAACATATGAAGAAGCACCAAAATACATACACGGAACACCAGCTATACTGAACCGTTGAGTAGCAACAAGTCCTCTTTTATTAAATGGTATATGCAAAAAATCTTCACGGCTATAATTTTTTTTTCCAGTTCTAGCTTTAAAAAATGACAAAGGTGCAGCGGCTAATTCGTCATTAATTGCATTAGATAGTATTCGAGTAATTCCTCTCAATGCAGGTGAATCATCTAATGAGGAAACTATATACTTGTTAGTTATGTAAGGTTTCAAAACATTATGTATAGCTTCTTTTGCTTTAGAAATATTTGCCTCATAGTAATATTTAATTGCTTCTTTTATTAACGATACATTTTTTTCAGTTTGTTCATAAACAGTAATGTCCAATTTGTTAATTCTTTTTATACAATTCAAATATTTATCTAATACATTATTCAAAGTATCTTCATAGTCACAGTCGTTTGTAATTTTTATAGGCAATACAAATTCCTTTAGTGGCCTCATTTGTTCGTACTCAGCCTTAAGCTTTTCTCTACGTTCTTCTTGAAAATTCATAAATTTATAACTCGCCTCCATTTCTTGAATTAATTCATTATACCATTTTGTACCAAACTGCTTCAAAAACTTAATAAAAAATTTCATTTTATTAACCTGCCCCGTTAGTTGAACAAAGATAAGGATTGATACTACTAACAGGACAAAGTGTAAAATAAAATTGATATTTTATTACTAGTATTAGTTCTACCGAATCTAACCAAAAGATAAAATAAACATCCCATTATACCTTATAACTTATTAAATACCCATTTAAACGAACTCTTGAACATACCTAATGTCCCAATCTGAGCTTCCAAATTTTTGTTTAATGTCGTCTGTTAACTCTTCTTCTTTTATAGCAAAAACAAAAAGATGGCTCGCCCTACTCATAGCAACATACAATAAATTTCTATTGATAACATCCATTATATCTAGCTCTGGAGATAAGTATCGTTGCATTAATATATTGGTAAGTTGTCTCTCTTCAAAATCTAGCAGAAGTACTGACCGGTGTGTTTCGCCTTTAACAGAGTGAATAGTAGCAATTTGATCTTCATAACTACTTTGGTCATCATCTTCAATATTTTTAATAATTATCGCCGAAACCTCTTCAAAAATTTGATTATCCTTCCTTATTCCATTTATCCCTTTGTCTCCTAAAATAGAATTGATTTGACTTTTTAAATTTACCACTAGCGTTTCATTAACTCTTACTTTTATCATATCCGATAATATCTCATTTATCTCATATATTGCTTCATGGTTCAAAATCCATCTTTTTATTTCTCCAGAATTCCCTAATTCACGTTCTATTATCTTATTATGTATAAAATTAACAGTTACATCCTTCAATTCTCTTACAACAGAGTCCCTTTTTCTCTTTTTATCTTCTTTATATTGCGTATTAAAGAAGGCGTTAGCGGAGTCCTTTCTTAAAACAAGTATACTATCTTTTTTTCACACTCATTAAATACATCCGATTGTTCTGATACCTCTTTTATTATATCCTTATATGCATCCCCAACGCTTTGAGGGTTATTATATGCTAATAAAATTGGCTTAAAAGATGTATTCCCTTCATGCGTTTCTATACAAGCTTCAGGAATGATTATATTTAGATGCTTTGCCAGTTCTTCTCCAAATCGGTTAGAAACATTAAGTTTAAAGGTATCTCCTTCTTTGACCACAGGCATTGTTTCACCATATGTTATTGTTTGATAAGGATCTCCAATCTTTTGAATTATATTATTGTCTGTATTAAATAGTTGATCCAATAACCTTTCACCATCTTTGTGAGTGTCCTGAAATTCATCAATAAAAATATACTTAAATCTATTCCTAAGGATTTCAACTATTTTATCGTTAAACAAAAGGAATTCCGAAAAGAAAAATGTGTCATCATACGTTAAAAATCCTTGTGATTTTCTTATCACCTTTATACCTAACATGTCTTGCTTATATTTATCAAATTTATCCCAATGAGTGCTATTCTCTATATCTACTGTTTCTTGATCATAATCTATAATTAAACGACTTTTTTCAATTCTTCTAGCAATAGCTGTTTTGACATCAGAACTCATCCAACAATATTTTTTTGAAAGCATTGACGCATAATATTCTATATCGTTATGTCCATTTGAAAAATTTATTGAATTATGTTTAAAATTAATTCTGAAAAATGGAAATAAACAAAACTTATTGAAAAATTCGTGTATTGTTCCTATAAAATGCGGATGCTTTATTTTTCCAACTCCAGCTTTCTGTAAAGCATTATTAATTTCATTAACAGCAACATTAGTATGCGTTATAATACAAATGCCTTCATTTGTATTTTCTCTTTTCAAAGCTAATAACATAAGAGCAATCTTAGCTGCTAACGAAGTTGTTTTTCCAGTTCCTGGCCCAGCTATTATTGTTTTAGTTTCAAATAACTCTATAAATGTTCTTTGGAGATGATTTAACTGGACATCATTTAAGAGTACCGCTTCAACCCTTTTATAATCTAGATCTGTAAATTCCACCCTCACTCACCACCTGTTACATGGAGTATCGCTTTAATTAAGTATTCGAATTCACTATCTTGATTAATTTTTTCTATCGCTTCTTCCTTATTTTTTAATAAATACTCGGCAAAGTTTTGGGCCATAATCGATTTAGACACTTGCTTTTTAAGTATAAATTTATATACATCCACTGCTAGCTCTTCATCATCAGTAATCTCTCTCCATCTCTCTAATTGTCTTGATTTATATCCCTCATCCGTATATTTTGATTCAACTACAATCCTTTGAAACTCTTTACTGAAGCTACTCTTAGCTATCGCATATTCTAATGTCCAAGGGGCAGATACAAAAATCCGAGTCTTCTCTATGCCATGAAAGAAATTTTCTTCTAATTTTGTTAAACGATTAGCCTGATGTCTCTCAAATCCTAATCCAGATAAAGGCTGAAGTATCTCTGACATCTCCTCCTTAAGCTGTGTAATCCCATAAACCCTATTCAATTTCTCTTTAAAACTACTTAAGTTTACATAACTTCCATTTAAATCTTCACTAACACCTTCTAAATCATAAAGTTCACTTATTTCCTTATTATGAGTAGAATTTATCAGAAAATAGTTTGGTGAATCATAATATTTTATAGGTTTTAAGTCTAAATCTGTAATTATTGATACGGGAAAATTCAAAGGTTTTTGTTCTTCTTTTCTAAGAAATATAGATGAATATCGCTTAAATGCCAATGCCCCTACATTAACAATAGAAACCCCATGCCTATGCAATGGCCTTCCTATTAATTCTGCTATGGTAGGTATTAGTAAATTCTCAGCATCACCTTCTACAAAAATCACTCCTTGAGCAAAAAACATGTTAGCTTTAGTTGCATCCAAGAACCTTTCTAAAAAACTGTAGTCAGCATCTTCTAATAAAGTTGCACCTTTTCTCATTGGGTATGCATTTGAATTATAAATAAAAATTAAATTCTCTAATGAAATTGATGAAGCTAACGTCGTACTATGGGATGAAAATATATATTGCATTTCATTTTCATCACTTTTTTTCTCAAAATATTTTATTAACCTTAGTTGGGCTTGGGGATGGATATGGGCTTCTACTTCTTCAATTAAAGCTAATTTAGGGCCTATTTCACCTTCACTTAACAACAACAACTCTGCAGCCATAAATAATAAATTTGAGCTTCCTAAACCTGTGCCTATTTCACCTATGCTCAATTCGAGTTTTCTCAGAATTTCCACAAAAGTCATGTTATTACTTCTAATTTCTGGAACACGCTTATTATTCTCATTAAAAAATTCATCGACAGTACTGGTTATTTTTTTTAACACTGGCTCTTCCAATACCACTTTAAGGTTATCAAAAGCCTTTTGAAACTCATCTATTATTTTTTTCTGTTCTGTTTCTTCACCTGACGAAAACTCTTTTAAACTTTTTATAATTTGTGCTATTCTTGATTTTTTTCCAGAATTCAGCTCTACATCAGCATCACGTAGAGGTTTTAAATACGTTGCTGAAAGTAATTGTTTAACCTCATCATCCATGGCGCTTTCTAAATTTAAATCGCCTGCTTTAGTACTCTTTTTTAATTTTTTATGTCCATTTAAATCCGTGTAATACTCTACCTCCATTATAATTCTTAATTCGGTTTCATCTTTAATAAATGAAAGCCAGTCAAAAAAATAAGCTTCTTCCTTTTTCGATAAATCCCTAAACTTGCATTCTATTTTCAAGGTACTAGCACCAACATAGAAATCTTCTTCTGTTATCCAATTGGGATCATTACTATTAGTGCCTAATATAGTTTTTATAGCATCAATTATAGCTGTTTTACCTGAATCATTTTCACCTACTAAAACATTCAGACCTTTATTAAACTCCACTTCAAGTCCAGGCTGGTTGTCTTCTTTTGCTCCGAATTTTCTCCAATTCCATAACTTTAAACTATGTAAATACACTCTATTCCCCCCTATACTTTATGTATACTACCTTACTTTTCTAATTCTATATTACAATAAATGAAGTTTAAGCTCAGTAAAATTTTACAAAATAGTTACTTTAAAGACCTTCATCCTATTTTGATATCCCTTTAAATATATCTTCTGAATACTTTTTATAAAAAGTATTCAATACCCCACGACGTTTGGGTACCTTCTTGAAATTTTCCGGGAGACCTTTTTATTTGTACAATTACTTGAAGGCGTTTCAACGGAGTCTGCGAGTTTTCTTTAATGTCAGAGACCTAACGTCTACTAGATAATAAAGAAGGTATAAGCTTTCATAAAAAAGAAATAATATCGGTGAGGCTATTAAAATTGAACTAAGAGGGAGAAAATGAATATGTCTGCTAAGAAGCAAAATGATTCAAAAGAAGAATTAGCCCTTCCAGAAATCCAAAGTCTGGATGAGCCGAGCAATCGCGAGGAATTTGGCGAAGGTGTTACAGTTCACATAAGACCTTATCCAGGCATGGTAGGTGGAGATAAAGTCACACTTGAATGGCGTGACACTCAATCGTTGGGAGAAGACGAACCGAATGATAAAGAATAAAAAATAATTCGAAGGGTTATTCGTACAGAATAATCTTTTTTTATTTCAACGGAGTTTGGGCCAATTGGTACTTCCTAAGCTTTTTCAAAAAAACCCCAAAAAACTGTGTACAAAATACCCCACACAGTATATTATTATAAATAAGCGAGATCTCTGAACTGTTAACTAATCGTAATTGAATATGAGGATAAATAAATCAACACCGTAAGCTTTTTATGGGTCATTTCCATAGAGGTTCACGGTGTTTTTACGTTTTGGTACCTTGTTAAAATATGCCCACACCCACGTTATTTCTATAAGAAGAGCTATTTTTTTCAACATGGTAGGCGGGTATAAAGTGGAGACAATGTGAGATGGCAATTCTCCTTTCACCTCTAATTACACAAAATATGACCAACCTTGACGCATTGTAACCTCTCAATATCATATATTTCTTATAGTACAATACCTCTCCTTACTTATACATTGTATTATCACGCCCGTTCATCTTATAAATAGCTTACTTGAACTCTCCATGGATTTAAATTGTCTTCCTTATGTGTTGGGATACTTATTAATTCCCTCTTAATCCTTAAACTGCTGTATGACTCTTTTGGCTGGTCTCGATTTGTTTCGATGTTCCTTAGTACCTCCTAGTTTTCGTGTTTTACAGTTTGGTAACTCATTCGATTTCCCTCTTAAAATAAAAATGGCTTCAACTCCTTAAAAGAAATTGAGGCTTTGACTTAATAAGAATACTCATTTTATATTTATCATATACAGTTTAAAGATTGTTCACTACAGATTTTAGGAAGGTTAGTTACCTTTCTTCGAAATGAATTTTTTTGGAGTTTGCTAATTCAATTAACCCCGTTCCGTGTTTCTTTAAATCCTCTTTACCTTCGTCTCTTGATTTCCGAAGATAAGTAGCTACTTCATGAATTTCTTTGACCGAAGTTTTCAAAACATTTCACCTATCTTTGTCATGTGATGTAATCATTAACCGTAAAACACTATATATATACATTTAGATAATAAACAAATAAAATGATATATAATATCACATAAACTGCATAAACCATATACGGAGAGGTAAATTTAGTTCATTAGAAATGAATAACATAACTCATCCAGTGGTATAAAACTATATCGGGGAATTATTTATATAGTTTTAGAACATAAAAAAAATCCTAGTTTATTTACCTAGGATTTGAATTACTTAATAAGAACCTGGAGTTCCTCTTTAGTTAGGCATGGTCTTTTCTTATGAAGCATCCTATGACAATTAGAGCAAACCATTAGAATATCATTTATATTTGTAACATCATTTTCATTCAGTTCTGAAACAGGAATTACATGGTGCCCTTCAATAAAATCTTGCCCCAACTCACCATACTTTTCTTGAAAATCAAACCCGCATACCTCGCAATACAATTTTCCATTCTCTTTTTTAAAGTTCTCTTTTGCTCTTTTTAATACTCTTGGATTCCTTTCCTTATACTTGTGTAATCGTTCTTTTTCTTTTCCCTCAGGAAAATTTTCATTGTCTTCAATAGGGATCATTGCGATATTAAAATTATCAATTTTGTCTTCTTTCCCTAATAAAAAGTACATGGCTCCGTTTATTTCAGTATCAGTTTCTAAAAGTACAAACTTTCCTTTATATTTAAATTTTTCAACATCAGAATTTCTAACAAATGTATATATTGGATAATTACCTTTTGAATTGATAATTACTTGATTATCTTTATAGTCTGGGCTAAACCGCTTTTCACCTTCAACAGTAATACCATAAAAATAATATTTTAGTATGAACTCGTCTTTAATCCATTTATTCGCATAATCTGTACCATTGATGGTACACAAAATAATTGCACCTATTATTTTTCCAGTTCCATCTTTTATGTTATGGATGCCTTTTACTCGGTTTTGCCCTGATATGTTTGATACATCTATAGCTGTTGCCTCATAATTTATAGGCAATTCTTTAATTAAACTACTTAGGTTCATACCTTAACCTTACTCCTTTTTTTAATAACTACACTCTATAACTAAACAAATTCTTCAACAAAGGATTTCTTTACTCTTCTAACAATATTCAACCTGCGAGTGAAAATTAAAATTTATCTTTTCTCAATTAGGTAATTCTTATTTAAATTTAATGATATATCCTCTTCAGACAGACTCCCCTTATCTCCTGATGCCATTATTATCTGGAATTGTCCTGGAAATTGAATTTGGAGACCTCTTAATAAATCAGTAAATTTAATATAAGAGTCAAGATCAAGGTTTTGCTGTCTTGGTTCGTCCAATATCAATAACAACGGATGATTTGTAGCATTTTTATATTCTAAACCTGTTCTAAGTAGTGCTAAATAATAAGCCAAAATAATTCTTATTAGACCACTACTAGAAGTAATACTGTATAAATTCCTATCTTCTAGTTTTGGAGAATAATCTTCTCGATCAATGATTATATTTTCATAAATTTCTTTCGATATCTCATCAACTAAAGTATCTTTATTTGTTAAAGAAATCTCTTTATGTGCATCAATAATTCGATTATAATCCACACCATCTTTAAGGAAATCTAGACCAAACAAATATTCTTTGAATTTACGTTCAAAGAACTTAATTTTTGTTTTATCATCTACTCCGACTTCGTTGTTTTTTATTCCCTCTTTAATTTCTTCAATCTTATTATTTAGCGTTTGTATATTGGTTTTTAAACCTTCATATTTAACGACTATTTCTCTATCTTTTTCCAAACTATTAATTGTATTATTAATTCTTCCAATCTCACGGGAAATTAAATGATATCTCTTATAATTGTATGGTTTTAAGTCCCCTTGTAAATCTTCAATAGTTTTCTGTATTTCTAACAAATCAAGTTTAATAATAAATAGATCACTTTCTATCTTCACTTTCTCTTTTTGTTTCATATTTTTTAACCTTTGAAAGTCTTTTTCTTCATCAATTAGATACCCTAATAATTCATCGGTTTTTGAATAATTTTTGGACATCATCTCATTCGAACAAAGACTACAATGGTTAGTTTCTACTTCATAATTTTCATCTATTGTTACTTTATTATGACAATGAGGACACTTCTTAACTGGCAAAGAACCTATAAGTTTTTTTGCAGTTCTTAATTTATCGAGCTTTTCTATGTCCATTAGTATTTTATTAATATAATAATCATATTCTCCAATCTCTTGATCAAGACCATTAATCTGTTCCTCATGTCGTTTAGACAATGACATCAATCGCCTATATTTATCTTTCATTGGTTTTAAGGTATCTATGTCCGGCATTTCATCTTCTTCAATTTTCTTTAGTTCCTCGTTGTACGAAATGAGTTCTTCCTGTAGTTTTTTTGTTTGTTCATTTAACTGTTCTTCTTCCTTAAATTGAGTTGTAGCCAATACTTCTTCCACATCATTTAAAGACACTCTTTTTTGTTTCAACTCACTATTTAAAAGATTTAAAATGAACTTATCAGAAATATTTTTTGTATTTGAAAAACCCATTATTATTTCAAAAGCAATTTTCTTTACGTCTTTTAGTCCATAACGAGGATTAATAGCCTGAATATCTCCCCAAGCTAACTGGTTAATTACAAAAAGTGGCATTAAATTTTGAATATAAAAAATTAATGAACTCCCATCTTCTTCTTTACCCCCTTCAAAATCCGACATATTTCTATATTTAGGAATGTTTAAATAATCAAATAAAAATTCTTGATATGTTTTGTTACCTCTAATATTTTTATCTTTTTTCGCTTTATAAAATTCAATTTTTTTTGATTTTTTAAAGTTATCAATTTTACTGTCATAATAAACTATTATTGGTTCATCTCTATATAATGTATCTCTTGAGACAACAACCCTGTCTTTCCCGTTAAACAATTGAAGATTTATATAGCTTTCGGATATTTTAGATTGAAAAAAATTTTCAATAATCAAGCTGTAATCTGCAACATCATTTTTTCTCTTCTGTCCATAAATTTCTTCACCAGAAAGACCATAAATTATACTTTCAATTAATGTAGATTTACCTAGAGTATTCTCACCGTAAATTAGGTTGATTTCTTTTGTTTTTCCTTCATTAGTAAAGTCAACATTTCTACCGTATTTCTCTCCATTTTGTGTAATAATTTTTATATCAACCGCTTCAATTAACATCCAGTATCTCTCCTAGCCCTTTATACAACTCGCCAAAATTGTCTTCTATATACGTGTCTATTTTTTCATTCGTAGCATTTGCTCTAAATAAATTATTTATTATTTGCATTCTGTCTACCCACAACTTCTCCTCTTCTTTAATTTTTAATGCTACTTCATTACCAGTTTCAGTTAAACTTATAGTAAACTCTTTTTTATGTTTTGTTATATTTGTATATTGAACTTCTATAAGATCCTTACTAATTAAATAATTAAATATGTTTTCATATTCAAAATCCCATGGCCCTCTTATAAACTTCACCATAGGAGAAAATACCTCTTCTTTTTCAAACGACTTTAAATTCAACAACTTCATTAACTTATCATTTTTTTTCTTCATTCCTACAGCTTTTTCAAGATAAAAAGGATATCTAATTAAAAAATCATAAAAAGCAAATTTTCTTCTTCCATAAAGTGTTTCAAAAGGAGAAATTTCAGGCTTAACAATACCACATAGTTTAATAAGTAATATTATTCGATATGAATGAAAATCATAATCTTCATCGGGTTTAACATACTTTATTTGTTGATCGGGAGGTAATACGTCCATTTCTATATTGTTACGTTTTAGAATCTCGTAAAATTTATCGTTATTATAGTACTCATCCACTTAACTTCCCACCTTATTCCATCTGAGAGGACACTCCGCAGCCATTTGGTACATCTGAGCGTGAACAATTGACGAATCATCTATTTTTTTACTTTTAGCAAAGAGCTCTAACTTCTTCTTAAATTCGGTCCAAAACCGAAAAGAGTTAAAGTTTTCCTCATCTTCTATCATTAGTTTAGCTTCAAAACATTCATGTTTAACTGTTTCTTCAAGTGACTTTAATTCGTTATATTCCGTTTCCAAACCATTTAACTGTAGTTGTTCTAAATATAAAAGATATCTACAGCGAAACCTAGTAGCAATAGCGATTAAATCTGATTCATCATCTTCTTGAAGGTTCATTTTCTTAATCTTACTCTCTAGTTTGCTTTGGTTACTATTTGATTCTATACTTAAAAAACTGTCTATTTTTTTCCCGTCGTAAAAAGGCAGGTCGTATAGAACTGGGCTTAAGATAGGTTTTTCAGGAAGTCGCTCTTTTATATAATCGAACTCCCTTCCCATAAATCTATGCATTTCTTCTAATTTACCACTTATCTCTTGTAGAGAATTTTTTATATCTTGATCAGTTCTTTTTAACATTTCTTCCTCAGATTCATCTATTATCTTATCAAGTAATTGCTTATCCAACCTTCTTTCTTCAACTTCAGTATTGCACGATCTGAAATATATTTCTGATAACAATCTGGTTAATAATAGAAATGAATAACTATTAATATATTGTTTTAATAAAGCTAAGCATTCTTCTTTTAATAGTTGAACAGCAGTTTCACCTTCAACCTTTTCAAAAACCCATTTGATACTTTTAGTAAAGGCTTCTAAAAAGGCTTCACTCTTAATTTTATTTATTAGCAAGGTATATTCTTGTTCAGTAACTGTAATCTTTGTTTCTAATTCCTTTAATTCAACAGTAAAATCTTCATCTTTTTTCTTAAGTTCATCTATTTTGTTGTTAAGAGCCTTAATAGCAGACTCCTTTTTTTGTTCAATTACTTTTAAAATAACTTCTGCTACTCTATACTTGCATTTTTTAAAAATTTCAGGACTCATATCCTCCTGGTTTTGACACCATTCTTTTAAAAGATTATCATTTCTTTTGATCTTGGTATTAGTTTCAAATAAAAAAGTACCATTATACTTACTATAAATATTAGAAAGGATAAAAAAATTGTAAATGGACTTCTCTATTTCCTCATCATTTGTTCCTAAATTACTTGAATAGCATTTTATTTGAGTAAACTTAATAGTATGTAATTTAGAGTTAACCTCTTTAATATCATCCTCGGTTTCACAATATATTACATTTCCTGATTCATCAATTGCTGAAATTAACCACGATTTTAATGTTTTTAAATACTGATAGAGAAATCCTCTGTTAGTTTGAACTGCATCAGTATTTGGTTTAAATTTATCAAAAAGTAAAAGCTCATTTTGTTCCATAATATCTCCTAAATAACAAATAATTACATCAATATACCATAATTTCGTCATATTTCATCAAATACCTTCAAAATCTTAAATTTTATTACCAGTGTTGTTATGCATTTACATATTTCTCTTTTTAATCAAAACCTGATGGTGTTATCATAAATTGTAATAATAGATTTCAATAAAATAGACATACGGAGGGCACTCAAATGGGGCCAAATGTGGGGAACCGCCAGGTTGAAAGAAAAGGGATTCGCTTAGTCGATGAAGCAATAAACGAAGAATTATGTTGGATTTTTCGAGAACAACCTACCGATGATTATGGGATAGATGCACACTTAGAACTGGTTGAGAATAGTACTGCGACTGGAAAATTAATAGCAATACAAATTAAATCCGGTGAAAGCTTCTTTAAAAAGAAAAACAAAGATGGCTTTTATTTCTACGGTGAAATGAAACATTTAACTTATTGGCTTAAACATTCACTACCAGTAATACTAGTGTTGTGTGATGTGAAAAATGGAATTTGTTACTGGGAACATATTATCGAGGAAAAAATAAAACGAACAAAAAGCGGTTGGAAAATCCTTGTACCATCTAATCAAATATTGAGCTTTGACTCTAAATCTAAATTACAAAAAATTGCTGAAAACCAAACAGATTATGAAAAAAGGCTTCATAAGTTAGTAATGGATAAAGCATGGATGAATGAAATAAAACGAGGTAACAAACTAGTATTAGAATCAGAAGAGTGGATAAATAAGTCATCTGGTAAAGGCTCCTTAACGTTAAAAATTATTGATGAGTATACCGAATATGAAAGAGTAGAATTTAGCTATCCAACTATATATTTTCCCATGATGTCTTATAAAGAAGTGTTTACACACTTATTCCCATGGGCTGAGATCTCTGCTGATGAGGATTATTATGAAGAATATGATATGAATACATTTTTGGAAAATCACGGGATTTGGGATAATGAAAATGGAAAGTATTATTATGACAGAGAATTTTATAGAGATTGGATAAAAAGATTACCTCCGATTAGGCCTTATGAAAATATTTCTGGGGAAATCGATCGTTACAGGCTTGTATTAGAGATTAATGATATTGGAAATGCTTTTCTCTTACTTGATAACTTTCTAAATACTGGAGCTGTAGAAAATAAATCAGATGTTGAAGAATATTCAGATGATGATCCGACAAGTATATTCTAAATCTAATTAATAAACTACTCTAAATATATTTAGAGTAGTTTATTTTTTGGTTTCCGTTGAAAACATAGCACCAATGACACGATATAGATAACCAACTCGCTCAAAAAATATCCTAAAGAGTTATTATTGCATAGAACTCAACCTATTAGTTAGGAAATCCAATTCCCGTATAATATTTAAATCCTTTCTCAACACCTATTAAAGAGAAAAGTATTATTATTATCCAAGTCACGTTATAATTAAAACATTTTGTTTAGAACAACTTGGAGAACATAAATAAATATGAAAATTGAAACAGTATTTTATATTTTATCTGATACCAATTTTTTTAGATACAATACAAAAATTCTTTTTTATAAAATCAACTTAGTAAATTTGTTACCGCCTCTCAATACCTATATATAAAACTTAAAAAATATATAATTTTCGAAGAAATTAGAAGAAGTTCCAAAAAATTCATTTAATTATCATCTGAATAAAGTGTATCTGTCTTATTTCCTGGTAAGTTAATAAATCGTTTATTTTCTTTGTTTTCTCTAACTCTTCAGCTCAACTTCGTTTAATTAAGAAGTTTGATAAAATTCTCTAATATGACGATTTTCTTCCTCTTCTTAGCTCATAGTTTGGAAAATGTTGCTCGTGTTTATTTGCTTCTTTGAGTTTAAATCTTCAATCCCCTCTTCAAAAAATGAATTATGTTTTTCTAAAAGCGATAAAAAGTTACGAAACCTTAGTTCTTTAGGGTTACAACATTGGCCATGCATTATATATTGTTTTTCTAACTTTGTAACCTTTAATATACGCTTCGCCTTCCCTGCCCTTTTAACGACTTTGCTTTCTAATTTATAAGGCAGTTTCATTTCTTCTAAAACTTCATTAACTGTTAAAAGAGAAGTCGCTTTTCTGTTTTGACTTCTTCTTAATCCTTTATAATACAGTTCGTTATAGAGATCTTTTTTGTCGTCTTCTGAAATTTCTTCATCTACAAGACTTTCTAAGTATTCAGGTAAAGTTTCTTTCAACTTCTCTAATTTATAGTGCTTTACTTGAATGTTCTCTACATACTGCTGAAAAAACTGAACATAACCGACTTTAAAAATTTCTTCTATTTCATCAATAACATACTCTAAAAAAGCTTTTCTTATTATATGAAGGTTATCATCTTTCGTTAATTCTTCTTTGTATTCTTTCAAGTCTCTTTTTAAAACATCTTGGGCCGGTTTAACAATGATTGCATCAATAGAACTTTTTCTTGCTCTCGCTAACTGTTGTAATATGTCATCAACTTTTCTAGGGAACCAAGAAACAATAGTTTTTATTGTCAGATCAGTAAGGTTGATGCCTTCGTTCCACACTGATGTTGACCAAATTAAATCTACTGGAAGAGTGGTGTATTCAACTTCGTTTCCTTGCTCGTCAAAGTTACCGCGTTCAACTAATTCAATTAAATCAGTTGATGCAATTTTTCCATAATCTTCTTGGTCTTTTGAACAAACTAATGCTCCCCCATATTTCCCTTGAAGTTTTTGAAGTAAAGAAAGTCTACCCGTATAAAAGTTGAGAATCTTATGTCCTGGTCTATGAGTTTCAGCAACATACCTCTCAACGATCTCTCTGTCGCCAAAATCATAAATTGTTACAGATTTTAGATTGTTTTTGCTTCTGTTCGGCTTACATAATATCTCAACATTCCACGCTTTATAAATTACTGATAAGGAACGAGGAGTTCCAGTCAAAAGAAGCACGGGACACTCTACTGAAGATAATAAACCAAAAGTTTCTTCAGTTTGTTCATTCCAACTATCTGTAATCATATAGTGGAATTCATCACAAACAATCAAATCAACATTTGTCAAACCTAGAAGTTGTTCATGATTGTTGTTCTTAGAAAGCCATTCTAAAAGTTGGTAAGTAACAATCTCAACGTAGCCGCTACTGATTTCAGTTAAAAATTCGTGTCTAAGTTTTTTAAGGTCATTTTTAATATCATTGTAAGTTTGCTTCTTTAATGAACTTCTATGAGCAAGATATAAGACTTTTTTCTTGTGCTCTTTCGCATAAGGAACAATAACAGTTTTAAATGCGTGAGTCTTACCTCGACCAGGCTCAGCAAATAAGGCATACTTAGTATTTTTCTTAAAACTTAATACTTGTTCTATTTTTAATAAAGGTTCTTTTTTCATTCAGGATAACTACTCCCTTTCTTTCAGGATTTTATTTTATGAATATTGCATGCTATTTTTGTGAAGGTTATCGAAATAAGTTAAATCTTTTTGAAGTTTAGCTGAATCCCTAAATATGTAAACTACTAATTTGTCGTTACGCATATTTACTTCAATTTCAATTAAGTCGTTTCCACTTTGCATTAATTGGATTGCTAATGATTTCTTAAAAACTCGTTTGACTCCATTCATATTCTGTTATCTCCTCCGTTTGATTGTCACATAAGGATTCTATCCGAACAGCATCAAACGTAAATCAAACAGGGCGTTCTTTTTTAAAATTTTTCTAAGGTAGTTACAAAGTTGGAAAAGCTTTATATACTGTACCGCCAACTTTGTAACCTTAAATGGTGAAATGTACCCATCTTTATTAAAATAAAATAAGAATTTTATGATGCATATTCCTTCAGTAGAATTATGCACTTTTAGTAACAATATTTGTATCTATAACCTAGAAAATCATGATATTCTATATATTAGTAAATTATATTATGGAAGGAAGTGTTAAGTATGTTTAATAGAAGAACAGTTGAAGATTTATCTTATTCTGAAACAGTAGATAAAATTGTTGAACTTAATGAATATATCCAAAGCTTTTGGTCTAAAGCTCAAGGTTGGGCACCAATTGACGCTGCTAATTTACTCAGCAAATCAAGATTAGATTGGTTAGTTTCTCTAAGTTATTCATTGTATAAATGGGAAAACGATCCGGAGCAAGAAGCAAAGTATGGAGATTTAATTTTAGCTTGGAGCAATCTTGGAGCAATCGTTGAAGGAAGCATGAAATTTTTCCTGTCTGTCTTCTATGAAAATTACAAGATTGACAGTAATGCAATTACTCAATGGGGACAGCAAGTTGATCCTGATGGTGCTATGTTTAACGGATTAAAAAACTTCTTCGAGAAAAGTGTCTGGAGTGATGTTGAACGACAAGATAAGAATGACTGGCTTACAATGATTCAAGGCAAAAGAAATGCTATCCATGCTTACAGGGATAGGCAGATTGACAATTTTGATTTTTTCCGTAAACAGGTTAAAAACTACCTCTCATTCCTAATAGATTTATTAGAAAGAGTCCCACATCCAGACGATCAATATAGACCAGACCTTGTTATTAGATAATTATACTGAAAAGACCAAGCGTAATTTGCTTGGCCTTCTTTATTAATATTCGTCCTCATCTTCTCGTGTCTCTTGCATTGTTACAAGGTGCTCTTTAGAGTAATACTCATCGTACATCATTTTCAATAACTTCCATCACTCCTCGTTACTTAACTCTTTGACAGCCTTAAACATTTCCTCTGCAGTCATTTTCCGCCCTCCAGAATTGGTTCTAAGATACTTTTCATCTCAATAATAGGATATAATAAATAAGGACTCTAAAATCCATTACGAGTAATCCTGTTGACCCTGCGAGACATTTTGTCGAGATTTTTATCTATCTCTTTAAATCCTTCTGCAATTGTTTCTTCTAATGAGACTAATCTATTTTTCAGAGGACCAACTTCTTCTTTTATCCCGTCAAGCTGTTACTTCATTTCATCAAATTGTTCATTGATATTCTGATTCATTTCTTGAATGGCTGCTAAAATTTGATCTTCGCTCATTTGCTTATTTGTCATTTGTTCATCCAACTCCTCTTGAGTCTCTCTAAGTGATTGCATAAGAAGCTTGTTTGTTCTTCAACTCTATCTAATTGCTCTTGCTGCTTCCTCGTCATTTCGTTCTGTTTCTGAACCAATTGTTTCAAATCAGTAAGTTCGGCCATTACAGTTGCAATTTGACGATTTATGTTGGTTGTATCGGCTATACCTTCTTCTTTTAGAAGTTGCTCTACTGCTTTATGTAAAGTCATGCCTGGCTCATTCTTTAGTCTTATCAACTTACGAAACAAAGAAATATCATAATCAGAAAACATAACTTGTCCTTGTACACTTCGCTTAAAACGATAGTTATGTTCTTCAATTAGGAGATAATACTTCTTTACAGTTGAAGCAGCTATGCCGAGAGCTTTAGCCACTCCATCAACTTTTTGATAACCATTCATAACATTCTTATCCTCCAATCAAAATGGTTAAAACTATTAAACTATTTATTCAACCAGTTGTATAAATGTTATTATAATTTTTAATCTAAGCACAAAAACATTAAAGATAATAAAAAATATTATCTTTAATGTTTCTGAGTCTCAGAATGAATTCTGGGGCTTATGAGAGCTATCTTAATGTAGCCTCAATACGGTAACTCATCTTTATTGTCCTCCAACCAATTATAGAAACCAGACTGTGTATCATTTTTATTGATACCATTACTTGAAAGTTCCATCATGACTTCTTGATACTCAGCAAATTCATCAGAACGTTTATAATCGGAATTATTAGTAATAATTTCAAGTGATTTGTACGCATATCCTTTAATCTTATCTTCAGGCACATTTATGTATCTTCCACTCTCAATTGTATCATTTACAAACTTTTCTATTAATGTTTTCCATTGTTTCTTTGACCATCTACCAACAGTGAATTGAGTATAGAATTCGTTAGCAGCGTTAGTTAGTAATTCCTCAAATTTATCAGTGTTTAATGATTCCTTGTAATTACAATTGAAATTATTGTTATCTTTATATTGTTCTTTTTTATTTTTCTTTTTAATAGTTGAACCCTTTTGTACAGGCTTGTCTTTCCCTTTTGGCAACGCTAGGATTTCCCTTTTGGAAAGGCTGGGAGTGTCTTCTTTCTGCATTGGCTCTTGACTTATTGGTTTGTTCAGGTCTTCCCTTTTGTAAGAGTTATGATTTCCAATAAATGCCATAACAATTTTGTCTGTGATATGAAAATATTTCTTTGAAGGTACTCCCATCACTTTGGTTTCTATGTAGCCAGCATCCTCTAATTCTTTAATAGCTTTTAACTGTTGCTTGTAAGTTAAAGCTGTTTCTCCTTCTAATGTTTCACTCGTCAGAAAGAAATATTCTTTATTATCTCGAATCGTTAGCATTTCCTTTCTGCCAAAGCTTTCATAACTTGAACATAACTGTCCAAAGATGATTGCTCCATTTACTGATACTGAACGAGCTAGTTCTTTGTTATACATCACAAACCCTTCGCCGCTTAAAATTGAGATTAATTTCATGTATATCTCCCCTTTTGACACAACAAAAGAAGACATGCTAACATAGGATAGCAGAGGTTTTTACTTCTGTTGTTCGTATTAAGAGATGGTAGAGCCGCCAAACTCATATACCGTCTCTTTTATTTTATTTTAATACACGAACATAAGTTCGTAAAATTAAAATTTCAGATCTTTTAACCATATGCTTATGTTTTTGTTCAATATGTGTCCCGTAAAAGATCATCATGTTAAAATGTATTTAGGAAATCTTTTCAGATTTAAGAGCAACTTTCTAAGGAGGTTGTTCTTACTGTGACAGGAAGTATAACTAAAAATAAACAAACAGGCAAATGGGATTTCGTCTTCAATGGCGGAATAGACCCTTTGACTGGTAAACGAAAGCAGATTAGAAGAAGAGGCTTTGAAACTAAACGTCATGCAATGGATGAAATGACCAAGGTTAAGGCAGAGATATTAGAAAACGAGTTTTTTGATTTAACGCAAATGACCTATGACAAGTACATGGAAGAATGGTTTCAGGAAAGACAAAACCATTTGCAGAATACAACCTTTGAGATTCATCTAATCTATTATCGTAACGTTATAAAGCCCAAACTAGGTCATTTGAAAGTTCAGCAAATCATGCCTATTCAAATTCAAAAATTCATTAACGAACTGGTAGGTGGAACCGGATATTCAGAGCATACCGTTCATCTAGTTTTCCGAATCGTTAGTGCATCATTGAAAAAGGCGAAAGTAATGAAGATTATTAAAGACAATCCTGCAGAAGGAATAACTCTCCCAAAGATAAAGCGCAAAGAAATGAGCGTTTGGTCGTTAGAACAAGTAAACTACTTCATCAATGAAGCAAAACAAGTTCATCGACTTACTCGTTGCTTTATCGGGTTTCTAATCTCAATTTTGACAGGGATGCGACAAGGAGAGATTTTAGGACTTCGCTGGAAGGATATCGATTTCGAAACACAAACAGTCTTCATCAGACAGACGCTAACGCAAGATACAAAAATCAAAGTAGGCGCTAAAAATGCTACAAGTGTTCGTTCTATCCACATACCAAACACGTTGATCGAAGAGCTTAAAGCTCACAGGAAACAGGTCTTAGAGGAAAAGGTGCTGCTAGGACAAAACTACAATGATTTCGACTTAGTTGTATGCACACGAAACGGAAAACCTATGATACCAAGAAATTTCCGTAAAGAGTTCTATAACCTAACAGAGAAGGTTGGCTTGCCTAAAATACGATTCCATGACCTTAGACACACTCATGCTACTATCCTGATTCAACAAAATGTTAATGTGAAGCTAATTTCTGAAAGGCTAGGTCATTCTGAGATTGGAACAACTCTTGATACTTATAGTCACGTTCTACCAAACATGCAGAAGTCTGTCTCAGATAAATTGGATAAAATCATTCAAATGTGACCAATTTAGTGACCTCTATACTCAGCCCCCCTCTCAAAGCCTGTCATTTCAACATGAAGTCGATTCAATA
>NZ_NTTM01000067.1:0-4578 GCF_002560985.1 Bacillus sp. AFS018417
TTGACGGGGATAAGTCCAACCAGTCTGTCCAAAATCAGAAAGAATTCATCCATCAATTGTTTGGACTTGCAGCATAAGATACGATTCCGTTAGGAATATATGCATTTTATTCTTTTTTTGCACCAAAACCAAATTATGTAACTTATATCCTTATTGCTTGCACAATCCCATCTTGTCCAGCTTGGATGATTTGTGCGTTTTGAACAATTGGTGTAGAGTAAACATAGTCCGTAGAAAAATGATACTCATCAATGATACTTCCATTCTTCAAATCTAGCCCCGTAAGTAAGCCATTTACACCAGAAATATAGACTTTTTCTCCTTCAGCTTTAACTGGTGAAGCATTAAATACGCGTTGTTTTGTTGTTGTTTGCCAAAGCAGTTTACCCGAATAAGGATTAATAGCACTAACTTTTCCCCATTCATCTGCTAAAACAGCCATAGTGTTTTCCATTAAGATGAGTGGCGCGGAATAGAGAAAACCACCCTTAAATGTCCACTCGATATTTCCAGTATGGCGATTAAGAGCATATGTGTTCGAAACATTCGAAACATAAACAAGATCTTTTGTCCCTTCCTTGGATGGAACAATTGTTACTTTTGTTGCCCATGGACTATAAATTAACGTTTTATAGGGTGTTTCTCTTATCAGAATGGTAGATTCCCATATTACTTGTCCATTGATTCTATCCAATGCATAGGCCTTGCCGTCTCCTGCTCCCAAATAAATGGCTTTATCATCGGCGGTTGGCATCCCAGCAGTAAAACCGCTAACTTCTGTTGACCATTTTATTTTTCCAGTTTGTGCATCCATTAAAACGATATGATGTCCCGATGGAATGATTAGTTCCCCATTATCATAATAAATGTTGCCTAGAACGGGACTTGGCGTTTTACTTTTCCATACTGTTTCACCATTACTGGTACGAATACAATAAACCATGCGATCTGATGTACCAACGTAGATATCGGTTTCCTCATTATTTAATGCTGGCTGTGAATAAATCGGTTCCTTTAGTTTTCTCGACCATTTTTCTTTCCCTTTATTCTGATAGATAGCTGTAACGCTTCCAGCTATTGTTGTTGCTATAACTAGATTTGAAGAAGATATACTTGTTAAATCAGCTTGGATTGGTGCTAGCAGATCTTCTTGCCATTCTAATCTCGATGTACCTTGAGGATCTTCTATTTGTATAGTCTTCGAAGAATCCCACCATTCGGCCCGTTCATTTTTAACTCTGATCTGTAATCGGTATTTTCCTATCGGCATTGAATGCAAGTCTATGATTTTTTCAAAGCGAAGTGAGGAATTGCTTACTTGATTTAGGCTTTCCCAGTTACCATCATCCTCTCCGGCATATTTATGGTCAGGCCAGAATTGATAAAGAACCTCTTTTGCTTTTGTACGAGGATCCAATATAACCTTTAATTCACCTTCTGAAGATTTATGCTTTTGTTGAAATAATATAGTCTTTGGCTTTTCATGTTCTGCAGGTCTTGCTCCTGTAAGAGGAATCTCGGTCAGAACCGTTCGACTTTGAATACCCTCTTCATTAATGCCTGCATGGTGAACTGATAATAAAGGCTGTTTATCAATGGTCTTTTTTTCTATCCAGAAAAACACAGGTGCATCCTTTGCAGCAGGAAGACTAAAAATATGACAGCCATTTTGCATCCACATTTGTTCTTTGTGAACATGGCCGCTTAAAATCAACCGAACGTTATAGGACTCAATCATTTCAAAAAGAGCTTCTTCATTGGATATAAAATAATTGTTATCTCCAATTGGATAATGCAAGTACAGTACGACTGGTTTTTTTTGTCCGATAGACTTTAGGTCTTTCTCAAGCCAATTTAGCTGGTCTTTCGTAAAAAATCCTGGTTCCTGAAGAAGCTGGGTAGGATCTAAAGCAATAAAATGAATTCCGCCGAAATCAAAGGAATATTGTGATTTACCGACCACGTCATGAAAAAGTTCTCCAGCCCATTCGTCCCATCTTACTTCATGATTTCCCCTAATGGCATATAATCGATTTCGATAATTCTCAGGAATTAAACGATGAAATTCTTGATATTCTTCTGGGAGACCAGCCTCTATTAAATCGCCTAAATGAAGAACGAAGGAAGGAATATCTTTGGATTGAAAGCTAGAAAAAATCTTTTTAACATACTCACTTCTGTGTGGTGAGTAAGGATCAATATGAGTATCCGCAATCACTGCAAATGAGAAATCTTCATTTTCCCAAGAAGACGCGTCGACTTTTATCGGAAATTGACTTAGGAAGAATAAGCCAGCTACGCTACCTGACATTTTTAAAAAACTTTTTCGACTCATTGGTGATACGTTCATTTTTATATCATCCTTCTTATCAAATATGGTTTATAAATAGACTTGCTCTGTTCATGAAGAAAAAATTTCCGTCTTCTGCAATTTCTTACGATAGATAAAGGCGGATAAAGTAATGCTAATTTCATAGATTAATATCAGCGGAACTAATACGAGTATGTCTGATATAAAATCTGGGGGAGTAATTAGCACAGACGTTATGAGAATCACAAAATAAGCAATTTTTCTGGATTTCTTTAACATCTGAGGATTTATTATTCCTATAGCTGTTAAAAATAGAATGACAACAGGCAGTTCAAACAATATTCCAAAAGGAACGGTCAAGCTTCATGGAAATTTACGACAACATCTGCCTGCGTTTGGAATTTTTCAAGAAGCTCAGCATTACCTTTAGTAGCTTTTTGGTTATACTTGTTTTTACTTATAAATTTATATACAAAGGCATCTTTCTTGTCATCGCCCATGTATACAACGACTCGATTATCTTTAGAAAGATCCATGCAAGTATTTTCATGATTAAAGCGGCCTAAAGCTGTGTGTTTGCGAACTTGAAAGGCAGGATTAAATGGATCCACTTCGATTACCCATCCAAAGTGTGTTTCGTCTAAGTTTGCCGATTTTGAAGTAGATTCATAGTTTTCTTCACAGGATAACACTGTGTTCCAAAGTGTTCTTCCGCCAGAGCAGTTGGCAAAAGTACCTTGAACTATTTTTGTTCCGTTAACAGCTTTTGATCCTTTTGCCGGTCCCGTTAATGCGAAAGGGGTAAGTCCTGAGACGCGACGAGCAAATTTAGATGTTGTATCCATTTTTCACCCATTTTTGTCTTTATATACTTCGATAATCGAACCACCTTGATTATATAGCGGAGTTTTTATCTGTTCGGAGTTGTATCCGCCCTTAATTGTTTGACCGAAAACACACAAATCTGAGATATATTCATGGTTTACCCATAACAATCCTCTGTTCTTTTCATCTTTAAATGGAAAGTAAAGAGTAAAGTCATTATTGTATCCGAAAGTATCTCCTTTTTGATTAATCGTGTCCCCATATGCAGCAATGACATCATATTTATAGCCCTTTGGTAGAACAATATCATCCTTTTTTGTTGGTTCGATTGGCTGGAATTTTAAAGGACCTCTTTTTGGCCTTTTATATTCTGGATAGTGAAAAGGAGCTGTTGCTTCGGCTGCTTTTACTAATCCATCAATTTCTGTACTTGCTATTGCTAGTGCAACGGTACCAGTTCCTAAGTACGTTAAGAATTTTTTTCTGGAGACATATAGTAGCACCTCTTTATGTTATTAGTTTATGCATGTCTAATGATAGAGAAAAAAAGTTAAGCCACGGTTAAAGAAATGTAAAGATTTCTAATTTTGTGATTTAGGGATAAATTCATAGAATGAACCTAAAGAGCAAGTAGGGTGTTTTCGCCCATCCCCTCGAAAGGGGGAATAAATGGTTCAGCCGAGATACGCGTATTATCTTAATTAAGAAAATTAAAAAACGAATTTAAAAGGGCCCTTACGTTGAATACATGTACTCAACGTAAGGGCGGATTATGTAAAATGACAATAAAGTTATTTAATTTTAAAACCTAAAACACATATAACCCCATTCTGATTTTAAGACGGGGTTAAAATAAAGTTGTTTAATTTTTGATGTGAAATACTTCACTGCACTTAAAAATACAACAATAAAGTCGTTTAAATCTAAGTGTTATTGCACAATCGCGCCCTTTAATGGAGGAACATATTGAAGTTTTGCAACAACGACAAGAGCATAAAAGGAAAAATCCTGTTTAAATTATTTTATTTAGAATCAAGAGATAGGTGTTTGGTATAGGTATACCAAGAATAATTATATAATGTGCAACATTATATAGACAAAAAGAAGAGGATAGATACAAACAGAGGAATTCTGCTTGTTCTATCCTTTTGTTGTACTACAAATGACCTCATTTACTACTACAATGTATTTGCTTGTAGTAGTAAATACAGATGCTCTTGTTGTTCACGAATAATAAAGTTGTTTAAAGAATGCGAGTCATTCTATTCAACAATCGGGCCAGATTGTTGAGGAACGTTTTCAATAAAATTGGATATTTCTGTTAAAATATAGAGTAAGATTGTGGAGTTTCTCACTTAAACTAACGGGGCAGTTTAGTTGCATAAGAAAATTGTATTAACCAAAAATTTTATTAAGTAATATAAAAACCAGGATATTCTTGA
>NZ_NTTM01000068.1:0-5675 GCF_002560985.1 Bacillus sp. AFS018417
GTGGGGGAGTATTCATTCCATATTTTTCTTATAATTTAGTTTTAATAAATCTTTAAAATCTAGTTCAGCAATTAATACACTTAATAATATGAGTGTTGCACCTAAGTAACCTTTTAATGTAAGGGTTTCACCCGTGAAAAAGAAAGCAAAACCTGCAGAAAAAACAGGTTCTAATGAAAAAATAAGACCTGTATGTGTAGGACTAGTATATTGCTGTGCAATAACCTGAACAATGAAGGCTATTGCTGTACAAAATATGCTTAAGGCTAAGATTGAAAACCATGATTCAACAGTGTCAGGAAGTTTTGGGGTTTCCATAAACATTGAGAAAATGATACTAAATAGGCCAACAAAACCTAGTTGTAATATCCCAAGGGCAATTGAATTAACATGCTTAGTCATTGTTCCAGTAACGATGACATGAACTGCATAAAATAAAGCACATAAGATACATAATATATCACCAGAAGCTATCTTAAATTCGCTATTTAACGTTAATAATCCTATTCCTACTATGGTTAAAACAATTCCCAATACAACTTTTTTTTCAGGTCTTTGCTTTAAAAATATAGATGATAATACTGGAATAAAGATGACTGTGAGACTCATTAAGAAACCGGCATTAGAAACAGTTGTATACTTTGTGCCAAAAGTTGCAAAAACATAAACGATAAACAAAATAGAAGCTAATATAAACGCATATTTTACAGTTTTAAAATCAATTTTGATTAAGTGTTTGTAAAATACTAAACCTGATAAAAGAAAAGCAATAATAAAACGTAATGCGATTAAATTATATTCTTCCATGTAATTGAGGCCAACCTTTGTAAGTAAGATGGATGCACCCCAAAAAAATGTAACCATTAGTAGCATTAAATCAGCTTTTAATTGTATTTTCATCTCTATCTCCTCGTTATTTATAATTTGTAATTTCATAACTCCTCTCCCATTATTTATTTTAATGTTAATTCTAAATATTTGGAATAAAAAAATAAAAATCTTCCATATAAAATTAACATAACCTATTATTATCAGGAGTTGTTACTTCGCAGATTCGTTGATGAGTTACATACGTGACCTCCTTTAGTAAAACATACTAAATAAATATTGCTTAAAATCATTGACAGAATATTAATGCAACCCCTATAATACAAAACATACTTACTAAAGAACGTAACTACGTCATATAAATTGAAATATAATTGAGCAATGAAGGGAATATAAGTAGTGCTTATCTCACTGTTTTAGAGAGCTGATGGAAGGTGAAAATCAGTACAAAGATAAGGATGAATTTCGATCCTGGAGCATTTTTTTCGAAGTAAAGGGTGACCTTTATGAAGGGAAAAACGGTCAAAAATGATCGTTAACAAAGTTGAGAGGCAGACTAAGTCTGCAACTAGGGTGGTACCGCGATATATTCGTCCCTACTGATACAATCAGTAGGGACTTTTTTATTATATGGAAAACAGAATATAGGAAATGCAATGAAAGGAATATAGTAATGCTTATTTCCCTGTTTCAGAGAGCTGATGGAAGGTGCGAATCAGTACATAAATAAGCGTGAATTTCAATCCCGGAGCATCTTTTTCGAAATAAAGGGCGACCTTTATAGAGGGAAGGACGGTCAAAAGATCGTTAACAAAATCAAGAGGCAGACTTAAGTTTGCAATTAGGGTGGTACCGCGGTTTTAATCGTCCCTGTCATTTAGGACAGGGACGATTTTTTTTATTGAAAGAAAAACTGCACTTGATTCTATGGAATCTTTTGTTGAATAAATAAATTTTTATTAAAATGAGGAGGGAAATTTATGGAATTACAAAAAAGATTATTGCCGCGGCATATCCGTTTGATGGCACTCGGAGGAGCAATCGGCACAGGTATATTTAAAGGGACTTCTGAAACAGTATCGATAGCGGGGCCGGCAGTTATTTTTTCTTATCTGTTTGCCGGATTATTGCTTCTTGTTGTAATGAGTGCAATTGCAGAGATGGCCATCGCTTATCCTGGGGTGAATATGAAAGGGTTTATTCATAAAGCATTTGGAACAAACGTGTCTTTTGTGATTGGATGGCTGTACTGTTTCATGTGGTTAGTTGTATGTGTTATTGAAGTAATAGCTGCGGGAAGCTTTCTGCAATATTGGTTTCCGTCTATGTCTTTATGGTCTTTAAGCCTTATTAGCGCTATTTTCATTGTCGTTATTAATTTTATGAATGTGAAGAATTACGGAGAGTTTGAATTTTGGTTTGCCGGAATTAAAATTACGATGATTGTTCTATTTCTTGTTTTAGGTGCAGGGATTTTATTCGGAATTATCCCGAGCGATGGAACTGACTATATGCAAAACTATGTACAGCACCAGGGATTCTTTCCACACGGCTGGTCAGGAGTATTTTCCGCATTGTTAGTCGTAATTTTTTCTTACGGTGGTTCCGAACTTATCGGATTGACTTTAACAGAAACGAAGGATGCAGAGAAGGTATTGCCTAAAGTGATTAAAGGAGTAATTTGGAGAATCGTATTATTCTATACGCTCCCAATCCTTGTCATTTGCGGATTAATTCCATGGAATGAAATCGGCAACCAAGCAAGCCCGTTTGTGCAAGTGTTATCTGCAGTTGGATTTAAAGGAGCAGCTCATATTATGAACTTCGTCCTTATTACAGCTGTTTTGTCCGCTGCAAACTCCGGTATTTATGGCTGTACACGTATGCTGCATTCCTTAGCTGCAGAAGGGGAAGCGCCGAAACTATTTTCATATGTTTCTAAGAACGGTGTTCCATTATATAGCGTTATCTTAAGCTCTATTGTTCTTATTGGCGGCACATTTGTTGCGTACTTTTCACCTGACCGTGTTTTTGGGTATTTGATGGCAATTCCGGGATTTACGGTATCAGTGGTGTGGATCAGCATATGTTTAGCACAACTTAAGCTTCGCAAAACATATACAAAGTTGCCGCATTTTAAAGTATGGGGATTTCCATATGTGACCTCATTTACTGCCATAGCGTTAACTATTAGCTGCGTGGCATTTGCATTCAGCGATCAAAACCGAGCAAGTATTTTTCTTTGTTTAGGCATTTTAATAATCTTAATTCTATGTTCTGTTTTTGCAGGCAAAAAGCAAAAAGTAGACTAATACTACATTTTTAAGATAAACGAAAAGGCAGACTATTAATTGTATGGTCTGCCTTTTTATTATCGCTTTGCGGCGTTTCGATAAAAAATGATTAGAAGTGTAGTTGAAATAGTACTTAATAATATGCTTATTCCAAGTGATATACTCAATAGAGGTGAGTGTACAGTAGGTATTAGCAATAGCATTAGGAAAATTGATCCAATATTTATGGAAAGTAAAACCTTTTTTTTGTTATTCAATACAAATCCCTCCTTTTCATAAATTTTAGCAAATAATCCGAAATTTTACACTACCATTAAGTATTGTTAGTTTTTCCTTTAGAATTGTAATTTTTTTCTTTTTATATTTGATACATTTTAAGGGAAGTTTCATTATTATCGTTTTCAATTTGGTTCATTCAAATATCAACAGTATTTGTTACATAACCTTTATTTAAAAAAGTATTTACGAGCGTTTATAAATTAGTAATCATCTTTACAGACATTTTTGTTTGAATAAGGTACACTTTATTTGGACTTAAACTATCAGTTACTGAACGACCAGGTGTAATGATTGAATAGAATAGAAAATAAATGAAACTTAAATTGTAATAAAATAAAAACAAGGGAGCTTGTTATGACAATTATCGATAAATTAAAACTAAATAAATTCACAAATATGGCCGTAATTAATCAACCAAGCGACTATGATGTCTTTACTGAACAAACGACTACCCTTTCGAAAGATCATGATGCTATTTTCATTTTTGTAGAAACAATTGATGAGATGGTTACACATACACAATTTATCATTAATAATGAGCAGCTTTTACTTGAGAAAGGTTATGCATTTTTCGCATATCCGAAAAAAGGGAATACTCGTTATAAAACCTTTATTCATAGAGATGAAATGTTTCCAGCAATGAACGTTGGAGAGGATGGATATGTAGGGAATAGCGATATTAAGTTTGCGCGTATGGTAAGCATGGATGACGTTTTCACAGTTGTTGGTTTAAAACGTGAAAAAAAGAAAGCAAAGAAAACATCGAGTGCCAGCCAGTGCGTTGCCGATTATGAGGACAATGTGAAGGATGTCGAGGCATTATTAGCCGATTATCCAAATGAACTTAAGTTTTACCAAAGTTTAACACCTGGATATCAAAAAGACTGGGCGCGTCACATATTCTCGGCGAAGCAACAACAAACACGCGATAAGCGCCATCAACAAATGGTTGATATCCTTTCACAAGGATACAAAACACTCGATTTGTTCCGTCGGAAGAAAAAGTAAAGAAGATGATGATGACTGTAGCTGAATAACCGTGGCGGTAACGGTTATTCAGCTATTCATAAACAAAAGGAGCGCCCAAATGGACGCTCTTTTTGCTTTATCCCGCTATTTTAGCGTAAACCATGATCCTGACAGCTGCACAAATAAATTTTACTAGCTAAGCTTCTCAATAGTTAATGATGCAGCATTAACTTTGTGTCCGTTTAGAATTGGGAGTAACACATCTGTAGTTGATCCTATATTTCTAAGTTGTAGTGTTGAATGTTTTGGGATATGGATAATAGCTTGTCCAGTGAGCATGAGACTCGCTCCATCTACTAGTCTTTGTATACCATAATTAGTAAGTTGCCCAGGTACTAAAGAATTATTTAAAATTAAACCATATACCGAACTAGAAGCAGGACCATCAATTAATAATATAAATTCGATTTTATAGTCTCCTGATTCAGGAATTATTAGGGTGTCACTAGGTGGGGTAAACCCTATATGTTTTAATGGACCGTTTCTATTAAATTTTATGTTTGCACCTGATTTGACTCCTATCGGATTGGAACCCACAAGTGTAACGTAACCATAGGCTGGTTTAAACATTATTATGCACCTCCTCATTTACTATTTTTATCCCGCATTAACGGGCAGTAAGCCCCCCACTGATGGAAGTTTCACTTTATCATTGTATGTGATCAAGTTAAAAATGAGTGTATGCTTGTCCAGTAAAAATTAATTATGTATATCCTAAGATAAAACAATACGCCTCCTATTTCGTTAGTGAAAAGAAGACAAGAAACGTATAACTACTAGCATAATCCGGCGCCATCTGCACAGTAGGCGGGTATGGAGTTGAACCAATCGTGCTCTTATTGCTTGCGAATAGCGGGCTAAAGAAGCGTCAATGTGAAGGAACCGGACGAAATACGGCATCATGAAAGGGTGACACGAACAGTATATTTTCTGGTACAAAAACTTCAGAGCGATTGCAAGTAATCTCTAAATCTTTGACATACCGATATTGTTATTCTGAAAATTTATATATAGGTTGCTTGGAATTGCATGAAATAAAGCACATAAGATACATAATATATCACCATAACCTATCAGTAACGGTAGTTAGTCTGCCTAATTTTAAAGGAGAATAAGCTCCTTTATTTTTTTTTAAGCATAGCATGTAAAAGACTATGAAATATTTATAAAAAGTAGGTGGAAACATGCTATTAGATTCTCAACGTATTATAGGTTTCCCGGGCATGGGCGGCATCCTAGGCAGCC
>NZ_NTTM01000069.1:0-8838 GCF_002560985.1 Bacillus sp. AFS018417
ATGAGGAGAATAGATACAAGCAGAGATCATGTGCTTGATCTATTCTTTTTTTGTACAACATATGACTTCATTTACTACAACATAGAAGAACCGATGTTGCAGTAAGACCCTCAATAAGCTGTGTACAAAAAAATGAAGACCGCGCGGTCTTCATTTTAGTCGACGTAATTCTCGAAAGCGGAAGTCAATGTGATACCCTTGTTGAAGTATCGCACCCGTTAGTTGAACAACTCCATGGCTTATTTACACTGTTCATAATTTCCTTTGGATTAGAGATACCGTTCTCAATAAAAATAGTTGCCCAATCCTTAAACAATTTCATATAAGCTTTTTCATTCATATTTGAATTTAGGTGGGCTACTTAGGCATACATCCAATCTAAGCTTTGACCCTGAGCATAAACTGGTTATAAGTCTAATTTCAATAAGGAGTGAACCTAGAATCATGGTATATATACGACAAATGCCACCCTATGCCCTGAATCCCTGGGGTCTTCAACATTGTTTGTATCGTTTCACGTATATGTGGCTTAGAAACGGAGACAATTTCTGGTTTTTTTTGACGACTGTCGGGGAATCAAGAGTTTATGGCTATAGGTTTTTCGGCGGAAGATGGAATCATTATTCGGTTGCTTTAAGCGATATTGTTTCCTTCCATTGTTCTCCTCCGACTCCAACCCTATATTAAAACACTGCGCCTGACCTTCGTAATCGTATCGTTCAGTCTTACTTTAGAAGCGTCTGGGCTTTTGCATAATCAGAGATCGTTTTTTTGAATCTAATACTGTGATCACCAGATATCCGCCACCTGCGTGTTCCCTTCTCTGTATGCAAGATTTCATACATTCCTGTGAGAACAGCATTTGACAGTTCAAATCGTTCTCACAGCCTGCATGAAATCCTGTATATCTTTGGCATATAAAATCTGCGTTTTGCCGTCAGTATCCCTAACATTATTAATTGGTAACCTTTTTGTTACTACAAAACACATGTATTTGCCCCAATAAAAAAAGATCCCACCACCAGGCAAGATTCCACAAATATTTCAATCTAAAAATAAAAAAGGAGTCTTTTACATCACAATTTAAATGCTAATACATATCCATATTTAGGCCCAGTACCAGCGTAGCTACGTTTAGGGGCAAAGTAGTTTGTTTTGTAACATAAGCAATCCTTTTTGTTACTACAAAACATTTGTATATCAAGCGGATTTGTATACTTATTTTCTATTTTGCCCCTGATTACAAGAACGCTGGTACTGGGCCTTGTACTAAAAAGTACTGAAACAAACAACAAAAAAGAATCCTGCATAAGCAAGATTCTCACAAAAAATATGGTTATTCCTTCAGTCTAATTAGTAAAGAAGATGGAAGACGCCTCATCGTTCCAAGTTGATCCGACATAGCTGACATTGATACCGGATTGCACCCAGAATCTTGCCCCTCTGTAGTTACTATCCCAACACATAACTGTCCAGTTATGATTGTAACCCGCCTTCAACGAAGAGATTTTGTCGTTCCAAGTTGATCCGACATAGCTAATATTACTGGAAGCTCCAAAGTAACTCCCTCCGTAATTAGAATGTTGATAAAAATACGATTTATAATAAACAGCTTGGGCTGTAATCGTATTGTTCTTAGTATCCTTTTTACGCTCAACAACAGCACTCTGCAAATGATCATTTAAACGGTCTTGATTTGTAAACCCATAGACTACTCCCTCTGCTTTTGCAGCGTCATCGAAAACAAACTGGGTTACATTCTTTACATGCGAATCATCTTGTGCATATTTAACACCATCAATCATAACAGGCAAGTCTTTTAATTGAACCATACTCTCTGTTGAAGGCGTTTGTTTTGAAACTGAGGTTGATGTCGTATCGGCAAAAGCAGTAATAGGAATGATCGTCAAGACAAAAGTCAGTAATGTAATAACTATTTTCTTCAAAAAAATCCCTCCTAGATGGATATCTTTGCCTATCCCCCAAAAAGGAAAATAGGCTTAATTCATAAGGAATTTAAGTGCTACCCTCATTCCTCGAATCATTTCCGTACCCCAATCAACTCCTTTATAAATATTATTTTTTAATACTAACTAGTCGGTATTAATCAATTTATTATATGATGAAGAATGTGTTATTATTAATTAAATATTCAGTCTTTTAAAAAGGAGGTTGCTATGGGAATTTATCATCAGAAACAATCAGAAAACACCATTAACAAATTAATGCAATCAGGAATTGAATTGTTTTCTAAGCAAGGCTATTCTAGTACAAGTGTTGATCAAATTGTGAAACACGCTGGTTACTCTAAAGGTGCTTTCTATGCTCATTTTCCTAACAAAGAGGAGTTCTTGCTAAAGCTGATAAAAGAAGGTATTGATTTCTATTTTGAAGATTTAAAGGAAGTTCTTAATGAAAAGGATCGAGATTTACTAAATAAATTTAAAGAATATTCTATGCGTTTGGTAAATGAAGCTTATGAAAAAGGATCTTCTCCCATGCTCCTCCAAGGATGTATGATATCTAATCAATTACCTCTAATAAAAGAAAGGCTTATTTTCCAAATGGAAGAATGGAGATCATTCCTTACACATTTTTTTCAGAGAATGAAAGATGAAGGTATAATTGGAAATTCATTAGATGCCAGAACTTTAGCAATTACAGGCATGGATATTTTTAATGGATTTAATTTGCAACATTTTGTAGACAATCGAATTCAAATACAGGACATGCTAAATGTTTTTGTTGAACTACTTCAAATCCAAGAACCTAATAAAGGGGTCCCGCCAACCAAATGACATAAAACCCACGTTAATACATTTTTTTGGAAGTTGAAACCTTGATTTCCGTACGCTAAGGGTTTTCTATGCTATAAAAAGACAATAAATAACCTGGATTATTTCGTAACAAAAAGGGTATCTAGGGGTGTCGTCAGCATTTTGGAAGAAAACCACGCTAAGCAAAAAATACAAAAAACCGTCCATCAGGACGGCTTTACTTTTTACATAATTCTTGTTATCGGAAGTTTTTTATAAACAATCAGAGGAGAATTTGTAGTATGTGTTCCTACTAATATTGTAGATGCCTCATTGGTGCGTTTGTCGTTGCGAGTTATACATTTAAATGGGAGTAAATAAGATAGATAGAGAATAGGAGGGAAATACATGCAATCTCAAAATTATAAGAACCATATTCGTATGCATCCTGTGTATCATTATGTATTGACACTTTTAGTTTTAGGAACGTTGGTAGGTGCAATTACAAATATGGTCCGCGCTATTAATGCGGGAACTAATATTCTTCAAGCTGTTATTCTTGTATTGATTATGATTATTATCGTTATCGTTGCAGCGCTTGTAAGAATCTATGCACTAAAGGCGCAAGACCGGGCAATTCGAGCAGAGGAAAGCCTTCGTTATTATGTACTAACCGGAAAGTTGCTCGATCCCGCCCTCAGTATGGGTCAAATTGTCGCGTTACGATTCGCTAGCGACAATGAGTTTGCAGATTTGTGTAAAAAAGCCTCTGCCGAAGGGCTAAAGCCGGATGACATTAAGAAAGCTATCAAGGATTGGAAGGCTGACCATAATCGCATTTAACTAGAGAAAAAACACGTTAGAATCAGGTTTCTAACGTGTTTTTTAGTGCTAGGATGATTTTTCCACTAAGTTTATCCCATAGTAAACTTCAGTCGATATCCAATCAAGTGAATACACGTAAAACGTACCTAACGAACATTAAGTAAATTTTTATTCGATTTTGCCGATTGAATATCGACCATGAAATCGATGGATGCATAGTTTTCTTTTAGACAAAATTGACTAAAATTTTATCTTTTTGTTGATAACAGAAACTGTTTCGGTTCTGTTGCATTAAAACCGCATTTATATCTTTTTAACAAAGCTACCTTTAGTTCACATAATTATCGTTATCGGAAATTATTTGATTTGTTTTTTTACTTTCTTATTCAACTCAAGCATTCTTTCGTTGAACAATGAATCGAGCATAATAATTACAGCAAAGATTTTACTGTCCGTAAAGGGTACCCGATTATTGTGCTATCGTTCTCCATTTATTTGAATTAAGGTCAAATTTTTAACTAAATAAATTGTGTCAATAGTTGGTTAAACTTGTCACGTTCTTCCCAGAAAGGACCATGACCACTATATTGAAACGGAACAAGCTGTGAATTTTTTATTTTTTGATTTAGTTCTTGAGCTTGTGCAAATGGAATTACTTTGTCGTGAATGCCGTGCAAGATTAAAGTAGGAACTGATATTTTTAGCAAATCAGTATATAGCTTCTCATCTCTTAGCATAACTACGACTGCGGCGGTTGACCAACCTGCCGCCTGTAATCCCATTTGAAAAAACCAGTTCGAGAATGGGCCAGTTATATACTGAAAGAAAAAACTATCTGTTACTTCCTGCATCATTTTAGGGCGATCATTTAATGTTTCTTTAAGAAATTTATTAGCAGTTTCTGTTGTAAAACCTACAGGAGCGGCAGCGCTTATAAGGACAAGTTTAGATACTCCATAACCATTATGTCGAGCAATATAACGAATAGCGATAGCCCCACCTGTAGAGTGACCCGCTAGTGTAAAGTTTTTCAATTGAAGTGCATCAATAACGGAGCGAATATCATCTGCCAATCGGTCATAGTTGTAGCCGTTCATTGGCTTATCCGAATTACCAAAGCCCCTCCAGTCTATGCCAATACAGCGGTAACCCATTGCGGGAAGAACATCAAACTGATACTCAAACTGTTTATGGCTTAATGGCCAACCATGTATAAACACTATGGTCTTGTTACCCCCTGGGTTAATATCTTCCACATATAGATTTACACCTGACTCTACAGTAACAAAGTATCCCATGCTAATTCCTCCGTAATTAATATGGTTTCAACAATAAGATATTCATTTTAGTTAACATAGATGAGTACCTAGCCCAATTGTAGGTCAGAAAAGCGAAAAAGAACGGGGTTTATTGAATTATTCTGCCATTTCGTTGAAGAAAGAACAATGAATGGGTATACATGTGAAGTCTATATAAGGTCCTATTATTTTGGGTTCTACCAAACGCAACGCTCGAATTCGTTATCGTGAACTCAAATCAAAAATCTGCATATATTATCTGGGTAATTTATCTATTTCAAAAAACAACGGAGGAATACTATGTTTACTTATTACCCTCGCCAAATGGTCGCTCACCCGATACTTCTTGAGGCTAGACAAATTTCTTCTAATCAAATTTTAATGACTTATGATAAACCAACTGATTTGGCATCTGCAACAAATGTTTCGAATTATTGGATTAGAAGTAATATGGGCCCCGTCGGTATTGCTAGTGTAGGAATGAAAGAGGCACTTATGGCAGAAAACGCTATACGTCCAGATATGGGAATGATAGCACCCGTTGATAATTCAAAAATGAGATTTGTTATAACTTTTAGAGTTAATGCAATGCAGGGCGTAATGTATACTGTGCTTCCATGCTTCGTTAACTTAGAGGGAATGTCAGGTTTCATGGGAGAAAATTGGGGTCCTAATAGTAAAAATATGTTTATTGGTATGTAGGTGAGAAAAAAATTGGAGATACTTTTAGATCAAAAAGTAAAATCATAAAAAATATTGATGAATAGATATTCATGGTCGGTTAACATAACGTCCTATTATTGGAATTTAATATGTTTAAAAGCTTATAAAAATCCCCTTTAGTAAAATGATTTTATTAAGTAACAGAAAAAACAGGGTATTCTCGATTAAGACTACATCTCTTATATAATATTATAGTTTTTATAAGAGAGGGAATGAGGAGAATAGATACAAGCAGAGATTATGTGCTTGATCTATTCTTTTTTTGTACAACATATGACCTCATTTACTACAACATAGAAGAACCGATGTTGCAGTAAGACCCTCAATAAGCTGTGTACAAAAAAATGAAGACCGCGCGGTCTTCATTTTAGTCAACATAGTTCTTGTTGTAGGAAACTAATAAAGTAATAAGGTTTACTTCAGTAAAATAAGGTATATTATATTTGTTGAATAGATTCTCTTTAAAGATAAGAAAAGTAGGTGAACAAAGTGGGAAAGTATCAATTGGATTACAAAAGTCAGGTAGCTGTGACAAAGTTTCATGAAAAACAGACGCCTGCCAAATTTGATAAAAAGCAGCAAATTGAAAAATTGCGTGCGGAGTATTTGAAAAAGAAGCAAAAACAAACAGATAAATAAATTGTGAAAAATGCTAGGGGTCCCGCCAACATTTCGCGGAAAACATACGCTAAGACATTTTTTTGGAAGTAAAAACCGCATTTTTTATACGCTAAGGGATTTTTCCAACATAAACCTTCGTTTTGGTGATTTTAAGTGGTACTTTTATTTTCCTTTTCGTATAACAATTCCGTATATCCAAAACCATAACTAAAAACAAATAACCACAAAAGCGATATTTAAACGTTTTTGGTTACGATTATTTACAATATTTGTCCTAACGTATATTTACCGCGTTTTGCTGGTGCTACCCCGTTAAGTGATATCAAAAACCTCTTATGCTCTTCTTCGATCTTTTTTAAAAAATGACACCTAAAATAAAAACGAGATCTTATTAGATCTCGTTTGCTTTTCAATATAATTTAAATACTCGATTTTATGTATCAAATTTTAGAACAACACGAGCACGTAACGATCTACCTTGCACTAATATAAATAGTTTATTACCCACCTACAATCTTTCGACTATAAACAAGCAGTTCACCACTCATACTAATGGTTCGTTCGACCGTACAAAATACCTGTACAACCATATATAACCTTTCGGCTATATATGACCGTTAGCCTTATAAGAGCTAAATTGCTCTCTAAAGCCTGCGGTACCCAGCACGATCTTAGCTCGACCCTATCCGATAAGTTGGAACCTCATTGTAATCATAGCAGCTAGCATACGACTACAATGAACCTTTTCCCCACCGAATAGAATCTTCTCTCCGACTGCACACAAACCACATAGTTTATATGAACTAATGACCTGTATACAATCTTTGACCGACCTATATACACCTCTGTTATGAACCATATATAGATCTGGGCTCAACCGTTACGTACCCGATACCTATATCATGAGCAAATTCATTTCAATGTATGTAAACTATAATCATATGGTAACCATTTACAATTACCACTTATTTACAATATATTCTGAATTTTTAGAAAATTTATAATTTTTAGTATTTACAAAATTCGACCCTGGATGTATGATAAGTATAAGCAAAACATACATATCAAAAAAGAAGGTGAATCCAGTGGGATAGAGCAAGGCGAATGTACAAATGATGTACAGGGTATAAAACCAAAATCTATTGAAAAAGAGGGTGGTACCACCAGAGTAGTGGAAGGCGAAAGCGTATCTAGTAAATGCTGGGTAGTAAAAGTAAGATCTTTTTTCTAGAATACCTTCTATACCTTATTATTTTGATAAAAATTTGCTTTTATCAAAATTAATAAAGAAAGGGATAACATCATCGTTCATTTGCAATGAACAGAAAGGATTACGAATACCATGAATGAAGAAATAGTGTAAGCGACCTTGTGATTCCTAAGAGGATGATCGAGGTCGCTTACTGTTGTTTTATGCGCTTTTTTAATCAGGTTAATTTATCATTCTAGGAAGTTGATTATTTTTGCCGAACAAGTAATTTGAAAACTCCCTTTAGGGGTACCGCCAGCATTTTGGAAAAAAACCACGCTAAGCAAAAGAAATAAAATAAGCCGCCCATATGGACAGCCTATTTACATAATTATCGTTAGCGGAAGTAAAAACATTAGGTTAATTTTTGTAAATGTGTTTCTTTAAAAGAATTATTATATTTTAATCCATATCCTAAGACACGATCCATTCCTATATGTGCGGTCCAGACTAGTCCTAACATAATAGTTATATTGTTTGTGAATAGCATTCCTAATATGATGCACAAGATAGGTAAGATATAAGAGTGAAATATATTGTATAAAGTTGCTCCTATCCTGGAATTAACAATATAACCTAGCATAGAAATATCAGGAGCGAACAAAAGTATCAAAAACCACATCAAGCTAAAATGGTAGTGATAGAAATACATAAAGATGCTCAAGAGCAATACAAGTAATCCCTCAATATTTAAAATAGCTTTAATCAATGTAATCCCTCGCAATATGAATTTTCTCTCATTATGACATAAAAATATTAGTAATACAGGTTAATTTTGATGTATATCCTATACATGTTTGGTTAACATAACGCATCATTATCAACAGTGACGTTTGCGCCGCAGCCCTTGTGGGGCAAGGATCTGTCGTTCCTCAAATGGCTTCACTGTATACAGGATTTCATGCAACCGCGCCGCGACTGTGTTTGACGGTAGCAGCTGTTTCTGTAGTCTGCATAAAATCTTGCATATATAATTCGCGGTTTGCTGTGTAGATTTCTACGTAAAAAGCCCCAAGGGGGGCTTTCTCCTGTGCTATTTTTTAAAATATTACACATCAATACTCGTTGTGGCTTTTAAATAAAGTTACGACGTTTCTAAAAAAGTCGCGATGCTTTATCTCCTTGTTGATTTACAATAAAGTTTGATTAAAAGTCCTGTATGATATGCTGGACGTTTTTTATTCCGCAATCGGACCAGATTTTGGAATAAGATTAGCAGGGTAGTTAAAAAGCAGGATGTTTATTTAAAAATGTAGAATCTCAACAGAGTTATAAGGATTTTTTTGAAACTCTAACTATTTAGGGAGGAGATTACTTTGAAACGAATTGACTTGCTTTTAAACGTGCTAGATTCAACATTCGATAA